>JBOHIC010000272.1:0-18124 GCA_050725835.1 Novosphingobium sp.
GTCGAGCTGCTCGGCCAGCGCCGGCACCTCGAGCATCGCGCCGTAGCGGATCGTCTCCGGGACCGGCTTTTTCTGGCCGCGCAGAAACGCCAGCTGCCGCTCGAACACCGCCTTGGCCGCGTCGAACTCCCACGGTTCGGAGACCATCGGGAACATCACGTTGAGCGTCCGCCCCGCCGCCGCCTCGAGCAGTGAGCGCGCCTGGACCTTGAGCAGCCCGTCGCGATCGAGCGCGACGCGCAGCGCGCGCCAGCCCATCGCCGGGTTCTCCTCGTGCTCGCCGTCGTTGTGGCGCAGATAGGGCAGGATCTTGTCGCCGCCGATGTCGACCGTGCGGAACACCACCGGCTTATCCCCGGCGGCGTCGAGCACGTCGCGGTAGAGCTTGGTCTGGCGGTCGCGCGCGGGCAGCGTCGCCGAGACCAGGAACTGGAACTCGGTGCGGAACAGCCCGATCCCGTCGGCCCCGGTCTGCGCCAGCGCGGGCATGTCGTCGCGCAGCCCGGCGTTCATCATCACCGTGATCCGGGTGCCGTCGCGGGTGAACGGCTCGACCTCGCGCAGCGCGGCATAGGCGGCCTGCCGCTCCCGGCTTTTGACAAAGCGCGCCTCGAAGGCCTCGACCATCGGCGGGGCCGGCCGCGCCGTGGCGGTCCCCTGATCGGCATCGAGCAGCAGCAGATCGCCCTCGCGCACCTGGCCGCGTAGCGAGCGCACCCGTCCGAGCACCGGCACCCCCATCGCCCGCGCGACGATCACCACGTGCGCGGTCAGCGAGCCTTCTTCGAGGATCACCCCCTTTAGCCGGCGCTTGTCGTATTCGAGCAGTTCGGCCGGGCCGAGGTTGCGCGCGATCAGGATGGTGTCCGAGCGCAGCCCCATCGAGGCGGCGGTGCCCATCTGTCCCGAGACGGTCCGCAGCAGCCGGTTGGCCAGGTCCTCGAGATCGTGCATCCGGTCGGCCAGCAGCGGATCGTCGATCTGGCGCATCCGCATGCGGGTGCGCTGCTGGACCCGCTCGATCGCCGCCTCGGCGGTGAGGCCGCTGTCGATCGCCTCGATGATCCGCCGGCTCCAGCCCTCGTCGTAAGCGAACATCTTGTAGGTCGCGAGGACCTCTTCGTGCTCGCCGCCGACCCCGAACTCGGCCTGGCCGGCCATCCGGTCGATCTGCTCGCGCATCTTGTCGAAGGCGTGATAGACCCGTTGCAGTTCGGCATCGCGGTCGTCGGCCATGACGTGTTCGATGGTAATCCGCGGCTGGTGATAGACCGCGTGGCCGATCGCCAGCCCCTTGACCAGGGTCAGCCCGCCCAGGCGCTGCGGCCCGGTCTGCTGCGGGCCGAGCGCGGCGACCGCTTCCTCGTCGACCAGGTCGGCGTTGGCGATCACTTCGGAGAGCACCATCGCCACGGTCTGCAGCGCCTCGATCTCGACTTCCTCGTAGCGCCGCGGCTCGACGTGCTGGACACAGAGCACACCGACTGCGCGTTCGCGCCGGACGATCGGCACCCCGGCGAACGAATGGAATTTCTCCTCGCCGGTTTCGGGGCGGTAGGAAAAGTCCGGGTGCGCGGTCGCCTCTGCAAGGTTGAGCGTCTCGGTGTTGGCGGCGATGGTCCCGACCAACCCCTCGCCGATGTCCATCCGGGTAACGTGGACCGCCTCCTGCGCCAGGCCTTTGGTGGCGAACAACTCGAGCATCCCCTCGCGCAGCAGGTAGATCGAGCAGACCTCGCTATCGAGTCCGCTGGCGATCGTCCCGACCACGCTGTTGAGCTTGGCCTGCGCGCCCGAGCGCGAGGCCATCACGTCGTGGAGGCCGGTGAGAATCGTGCGGGCGGCGTTGACGGCGGCAGTCATGCGCGCGGCCTAACCCAAAGCGCGTGGCTTGAAAACGCGCAGGCGACGAAATTCGCGTCGCGGGTCGATGGAACCATACTGCCGCCGGCGTCCCGGCTCCCACAAGGGAACCGGGCGTCAGGCGATCAGTGGATGTGGTATATTTCTTCCTTGATCTTCAGCTTCTGCTTCTTGAGGGCCTGGATCATGGCGTAGTCAGGGGCGGGTCGGGTCATCTCTTCCTCGATCTGCCGCTCCAGCCCTGCGTGCTTGGTGTGCAGGGCGCTGACATGCGATGTTTCCATTGGCGACACTCCTTTCCGGCTTCTCCCCTGGGGTGAGCCCCCGAAGGGTGATCCATGCATCGGCGCCTGAGCGATCCGACTCGGGAGCGATCCCGGCGCCGGTGCAATTGTCATACAAGCACATTAAGCATATCTTGCGAAGCGTGTTCGACAGGGTTGCGATGGACGCCGCGATGCCTGCGGCGGATTGTCCCGCCCTTCGACAGGACGTGCCGCAGCCGCGGCGATGGGCGAGAGGCGCGCGGGTGAACGAAGAGGAATTGCGCAAGCGTCTGGAAATGCTGCGGATCGAGCACCGCGACCTCGACGCCGCGATCGACGCGCTGAGCGCGGCGCCGATCATAGACCAGCTCCAGATCGCCCGGCTCAAGAAGCGCAAGCTGCGATTGAAGGACCAGATCGCGATGATCGAGGACTACCTGATCCCCGACATCATCGCCTGAGCGGACGCGATTTTTCGTCCCCCGCCGGGACAGTCCTTTTTTGACCCCAAGATGACAGCGCCGCGGCATTGGCAGGCGCATTGCGGGCGGACTATCGCTGCCGCCATGGCCACCCCCGCATCGCTCAATCCGCGCATCGTCGAGGCGCTCTATTGCGAGGCGCTGGTGCTTTCGGACGAGGTCCGCGGGGCATTCGACCTGTCGGGGCGGATCGAAAGCACGGGCCTCGCCGAAAGCGCGGCTCGGATCGCTCTATCCTGCGAGGCGCTGCGCACCACCACGCGGATGATGCATGCGATCGCCTGGCTGCTCAATCACCGCGCCTACTTCGCCGGCGAGCTCAGCGAGTTCCAGCTGCGCCGGCGCGGGCGGCTCGCCGATTTTCCCGTCGCCGACGCCGAGCGGATCGGCCTGCTCCAGCCCGAGACCCGCGAACTGGTCGGCGCGACCGAGCGGTTCTACGCCCGGCTGCTGCGGCTCGACCGCGGCTGGCGCGAACGCGACTCCGAACTGCCCAGTGCGCTGGCGCAGCTGCGGGGCCGGCTGGGCGCGGTGTCGCCGCACTAACACTTGGCGCGGCGGGGCGGACCCGCCATATCCGTGCACGATGGACGCCCCGCCCAAACCCTGGCCGACCGGCCTGACCGAGCAGTGCGAACCGCTGGTCCGCCGCGTGCTTGCCCCCAACCCCTCGCCCTACACCTATACCGGCACGCAGACCTACGTGGTCGGCGCTGGCAGCGAAGTCGCGGTGATCGACCCGGGCCCGGCGGGGACCGGGGCGGCGGGCCACGCCGACACCAACGGCGCCGGCCACGTCGAAGCGATCCTCGCTGCAGTGGGCGATGCGAAGCTGGTCGCGATCATGTGCACCCACACCCACCGCGACCACTCCCCCGCCGCCGCGCCATTGAAGGCCGCGACCGGAGCGCCGATCGTCGGCTGCGCCCCGCTGGTGCTCGAGGACGACGGCCCGCGCGCCGACGCGGCGTTCGACCCGACCTATGCGCCCGATCGCGTTCTCAGCGATGGCGAGACGGTTTCCGGCGACGGCTGGACGCTCGCAGCCGTCGCCACCCCCGGCCACACCAGCAACCACCTCTGCTACAGCCTGGTCGAGAGCGGAGCGCTGTTCACCGGCGATCATGTGATGGCCTGGTCGACCAGCGTGGTCTCGCCCCCCGACGGCGACATGGCCGCCTATATGGCGAGCCTCGGCAAACTCCACGACCGCGCGGACAAGCGCTATTACCCGGCGCACGGCCCGTGGGTCGACAAGCCGCGCCAGCTGGTGCGCGGGATGCTCGGCCACCGCCGCCAGCGCGAGGCGCAGATCGTCCGCCTGCTCGGCGCCGGGCCGCAGGAAATCCCGGCGATGGTCGCGGCGATGTACAAGGGGCTCGACCCGCGACTGACCGGCGCGGCGGGGCGCTCGGTGCTCGCTCACCTGACCGACCTGGAACGCCAGGGCCGCGCGGCGCGTTCCGGGGACCGATGGATCATCCTGTAACCGCCGTCGCCCCGGCCCGCAGCGCCGCACTGCCGTGGCTGCTGTTCGTCGCCGCGCTCGGCGTACTCGGCTGGCATGTCTTCAAGCCCGATAAGCTCGGCGATCCGCTCGCCACCAGCCTCGCCGCCTTCGAGAAGCAGAACCGCCTGACCGTGTTCAGCGCCGAGCTCGCCCCGGTCGTTGCGAGCGACGACAGCCGCTATCTCGGCTTGCTCAAGACCAAGCAGGTCGCGGTGGTCCCGGCGCGGGTCGATTATTCCGTCGACCTCTCGGCGATGGACCGCAACCGGCTCAAGTGGGACGCCGATAGGCACCGGCTCGACGTGCTGCTCCCGCCGCTCCGGCTCTCGCGCCCCAATCTCGACGAGGCGCGCGCGCAGTATCTGCGCGAAGGCGTGTTCATCACCCGCGAGGCGCAGGACAAATTGAACCGCAACACCACCCGGCTGGCCGAACAGCAGGCCACCCGCAATGCCGCCAGCCCGGTGCTGATGGGGCTGGCGCGCGGCGCGGCCAAGGACGCGATCCGCCAGAATCTGGCGATCCCGCTCCAGGTCGCGGGCTATGGCGACGTCACCGTGGCGGTGCGCTTCGAGGGGGAACCCGTACCGGCGAATTGAACCTGCACGCGAATCGGGGTACACTTCCACCTGCTGTAGGGAGGGCTCGATGGCCACGCTCGCTTACGCTCCGCCGCGCGAAGAGCCGGCTTCGGACCACCGCTTCGCCGCGACCACGGCGATCGTCATGGCGCTGACCGTGATCGCCGGATTTTCAACGCAATACCTGATGGGGCGCTCGACGTTCGCCTCGCCGCTTCGAGTTCACGTCCATGCCGTGGTGTTCATGGGCTGGGTCGCAATCTTCGTCGCGCAGTCGTGGCTCGCCACTCGCGGGCCGCTGGCGCTGCACCGCAAGCTCGGCTGGGTCGCGGTGGGGTGGATGGTGGTGATGGTCGGCGCGGCGCTGACGGTGATGATCGCGATATTGCGCAACGGCACCGTGCCGTTCTTCTTCCGCCCCCAGCAGTTCCTGCTCGCCAACCCGCTGTCACTGCTCGGCTTCGTCGCCTTGACCACGGCGGCGGTGGTGATGCGCAAGCGCACCGACTGGCATTCCCGGCTGCACATCTGCGGGATGACGCTGATCATCGGGCCGGCATTCGGCCGGCTGCTGCCGATGCCGCTGCTGATCCCTTATTCCTTCGAGGCTGCGGGGGTCGCCGCTTCACTGTTCCCGATCGCCGGGGCGATCCGCGACAAGCGCAAGCTTGGCCGGGTGCATCTTGCGTGGGGCATCGGCCTCGCCGCGCTGGCCTTCACCATCGTCGCGCCGAGCCTGATTGCCCCGACCGCGTTTGGCGACTGGCTCTACCAGAGCGTCGTCGCGGGCTCGCCGGGCGCGGCGGTGCCCGGGATGGAATTCGCCCCGCCGCCCGACACGCCCTTGCGCACCGGGCGCTGAGCGGCCACCTAGGCGGCATGACCGCCCAGCCGACCAACCTCGCCGGCGTCGACATCCGCGCCGAGATCGACCGTCTGCGCAAGGACCGCAACGCGGTGATCCTGGCGCACTATTACCAGAAGCCCGAGCTGCAGGACCTCGCCGATTTCGTCGGGGACAGCCTCGAATTGTCGAAGAAGGCCGCGGCGACCGACGCCGATGTCATCGCCTTCTGCGGGGTCAAGTTCATGGCCGACACCGCCAAGATCCTGTCGCCACAGAAAATCGTGGTGCTGCCCGATCTCGACGCCGGGTGCTCCCTCGAAGACTCGTGCCCGCCCGAGAAGTTCAAGGCCTTCCGCGAGGCGCACCCCGATCACATCGCGCTGACCTACATCAACTGCTCGACCGAGGTGAAGGCGCTCTCCGACGTGATCGTCACCTCGTCGAGCGCCGAGACGATCCTCAGCCAGATTCCCAAGGAGCAAAAGATCATCTTCGGCCCCGACCGCCACCTCGGCGGCTATCTCAACCGCAAGTTCGGCCGCGACATGCTGCTCTGGCCGGGGGTGTGCATCGTCCACGAGGCGTTCTCGGAAACCGAGCTGCTCAAATTGAAGGCCCAGCACCCCGGCGCGCCGATCGCCGCGCACCCCGAATGCCCGCCGACGATCGTCGATCACGCGGATTACGTCGGCTCGACCAGCGGTATCCTCCAGTTCGCCAAGACCTTCCCCGGCGACACCCTGATCGTCGCCACCGAGCCGCACATCATCCACCAGATGCAGCTCGCAATCCCCGACAAACAGTTCATCGGCGCGCCCGGCGCGGACGGCAACTGCAACTGCAACATCTGCCCTTACATGGCGCTGAATACGCTGGAAAAACTCTACGTCGCCCTGCGCGATCTCGAGCCGCGGATCGAGATCGAGGAGGGGCTGCGGCTGCGCGCGAAGAAGAGTTTGGACCGGATGCTCGAACTGGCGAGCGGGACAGTGGGGCTGGGGGATTTGGGCGCGCGCTAGCGCTCCAGCACCTCGCCATCCCGCTCCCTCAAATCGTTGTGGATCGCCGTCGCAGCAATTGCGGCGTGGCCGAAGGCGACGGCGATCTGGTCGAGCGCGGCGACCACGTCGCCCGCGGCGTAGAGTCCGGCGAGGCCGAGGCGTTGGTGCTCGTCGACGAGGATGCAGCCATCCTCGTCGCGGCGCAGGCCGAGCGCTTCGATCAGCTCGGTGTTGGGGGCCGAGCCGAGCGCGGGGTAGATCGTGTCGAGCTGCGCCACCGCGCCGTCCGCGAGGTGCAGCCGCACCCCCGGTCCGGCGAAATCGTAGGTGCTCACCGGGCGCGGATCCCAGCCGACCCCGGCTTTCTCCAGGGCGGCGCGGTCGGTTTCGTCGAGTTCGCAGTGCTCGCGGGTGAACAGGGTGACGCGGTCGGAGTAAGTGCGCAGGAACAGCGCCTCGGCGACCCCGTGGCTGGTCGCGCCGATCACCCCGATCGCCTGGCCGCTCGCCTCGTAGCCGTCGCAGACCGGGCAGTAACGCAGCTGCCCGGCGGCGAGCGCGCGGGCCTGCGTGGCCTCGTCGATATCCGCCGGGCGGCGGTTGTCGACCCCGGTGGCGAACAGCACGGCGCGCGCGGTGAGGTCGATCCCTTCGCCGCCCAGCCGCCAGACCTCGCCCTCGGCGGCGAGTGAAGCAACATTACCGGGCCGCAGCTCCGCCCCCCATTGCCGCGCCTGATCGGCGAGCCGCGCAAGCAGGTCGCGTCCCGAAATCCCATCGGGAAATCCGGGCAGGTTGCGGCTCATCGGGATCAGCGCGGCGCGGCTCCCGGCGCGGTCGAACACCACCACCCGGCGGCGGTAGCGCGCGAGATAGGTCGCCGCAGCCAGCCCCGCCGGGCCGCCGCCGATGATCGCGCAGTCGATCTCCATCGCTGCGGAACGCGCCGGGCCGGGCGCGGGTTCCGCTCAGCCGATCGGCAGGCCGAACAACATCGCGCGGGCGTATTTCGCCGGGGGCGAGCCGAAGCCGAGCACGCCGTCGTGATAGCGGCGCAAGGTGAAGCCCTTGCCCCAGCGCCGCTCGGCCTCGGCCCGGAGCGCGCGGTGTTCCTCGTAGCCAGTGAAATAGCTGAGCAATTGCACCGAGGAGAGGTTGGCCCGAACCCATTTGCCCGCGGCCTCGCGCTCTTGCTGGAACGCGCCTTCCATCATCAGCTTCATCGCCTCGTCGCGGCTCATCCCCTCGGTCTGGATGCCGATGTCGAGCAGGGTGTTGGTGATCGAGCGCAGCCGCATCTTGAGCACCGTGAGCGCGAACAGCGGGTCGCCGTTCAGGTAGCCTTCGTCCTTCATCACCCCCTCGGCGTAAACCGCCCAGCCTTCGACGAACGGCCCCGAGCCGAGGTAAGCGCGCAGCACGCTGGGCGAGCGGTTGGCATGATCGAGCTGGAGGTAATGCCCCGGCATCGCCTCGTGGATCGAGAGGTCGTGGATCATGTAGTCGTTGTATTCGGAGAGGAAACTGGTTGCCTGCGCGTCGGTCCAGTCTTCAGGGATCGGCGAGACCGCGTAGAAGTTGGCCAGCCCTTTTTCGAGCGGCCCGGGCGGATCGTTGTAGGCGACCGCGAAGCCCTGCTGGAACTTGGGCATGGTGATGATCTTGGTCGGCCCGTCGGGCATCCGGATAAAGCCTTTGGCCGCAACGAAAGCAGTCGCCTCGGCAAGCGTTTCGCGGGCGCGCGCCTCGAGCCGGTCGCGGCTGGGGCGCTTGGCGTAGGACAGTTTGAGCGCCGCCTCGATCACCGCCTGCTGCTGCGCGGCGCTGGGCGCGTCGGGCATGGCGAGATCGGTCTTGCCGGCGAGCACCTTGCGCGACAGCGCATACATCTCGGCGCGGGTTTCGGCCTTGGCGGAGAGTGCCTTGGCCTTGAGCGCGGGGCGAGTGATGTCGGAGACCAGCGCGAACTTCATCTTCTGGTCATAGAGCATGGGGCCGATGCGGAAATCGCCCTTGGCCTGGGGAACCAGCTCGCTGTCGAGCCATTTCTGGTGATTGGCCACCGCGGCCTTGAGCCCCGCCAACGCGGCGTCGAACCGAGCGCGGTCGGCCGCGCTCAGCGTGGCCTTGTTCGGGGCGAGCATGCCCTCGGCGATCTCGACGATCCCACCGTTCTGCCTGGCGACGGTCTCGGCGAAGACCTTGGGCACCCGCGCCGGGACCAGCTGGCGGCGGCTCTCGGCAAGGAACGCCGGCAGCGCCTCCATCCGCGCGGTCGCGGCGTTGAGCCTGACGTCCCATGGCGCGAACTCGCGCGCCGCGAGGCCATAGAGCGCGCCGCCGGCAATGTCGTTGTAGAGCTGGGCGTTCCACGCCCAGTCCTGCGAGACGTCGTTGATCCACAGCCGATAGCGCAGCTCGTTCTCGAGCACCGCATAGTCGACCTGGTTGGCGCGGCTCAGGCGGCGACGATCGAGCTTGACCATATCGGCGAGGATCGCGCGCCATTCGGCGGCGCGCGCGGCGCGGCCCGCGGCGGTGATGTCGGGCAGCAAGGTGTCGTAGCGATGCTCGCCGAGCACCGTCGCCTCGGTCGGCGAGAGCCGGGTGGCCGATGCGACGAAACGCTGGCCGAGGCCTTCGAAGCGGGCGTCGGCGAGCGCGAGCCGCGCGGCCGCGCGCGCGGGCTTGGCGTCAAGCGGGGCTGTTCCGAGCGTTAGTGTCAGCGCGAGCAGCGAGGCGGCGGCGAGCAATCGCATTGTTCTCTCCCGAACGATTCGTGCGCGGGAGGCTATCGCCCGATCAGGCCGGCGTCGATGGCTCGCGTTCGGACCCGCGCGCCAGCACCAGCCCGGCGCAGACCAGCACCATGCCGATGCCGTCGAGCGGGCTGAGCAGCTCATCGAACACCGCCCAGCCGATCACCACCGAAACCGCCGGCTGGGTCAGCAGGACGAGCCCGACGATCATCGGCGAGAAGTGCTTGAGCGAATAGACCAGCAGCCCCTGCCCGATCACCTGGCTGGTCAGCGCGAGGACGATCAGCGGCCACCAGGTCTGCGGCAGCACCGGCTCGCCCAGCAGCAGCGCGATGCCGAGCAGCACCGGCAGCCCGGCCACGCTCGCCCAGACCAGCAGCGACCAGTTGCCGAAGTGATCGCGGGCGCGCTGGAGGAGGAGGATGTAGAAGGTGTAGAGGAACCCGGCGAGGACGCAGAGCAGGTCGCCGATCAGCGTGGTCCGGTCGATCTCGAGGCTGCGCCCGAGCAGAATCGCCGAGCCGGCGAGCGCCGCTGCGAAAGCCAGCCACTCGTTCGCGCGCGGCAGCCGGCGCAGCGCGATCAGCCCCCAGGCGACCAGCAGAATCGATCCGGCATTGCCGAACAGGGTGGCGTTGCCGAGCCGGGTCAGCTCGATCCCGACGTGCCAGCTGGCGAGGTCGAGCGAGAAGAAGATCCCGCCGACCCCTACCGCCAGCGCGGTCTTCCACGGAAAGCCGGTGAGCCGCTGGCCGTTGGCGCGGGCGAGCAGCGCGATGAACGGCACCGCCAGCGCGAGCCGCCAGAACCCCGCCGAGACCGGGCCGCTGTCGGCCAGCCGCACCCACAAAGGCCCGAGCGCGAGCGCGACATTGCCGCCGAGCAGCGCGGCAAAGTGCAGCGCGCTCCAGTCGCGCGCGCCCCGCTCTGCCGTGCTCCCCGTTGCAATCGCCATGGCCACGCCTTAGCTCGGCGCGACACATTGCAAAACGAAATCGACTAGGGACGACCGACCGCATGACCGATATCCTGTTCGAGCCGATCCGGCTCGGGGCGATTTCCGCGCCCAACCGCATCCTTATGGCCCCGCTGACCCGCGGCCGCGCCGACCCCGGCTTCGTGCCCAATGCTATGATGGCCGAATATTATTCGCAGCGCGCCGGGGCCGGGCTGATCATCACCGAGGCGACCGGGATCACCGCCGAAGGGCTCGGCTGGCCGTCGGCGCCGGGAGCGTGGAGCGCGGCGCAGACCGAGGGCTGGAAGCTCACCACCGAAGCGGTTCACAAGGCTGGCGGGCGAATCGTGCTCCAGCTGTGGCACATGGGGCGGCTGGTGCACCCCGACTTTCTCGGCGGCCAGCCCCCGATCTCGGCTTCCGCCACCACCGGCCCCGACCACGCCCACACTCCGACCGGGCGCAAGCCCTACGAACAGGCGCGCGCGGCGAGCCAGAGCGACATCGCGCGGATCGTCGACGACTACGGCAGGGCGGCGGAGAACGCCAAGGCCGCCGGGTTCGACGGGGTCCAGCTCCACGGGGCAAACGGCTACCTCGTAGACCAGTTCCTGCGCGCCTCGACCAATCTGCGCGACGACGACTACGGCGGCAGCATCGAGAACCGCACCCGCTTCATGCGCGAAGTGCTCGAGCGCCTGATCGCGGTGTGGGGCGCTGGCCGGGTTTCGATCCGGCTTTCGCCGAACGGCGAAACCCAGGGCTGCGACGATCCCGACCCTGCAGGAGTGTTCGGCGCGGCGGCGCGGGTGCTCGAAGACCTCGGCATCGGCTTTCTCGAGCTGCGCGAGCCGGGGCCGGAGGGCAGCTTCGGGCGCACCGACGTACCTAAGCAGAGCCCGCTGATCCGCTCGATCTATTCGGGTCCAGTCGTGCTCAACAGCGACTATGCCGCTCAGAATGCCGCGGCCGACATCGCCGCGGGGCGCTGTGACGCGGTCAGCTTCGGGCGGCCCTACATATCGAACCCCGACCTCGACCGGCGGATCGCGCTCGGGGCCGAGTGGGCGCCCAATGTCAACGTGCCGAAAAGCTGGTATCTGCCCGGACCGGAAGGCTACATCGACTATCCGGCATTGCAGCCGGCCTGACGCGGGAGATACCGATGACGCTGCGGTCCTGGTTGTTCGTCCCCGGCGACAGCGCCAAGAAGCTGGGCAAGGCGCTCGCCACCGGGGCCGACGCGATCATCGTCGACCTCGAGGATTCGGTAGCGGCCGAAAACAAGATGGCGGCGCGCGATCTCGCGCGCGACTGGCTCGTGGCGACCCGCCGCCAGCTCACCGAGCAGCGCCGGATCGCCCGCTGGGTGCGGATCAACGATCTCGACAGCCGGCTGTGGCGCGACGACCTGGTCGCGGTGATGCCCGGCGCGCCCGACGGGATCATGCTGCCCAAGGCCGCCGGACCCGAGGCGGTGACCCAGCTCGCCGCCGAGCTCTACGAACTCGAAGGCCGCGCGCAGGTCACCGCGGGGGCCACCAAGATCCTCCCGCTGGTCAGCGAGACTCCTGCTTCGGCGATGACCATCGCGCGCTATATCGACGCCTCGCTGCCGCGCCTCGCCGGGCTGACCTGGGGGGCGGAAGACCTCTCCGCCGCGATCGGTGCAAGCCGCAAGCGCGACGAGCGGGGGTGGACCGACGCCTTCCGCATGGTCCGCGCGCAGACCCTGCTCACCGCGCACGCCCGCGGGGCGATGGCGATCGACACGCTCCACGCCGATTTCAACGACAACGAGGGTTTGAAAGCGATTGCGGAGGCCAGCCGCGCCGACGGCTTCACCGGGATGCTTGCGATCCACCCGGTCCAGGTTCCGATCATCAACGCCGCCTTTACCGCGAGCGAGGCCGAACTGGCCGAGGCCCGCGCAATCGTCGAGCGCTTCGCCGCGAACCCAGGCGCGGGGGCTTTGCAGATCGACCGGCGAATGATCGACCAGCCGCACCTCAAGCTGGCCAAGCGGCTGCTTGGGATCGACGACTAGCTACTCGGCGCTGGGTTCGACCACCGGGGCGGGCTCGGGTGCGGCGCTGGCGGGTTCGGTGGGATCGGCGGAGGCCGAGTCGCTTGGACGCGCCTTTGCATCACCCTTCGCGGCCGGCTCGATCTCGCTCTTGGGCGCGAGCGGGGGCTGCGAGCGGACGGTGTCGAGCGGGAGCATCGCGTCGCTGACCGAGCCGGGGAGGATTTCGCCCTCGGCCGAACGGTTGTCGTCCTTCTTCTCGCCCTGGCACCCGGCCAGTCCGGCAAGCAACGCGAGGGACACGGCGATACGGATCATGCGGCCTCGCGTTTCGGGCAGGGTGTTTCGAGTGCGGCGAGGAAATCGCCCACGCGGGCAAGCAGCGCCTCGTCCCACTGGTCGGGGGACACGCTCACCCCGAGCCGAGCGAGGCTGGTGACCCCGTGATCGGCGATCCCGCAGGGGACGATCCCGGCGAAGTGCGACAGATCGGGGTCGAGGTTCACCGCGAAACCGTGCATCGTCACCCAGCGGCGAATGCGCACCCCGATCGCGCCGATCTTGGCCTCGCCCGCGCCGACGTCGCGGGTCCAGATCCCGATCCGTCCCTCGGCGCGCCAGGCCTCGACCCCGAAATCGCCGAGTGTCGCGATCACCCAGCCTTCGAGGGCATGGACGAACCCGCGCACATCGCGCGCCCGGTTCCTGAGATCGAGCAGGACGTAACCGACCCGCTGCCCGGGACCGTGATAGGTATAGCGCCCGCCGCGCCCCGCCTCGACCACCTCGAAGCGCGGATCGAGCAGTTCGCTTGGCGCGGCGCTGGTCCCGGCGGTGTAGACCGGCGGATGCTCGAGCAGCCAGACCAGCTCGCGCGCATCGCCCGCGCCAATGCCGGCATTGCGCTGCGCCATCGCTTCGAGTGCGGCACGATAGTCCACCGGCGCCGATTCGCGCTTGAGTTCGATCGTTTCGGGCATAACCGCAGCCATCGCGCGTTGCCTGCGGCCTTTCGCTGCGCTTATCAAGGGGCGAGAAGGAGACCGCGATGAAGTTCGACAGCATGCGCGCCTGGCGCGACGGGGTGGCGGCGCTTTCGGGCAACCGCGAGGTACTGGCGGTGGTCGGCGGGGTGTTCCTGCTGCTCCCCAACCTCGCCTTCGGCCTGCTGATCGACGAGCCGCAGCTGCCGCCCGGCGGATCGCGCGAAGTCATGATGGCCGCGCTCAGCGCATTCTTCATGCAAGCGCTGCCGTGGCTGGCGCTGGTCAGCCTGGTCCAGCTGGTCGGCCAGCTCACCGTGATCGGCCTGATCGGCGAGCACCCGCGCCCGACCGTGGGCGAGGCGCTGCGCGGCGGCGTGTTCGCGCTGCCGACCACCATCCTTGCGCAGATCGCCGTTACGATAATCGTCCTCGCCGCGCTGGTGGTGCCTAGTTTCGTGCTCGGCCTGACCGGCTCGGCGCTGCTGGTAGCGCTGGGCTGGCTCTATGTCGGGTGCCTCGCCTCGGCGCGGTTCTGTCTAACCCTGCCGGCCATCGTCATCGAACGCCGGCGCAATCCGTTCGCGGCGATCGGCCGTTCGTGGAACCTGACCCAGGGCAACACCTTCCGCATCGGCCACTTCTTCCTGCTCCTTGTGGTGGTTGCAATCGTGCTGCTGTTGCTCCTCAGCCTGCTGCTCGGGGTGCTCCTCGCGGTGACCGCGGGGGAAAGCACCGCGGCCAAGCTGATTTCGGGACTTTTCTCGGGGGTGCTGGCGACTGGCACGGTGCTGCTGATGATGGGGATCGTGGTCGCGATATACCGCCAACTCGCCGGCGAGAACGGCGGCGAGGATGCGCGCACTTTCGATTGAACGCTTGCCAAGCGCTGGCGGAGGTGATGTTCTTCCCCTTGGGCGAAAACCAAAGGGGGACAGTGGGATGCAGTTCAGTTTTTCGCAGACATATGCCGACGCCTCGCGCGCGGTGAAGGAGCGGTTCGGGCCGCTGCTCGGTGTGCTCGGGATCTTCCTGGTGCTCCAGGTCGCCCTGACCGGGGTGATGATGGCGACGACGGGATCGTCGTTCCTCACCGCGGCGACGGCGATGCCGGGCGATCCGCAGCCGTCGCTCGGGATCGGCTTCTGGGTGATCTATGCGGTTACTATCGTGGTGGGGATGGCAGGCCTCGCGGCGTTGTGCGTTATGGCCTCGCTGCTGCGCAGGCCTTCGGTCGGCGATGCGATCGGCGATGGTTTCCGCAGCGCACTGTCGGTGGTTGGCGCCCTGCTCGTCGTCATCGTCGGGGTGGCGGTGATCGTCTTCGTGATTTCGCTGGTGATCGGGGGCTCGGTGGCGGCCACCAACTCGCCCGGACTCGCGTTCGTGGGCATGCTGATCATGTTCGCGGTGTTCGCGTGGCTGTTCACCCGGCTGTCGCTGACCCTGCCGATCATCGCAGTGGACGGCGAGCGCAATCCTTTCGCGGCGATGGCGCGGTCGTGGGCTTTGACCGCGGGCAACGCCGCCAAGGTGTTCTTCGTGTGGTTCGTGTTCGTGCTCGCACTGACTGCGATCATGCTGCTCATCGTGTTTGGCCTTGCCGGATCGCTGGTTGGCGGCTTCGCCGCTGGCAGCGCACCCGGGATCGGGACCATGGTGGTCGCCCTCGTGGTCTATCTGGTGCTGATCGTGGCGATCAACCTGTACAGCTCTGCGTTGACCGCGGCGGTCCACGCGCAGCTCGCCGGTCCGAACGCCCAAGGTTACAGCGAAACCTTCGCCTGATGTTCCCGGGGCTGGGAGCTAGTCCTTCCAGCCCCAGAACAGCTTGCACGGCAGCACGTTCCAGAACTCGAACCCCTGGTCGATCCGGGCGAAGTGCTTGGCCATGAACTCGCGCGCGGCAGCGGTGAACTGGTAGACCAGGAAGGCCCCGCTGGGGCGGAGGATGCGGTGCGTCGCCGCGGCGATTTCGGCGCCGATCCCGTCGGGCAGGGTGGAGAACGGCAGTCCCGAGAGCACGTAGTCGGCATGGTCATGGCCGTGGGCGCGGACGATTTCCTCGACCTCGTGCGCCGAGCCGAGCACCGCGCTGAACCGGCTGTCGGCGATCGTGCGCTTCAAGTAGTCGATGTAGAGCGGGTTGGTGTCGATTACGATCAGCTGCCCGTCGCGGCGCAGCTTCGACAGCACCGGGCGGCAGAACGTGCCAATGCCCGGGCCGTATTCGACGAACACCCTGCACTCGTCCCACTTCACCGGGGCGAGCATCTTGGCGACGGTGAAGCGCGACGATGGGATGATCGAGCCGACCATCACCGGATGTTCGAGGAAGCCTTCGAAGAACACGCCCCACGGACCGAGCATGCGCGCGATGCGGCGCGTCACCCGGGTGGTCAGCGCCTCGCGCGCCAGCTCGCCGTTTGCCATGGGGAAGGAAGCGTCCGTGATTGCCGCAACAAGCGCCCGCCGTTTGCAAATTTACCCGCCCATTGCAAGCTGCGAGGCGCGAGACTAGCGACGGGTTGCATGTCACTACCGGTCGATACTCGCGACGCGCCGCTCGCGCCGGGCACCGCCAGCCTGCCCCGGGCGCGGGTGTTCCTGTTGTTCCTGGTGGTGCTGGTGACCGCCGCGGGCAACACCGCGATGCAATCGGTCATGCCCTCGATCGGGACCGCGCTCAAGGTCGAGGATTTCTGGATCAGCCTCGCCTACACCTGGTCGGCGCTGCTGTGGATGATCTGCGCGCCGATGTGGGCGCGCCGTTCGGACCGGCGCGGGCGCAAGGCGATGATGGCGATCGGGCTCACCGGGTTCATCGCCAGCTTCAGCCTGTGCGGCGCGGCGCTGTGGTTCGGGCTCAACGGCTGGCTCAGCGGGGTGGCGACGCTGCTGGTCTTCGCCGCGGCGCGCTCGCTTTACGGCGGGTTCGGCTCGGCCGCGCCGCCCGCGGTCCAGGCCTATGTCGCCAGCCGCACCAGCCGCGCCGAG
The DNA here is from genome assembly GCA_050725835.1 of Novosphingobium sp. Taxonomy (GTDB): domain Bacteria; phylum Pseudomonadota; class Alphaproteobacteria; order Sphingomonadales; family Sphingomonadaceae; genus Novosphingobium. The sequence goes on from JBOHIC010000272.1 coordinate 16,274, forward strand.
CGGACCCAGGCGTTGAGCCTGATCGCCTCGAGCTTCGGGCTCGGCACCGTGCTCGGACCCGCGCTGGCGCCGCTGTTGATCCTGCCGGGATTGGGACTGGTCAGCCCGTTCGCCGCCTTTACCCTGGTCGCCGCGGTAGTGCTGGTGACGCTGCGGCTGCGCCTGCCCGACGATTCGCCCGCCTACGCCGCCAAGGGCGACGTCATCGCCGCGCCGTTCAGCGCCAACTCCGACACCCGCCCTCCCGGCGGCAGCGGCACAGAGGGTGACATTCCCGCCGCGGCGGCGGAGGTCGGCCGGCTGAACTGGCGCGACTCGCGGCTGCGGCCGTGGCTGCTCGCGGGGTTGCTCGGCGGACATGCCCAGGCCGCGATTCTGGGAATCGTCGGCTTCCTGATCCTCGACCGGCTCGGCCTGCGCGCGACTCCGGCGCTGGCTGCGGGGCCGACCGGGCTGGTGCTGATGGCCGGCGCGGGCGCCTCGCTGCTGGCGCAGTGGGGGATCATCCCGCTGCTCCACCTCGGCCCGCGGACCTCGAGCCTGTGGGGCATCTCGCTCGCCGGCATCGGCATCGCCTTGATCGCGGTGGCGACGCAGCTGCACACCATCGCGCTCGGCATGGCCATTGCGTCGTTGGGCTTCGGGCTGTTCCGACCCGGGTTTACCGCCGGCACCAGCCTCGCGGTGAGCCGTGCCGAGCAGGGCCAGTCGGCCGGGATCGTCGCCTCGGTCAACGGCGCGGCCTATATCTTCGCTCCCGCCGCCGGAGTGTGGCTTTACGGCCATTCGCCGTGGATCGGCTTCGCCGCGATCGAGGCGCTCTGCGCCGCGGTGCTGCTGCTCGGGATTCGCGGAATGACGCCCGATGCCGAGCTGATCCGCTAGAGGATTTCGCGCACCTTCTCGGCTGGGCGGCACAGCCGCACCCCCTTGTCGGTTTCAACCAGCGGGCGTTCGATCAGCGCGGGCTCGGCCGCCATTGCCGCGAGCACCGCCGCGTCCGCGGCCTGCGGCAGCCCGCGTTCCGCCGCGTCGGTGCCGCGCAGCCGCAAGCCCTGCCCCGGGGTCACCCCGGCGTCGCGGTAAAGCTGGGCGAGCTTGTCGGCGCGTGGCGGATGCTTGAGATACTCGACCACGGTCACCGTGATCCCCGGCGTTTCGCGCAAGATCGCCAGAGTGCTGCGTGAAGTGCCGCAGTTCGGGTTGTGCCAGATCGTCGCGTGCATTGCGGTCCTTTCCGAGGTCGGGCGCGATCTAAGCGGAAATCGCGTTTCGGGCAATTTTGCATCTTGCCCATGCGAACGATTCGCATTAGCGGACCTTTATTGCAAATCGTTCGCAATTGAAGGGAACCCCATTCGTGCCGTCGACCATTCGCGCCAAACTTGTCCTCGGCACTGCCCTCACTGCGTTGCTCCTACCCGTCTCCGCCCAGGCCGAAGAGGCCGAAGCCGAGCCGATCGTAGTGACCGGTTACCGCGAGGAAGCCCCTGCCGAAGTCAACGGAACCAAGACCGGCACTCCGCTGATCGATACCCCGCAGAGCATCGTCACGCTCAACCGCGAGCAGCTCGACGACCAGGCGTTGGCCCAGCTCAACGACGCACTGCGCTATGTCCCGGGGGTCACCCTCGGCCAGGGCGAAGGCCACCGCGACCAGATCGTGCTGCGCGGCCAGTCGAGCACCGCCGACTTCTACCTCGACGGGGTCCGCGACGACGCGCAGTACTATCGCCCGCTCTACAACATCGAGCGGGTCGAGGTGCTCAAGGGCGCCAATGCGCTGCTGTTCGGCCGCGGCGGCGGCGGCGGGGTGATCAACCGCGTCTCCAAGGCGCCGCAGTTCGAGTC
>JBOHIC010000273.1:0-7183 GCA_050725835.1 Novosphingobium sp.
TGATGTTCCAGCAGGAAGTCGCCGAACGGATCGTCGCCGCGCCAGGCACCGACGCCTACGGCCGCCTCGCCGTCCTCGCGCAGTGGCGCAGCGAGGCCAAGATCGCGCTCAAGGTCCACCGCAGCGCGTTCACCCCCCCGCCCAAGGTGATGAGCGCGGTGGTCCACGTGACGCCCACCACGATGCCCGAGGGCGTCTCGGCGCGCATGCTCGAACGCGTCACCGAAGCCGCCTTCGGCCAGCGGCGCAAGATGCTGCGGCAAAGCCTGAAGGGACTGCCGGGGGCGCTGGAGGCACTGGAGCGGCTGGGGATCGACCCCCAGCGCCGGGCGGAGACGCTGAGCGTCGACGAGTTCGTCACGGTCGCGCGCGAGATGGCGGCGTGATCGGGCGGTTTTCGCGCCTGTGGACCCGAACCGGCCTGCGGATCGTCCCGCGCGACGGCAGGGCCGCCATCCGCGACGCCATCGCGGCGGTTGTGGGTGTCACGCTGTTCGTCGTGGCGCTCGATGCGCTGCTGTTCCGGCCGCACCTGGCGAGCGGCTACGTGACATTCTACACCGGCCCGCTGCTCCCGCGCGTGTGGGTGGTCAGCATGATGGCCGCGATCGAGGAGATCGAGTTTCGGCTGCTGCTGATGACCGGATTGGCGATTTTGGTGGCGCTCGCGCGGGGCCGAGTCGCCGCGCCGGTCATGATCGCGATCGTGGTGGCGGCGCAGTTCGCCAACGTCGGCGATCTGGTGCTGGCCGACCCGCTCTATGCGACGCTGCGATATTGGCTGGTCGGCTGCGTCTGGGGTTGGCTCTACTGGCGGCACGGGTGGCTCGCGGCGCTGGCCGGGCACGTCGCGGTGCATCCGCTGCTCGACCCGCTACTGGCCTTCGCGCTGACCGTCTCGGCTGGTTGATTTTCCCTTAAGCCTTATCGGCTAGTTCCGGCGCCATGAGTTTCCTCGCCGCGCTTGCCTGTTCGCTGCTGGTGGTCATTGCGCTGACCCTGCTCGAGTTGCGTGCCAAGCGACGGGGCGGAGACTGGCTGGTCAACCTGCAGGCCTGGGCGGTCAATCTCGTCGCCGCGCTCACCGTATACCGGTTGTTCGCGGTGTGGCACGGCCCGGCGCTGATCGACGGCGCGGCGCTGCCACTCTGGCTCGGCATCGCATTGTTCATCGTCGTCCAGGACCTCGGCGAATACCTGTTCCATCGCGTCCAGCACGCGATCCCGTGGCTGTGGGCGATGCATTCGCTGCATCATTCCGATCCCGAAATGTCGGCGCTCACCACCAGCCGGCATTTCTGGGGCGACCGGCTGATCAAGTCGCTGACCGTGTGGCCCGCAGCCTACCTGGTGATCGCACCGACGCCCGAAGCGCTCACGGTCTATGCGATCACCAGCCTGTGGCACTACGTGGCCCACGCCAACCTGCCGCTCGATTTCGGACGCTGGTCGTGGATGCTCAACTCTCCCGCCTACCACCGCCGCCATCATTCCTCTCTGCCCGAGCACTACGACAGCAACTTCGCCGCGCTGTTCCCGATCTTCGACGTGATCGCCGGCAGCTATCACCGCCCGGTCGACTACCCGCCGACGGGGTTCGAACGGCGACCGGGAAATGCGATCGAATTGCTGGGCTGGCCGCTCATCGCGCGCGGACGCGCCAAAACTCAGGCTGCCGTCGATGCAGCGGCACTGTGTGAACCAGCGGGGAGAGCAGAAGCGTAGCGCGCTTCAGCAACCCAGAATTTCCACCCTGCGCCGCCGGCCCGCGCTGATCAAGTCGGCATCCCGCGTAGCCAGCGGCAGGGCGCGGCGCAGCGCGAGTTCAAGGTAACAGGCGTCATAAAGCGTCAAGCTCTCCGCCCGCGCCAGACTGAGCGTAGCATTCCACGCTTGGGCGGAAGTTCCGTCATCCACGTTAATGGGCAAGCGCGTCAGGCGCGATAGCGACTGATCGACGAAGTTCGTCGAGCAACGGCCGCGCTTCACTCCAATCTGCAAGGCGTTGGCGACCTCGAGATGCCACAGCGAAGGCACCCAGGCGCTAGAGCGCGCTGCCAGTTCCAGAAAGTCGAGCCCCTCGTCGTGGGCCTCGTCTTCGAACAGGCAAGCGAGGGTCTGCGATGCGTCGAGGACGAAGCTCAATACTTGCGTCCCTCGTCGATCAATTCGCGGATCGTGATGCCACCCAGGGTGTGACCCTTCGCGGCGGCGCGGATTTCAGCGACCGCAGCCAAGGCGTCCCTTCGCCTGGCCTCCAGATCGGGGTCGGGCCGAACGTGGATGGCGCCATCGACAGATTCGACCTCCACCGAATCACCCTCGCAAAGCCCTACCGCGCGCGCCACGTCGAGCGGGACCCTGATCGCCAGACTCTTGCCCCATTTGCCAACGGTGACTTTTGACATGAGCTTCTCCTTCAGGGATATCCTAGGATATCCCGCAGAGAATGCAATCCTCTGTTGGAGTTTGACGCCTCCGTGATTACCGGCTCCCCTCCCCGGCGGGGAGGGGTTGGGGGTGGGGGCTCGGCGCTGGCGTGGAACCCCCATCCCAACCCTTCCCCAGCGGGGAAGGGCCTTGTGGTTCAATCCTACCTCATCCCGCTCTAGGCCGCCTTCTTCCGCCGCCGCCAGGCATGCAGCAGCGGCTCGGTGTAGCCGCTCGGCTGCTCCACCCCCTTGAACACCAGCTCGCACGCGGCTTGGAACGCCATGCTCTCGGGCGTCAGCTTCTCGTACCCCGGATCGCCCGCGTTCTGCGCATCGACCTTCGCCGCCATCCGGGTCAGCGAATCCATCGCCTGCTCCTTCGTGCACACCCCGTGGAGCAGCCAATTGGCCATGTGCTGCGATGAAATCCGCAGCGTTGCGCGGTCTTCCATCAGGCCGATGTCGGCGATGTCGGGAACTTTCGAGCAGCCGACCCCGGCGTCGATCCAGCGCACCACGTAACCGAGCAACCCCTGCGCGTTGTTGTCGAGTTCCTCGCGCACTTCGGCCTCGGACCAGTTCACGCCTTCCGCGAGCGGGATCGTCAGCAGCGCGGTCAGCGGCGGGATCGGGGCTTGGGCGAGATCGCGCTGGACGTCGGCCACCGCCACCTGGTGGTAGTGCATCGCATGGAGCGTCGCCGCGGTCGGCGAGGGCACCCAGGCGGTGTTGGCCCCGGCGCGCGGGTGGGCGACCTTCTGGACCATCATCTCGTGCATCAGGTCGGGCGCGGCCCACATCCCCTTGCCGATTTGCGCCTTGCCCGACATCCCGCAGGCTAGGCCGATGGCGACGTTGCGCTTCTCATAGGCGTCGATCCACCCTGACGCCTTCATCGCCCCCTTGCGGATCATCGGACCGCCGCGCATCGAGGTGTGGATTTCGTCGCCGGTGCGATCGAGGAAGCCGGTGTTGATGAACACGATCCGGTCCCGCACCGCATGGATGCTGGCGGCGAGATTGGCGGAAGTGCGGCGCTCCTCGTCCATCACCCCAACCTTCACCGAGTGGCGCGGAAGCCCGAGCAGGTCCTCGACCGCGTCGAACAGCGCGTTGGTGAAGGCGGCTTCCTCTGGCCCGTGCATCTTGGGCTTGACGATGTAGATGCTGCCCTCGCGACTGTTGCGGTGCTTGCCGAGCCCGGCCAAGTCGTGTGCGCCGATAGCCGAGGTGACCACGGCGTCTATGATCCCTTCGGGAATTTCCGAACCGTCCTGGAGAAGCACGGCTGGGTTGGTCATCAGGTGGCCGACGTTGCGCACGAACAGCAGGCTGCGCCCGGGGAGGACCAGCTCGGAGCCATCATGGCAGGTCCATTCGCGGTCTTCGGCGAGGGTGCGGGTCAGCGTCCGCCCGCCCTTGTCGAAGCTCTCGGCGAGATCGCCGCGGATCACCCCGAGCCAGTTGCGATAGGCGGCGAGCTTGTCCGCGGCGTCGACCGCGGCGATCGAGTCCTCGAGATCGCAGATCGTGGTCAGCGCGGCTTCGAGGACGATGTCGGCGATCCCCGCTCGGTCGGTGGCGCCGATCGGATGGGCGCGGTCGAGCACCAGTTCGATGTGCAGCCCGTGATGCCCGAACAGCAGCCCGCCGGGCTTGCGGCCGAGATAGTGCGCCGGGTCGCACAGCGGGGGCACGCCCTCGCCGTCCCACCCGCTCCAGCCGACCCCGTCGAGCGGGAGGGTCAGGTCGAGGAATGCCCGCCCCGCCTTGATCACCGCCGCGCCGCGCTCCGCGTCGTACCCTCCGGGCTTCGCCGGCGGGCAATCGGGCAGCGCATCGGTGCCGTAGTACGCGTCGTAGAGGCTGCCCCAGCGCGCGTTGGCGGCGTTGAGCAGGAAGCGGGCGTTGAGCATCGGCACCACCAGCTGCGGCCCGGCGAGCGCGGCGATCTCGCGGTCGACATTGGCGGTGCCGATTTCGAACCTGGCCGGCTCGGGAACGAGGTAGCCGATCTCGCGCAGGAAGGCCTGATATTCGACCTGATCGAGCGGTTTTCCGGCGCGCTGCGTATGCCAAGCGTCGATTTGCGCCTGAAGCGCATCGCGTTTGGCCAGCAGGTCGCGGTTTTCGGGCACGAAGCGTGCGAGCAGCGCGGCAAAACCGCTCCAAAACGCGGTCGTATCGCGGCCCAGCGGCGCCAGGACCTCGCGCTCGATGAATTCGGCGAGTCCTGCATCGACCTGCAGCCCGCACTTCTCGACCCGTTCGCTCATGGCTTCCTCACGGCTGGCGGCCACCGGCGCTGGATGCGCTCGGGCCTGAGTATTCGGCGATTCCGGGGAGGAACGCCAGCGCCTATGGCGCAGCCGCGAAAGCTTGGCAACGGGGGTGGACAGGGCAATTAGGCCCGCTACAGCCGGGCCGCGATGGAGGAGCTTTCGACCACCGATACCGCGCTGCTCGGGCGTGTGGATGTTGCGCCGATGCTCGCGCAGGTCCAGGCGTGGAGCGCGGTCAACAGCGGCACCGGCAACCTCGCCGGGCTGGCCGAGCAAGCGGGTCTGCTGGCCGACGCCTTCGCCGCGCTCCCCGGCGAGGTTACGCTGGAGGAAGCCGCGCCGGTCACCGCCATCGCGGCCGACGGGAGCGAACGGGCGCTCGAACACGGCCGCCACCTGGTGCTGCGTGTGCGGCCCGAGGCGGAGCGGCGGTTCCTTCTCACCGGGCACATGGACACGGTGTTCCCCGCCGAACACCCGTTCCAGCACCAGCACTGGATCGACGACGACACTCTGCGCGGCCCCGGCGTCGCCGACATGAAGGGCGGGATCGCGGTGATGCTGGCCGCGCTGGCGGCGTTCGAGACAGGCGATGCTGCGGCCTCGATCGGTTACGATGTCATGATCAATTCGGACGAGGAAACCGGCAGCCTCTCCTCCGCCCCGTTGATCGCGCGGCTCGCCGCGGGCAAGGCGGCGGCGCTGACTTACGAACCGAGCGCGCTCCCCGACGGGACGCTGGCCGGAGCGCGCGGCGGGAGCGGGAACTACAGCCTGATCGTCACCGGTAAGTCGGCCCACGCTGGACGCAACCCGCACGAGGGACGCAACGCAGTGATCGCGGCGGCGGCGCTGGCGCTCGGGCTCAAGGCGCTCGAGCGCGACGGGCTGAGCATCAACCCGGCGCGGATCGAGGGCGGCAGCGCCAACAATGTCGTTCCCGATCATGCCGTGCTGCGCTTCAACATCCGGCCGCGCGAGAATGCTTCGGTCGAGTGGTTCGAAGGCGAGATCAAGGCATTGATCGACACTGTTGCGCGCGAGCACGACGTCGCGATCCACCGCCACGGCGGGATCTCGCGCCCGCCCAAGCCGCTCTCGCCCAGCGCCGAAAGGTTGTTCGCGCTGGTCGAGCACTGCTCCGCCCAGCTCGGCCAGCCGCTCGGCCGGATCGCCTCGGGCGGGGTCTGCGACGGCAACAACATCGCCGCCTGCGGCGTGCCCGTGGTCGACACCATGGGGGTGCGCGGCGGGGCGATCCATTCGCCCGACGAGTACCTGATCGTCCCTTCCCTCGCCGAGCGCGCCCGGCTCTCCGCGCTCGTCCTCCACCGCCTCGCCACGGGAGCGACCCTGTGACCTTCCGCATCCGCGCCGCCACCGCGCGCGACCTCCAGCCGCTCTACGAGATGGCCAAGCTTACCGGCGGGGGCTTCACCAACCTCCCCGCCGACCGCAAGAGCTTGACCGCCAAGCTCGAACGCTCCGCCGAAGCCTTCGCCCGCGACGAAGACTCTATCGCCGACGACCTGTTCGTGCTGGTGCTCGAAAACACCGAGACCGGCGAAGTCCGCGGCACCTGCCAGCTGTTCAGCCAGGTCGGGCTCAAATGGCCGTTCTATTCCTACCGCATCGGCCAGCTCACCCAGCACAGCGAGGAACTGGGCCGAACCTTCAAGGCCGAAATGCTCAGCCTCTCGACCGATCTGGAAGGCAGCAGCGAGGTCGGCGGGCTGTTCCTTCACCCCGGCGAGCGCGCCGGCGGGCTCGGCATGCTGATCGCGCGCAGCCGCTACCTGTTCATCCGCGCCCACCGCGCGCGCTTCGCCGAGCGAATCCTCGCGGAGCTGCGCGGGGTGATCGACGAGGCCGGCGGATCGCCGTTCTGGGACGGGGTCGCGGGCAAGTTCTTCGGGATGAACTTCCAGGACGCCGACTATTTCAACGCGATCAATGGCCACCAGTTCATCGCCGACCTGATGCCCAAGCACCCGGTCTACACCGCGATGCTCCCCGAAACCGCGCGCGCCGCGATCGGCCTACCCCACCCCTCGGGTCGCGCGGCGATGCGGATGCTCGAGAACGAGGGCTTCGCCTGGGAGAGTTACATCGACATCTTCGACGGCGGCCCGACCATGACCGCGCGCACCGACCAGGTTCGCTCGATCCGCGAGGCCAGGGACAGCCGGATCGTCGAGGTGCGCGATGTCGGCGGCGAAAAAGTCCTCGCCGCGCGAGGGAGGCTCGGCGAATTCGTCGCCGCCTATGCCCACATCGAACGCGCCGATGGCGGGATCGCGATCGACGAGGCGGGGGCGGTACTGCTCGGGGTCGGGGTCGGCGATTCCATCGCCCATATCGCGCGGTGGTGACTGCGGCTGCTAAATCCTCCCCGGAACGGGGAGGTGCCCCGCAGGGGCGGAGGGGTCGAGAGCTATCCGTCAGGGGCGGCGTCACCGGTGAGGCTGC
>JBOHIC010000274.1:0-3417 GCA_050725835.1 Novosphingobium sp.
ACGCTGGTCGGGGCGATCGGGGTTTCGGGCGACGGGATCGACCAGGACGACATGATCGCCTTCCTCGGCCTGAGCAACGCCGCAACCGCGCTCGGCACGCTGGGCAACGCCCCCACGGCGATCCGCGCCGAAACCATCGTGTTCGACCTCGGCGGCGGCCGCTCGGCGCGGATGCGCTACGTCAATTGCCCCTTCGCGCCGTTCGTCGGCAGCGACGCGCAGAACGTGTGCCAGGGGCTATGAGCGCGGCGCTGCTCATCCCGCTGCTGCTCGCCCAGCCGGCCGAGCCGCCGCCGCCCGAGCCGGAAACCGAGCGCCCGGCCCCGCCCGAGGTCGATCCCGGGGTGATCGAGGGCCGCCGCCGCCCGGGCTTCGAGTCCGGCCTGCCCGAAGCGGTCACTCAGGACAACCCCGGCGCGGTGCGCGCGCCGCCGCCCGAGGCCTTCCCCACCGACCAATTCCCGCTGCCCGACCGCTGGCGGGTGATGACCGGGCTGTGCCCGTCCAAGAGCGGCGATGCTTCGGTCTTCGCGCTGTGGCCCGGCCTCAGCCAGGTCTGCCGCGGCAAGCTCGATCCGTTCCATCAGAACCTGCTCAAGGGCGACCTGCCGCTGGCCAAGGGCAAGCGCCCGGGCTTCCTCAAGGGCGACGACTGGTTCTTCTCGGCGAGCCTGGTTTCCGACAGCGTGTTCGAGCCGCGGACCTTCCCGATCCCCGTCGGGGTCCAGACCACCGAGCGACCGAACAGCCTCGACGTGTTCGGCAAAGACGCCAGCTTCGTGCTTTCGCAGACCTTCCTCGCCAGCGCCGCGCTGACTAAGGGCAACACCGCGTTCAAGCCGCCCGAGATCGAATACCGTGTCGCGCTCGCGCTCAACCTCAACTACGTCGAGGTCCCCGAAAAGCGGGTGTTGTTTGTCGAGCCGTCGAAGCCGAGTCACCGCTTCGACCACTTCCTCGGGGTGCAGGAGCTGTTCGTCGACTACCACATTCGCAACGTCTCCGAGCGCTACGACTTCGATTCGGTGCGGGTCGGCATCCAGCCGTTCCAGGCCGATTTTCGCGGGTTCCTGTTCAACGACCAGCAGCTCGGCGTGCGCTTCTTCGGCAACCGCGACAACAACCGCTGGCAATACAACCTCGCGGCGTTCTGGCGGCTCGAAAAGGACACCAATTCGGGACTCAACAGCGTGGTCCAGCGTCCGCGCGACGACTGGCTTTTCGTCGCCAACCTCTACCGCCAGGACTTCCCGATTGCGGCGCTGACCAGCCAGGTGACGGTCGCCTACAACCGCAACCGCGAGGGGAACGAGATCGAGGTCGACGACAACGGCTTCCCGGTGCGCCCGGCGCTGCTGGGCACGCTGCGCGGGCGCGATTACGATGTGGTCTATCTCGGCTACAACGCCGATGGCCGGCTCGGGCGGCTGGGCTTCACCGGCTCGGGCTATTTCGCGCTGGGGCAGGACCGCAACAGCTTCTTCACTGGCCGCCGGGCAAACATTCGCGCCGGTTTCGCCGCGGCCGAGCTGTCTTACGACAAGGACTGGATGCGCTTCCGCCTCTCAGGGCTTTACGCCAGCGGCGACGGCGATCCGCAGGACGATACCGAAGCCGGGTTCGACGCGGTGTTCGAAAACCCGATCTTCGCCGGGGCCGACACCTCCTACTGGATCCGCCAGACCATCCCCTTCGCCGGCGGCGGGCGCGCGATCGCGGTCAACGGGCGCAACGGCATATTGAATTCGCTGCGCTCGTCGAAGGAACAGGGCCAGTCGAACTTCAACAACCCCGGCACCGTGCTGGTCGGCGCGGGCGGGGACTTCGACCTGACCCCCGAGCTGCGCCTTTCGGCCAACGCCAACCACTTGTGGTTTGCCGACACCGCGGTGCTGCAGGAACTGCGCAACGAGGGGACGATCCCCAAGGACATCGGCTGGGACCTTTCCGCCGCGGCGATCTGGCGGCCCAAGGCCTCGCAGAACATCGTCGCGCGCCTCTCCGCAGCCGCGCTGGTTCCGGGGGATGGTTTCAAGGACCTGTTTGACAACGCCCAGCGCCATCGCCGCTACTACTCGGTGCTCGCCAACGTGATCCTGACTTACTGATGGCGGTGCGGCGGCTCATCCTCGCGCTCGCCGCGCTGGTGCTCACGGCAGCACTGCTGCTGGGCGGATCGCGCGGGATCGCCAGCGAGGGCGAGAAGCCAGTGCCGCGCGACTACCGCCTGGTCACCGCCCCGCCCGCCCCGGCGCGGCAGAGCGAGGACGAGGCCGCGGCAAAGTCCGCCGGATGCATCTCGTGCCACACCGCCAGCGACGCGCCGACGATGCACGTCACCCCCGCGGTGCGGCTGGGCTGCAGCGATTGCCACGGCGGCAACGCTACGGTGATCGGCAATCCCGCGCTGCGGCGAAACGATCCGGCCTATGCCGCCGCGCGCGACGCAGCCCACGTGCTGCCGCGCTATCCGGGGAGCTGGCACTACCCGTCATCGGCGAACCCCAAGCATGCCTACACCCTGCTTAACCGCGAATCGCCCGAGTTCGTCCGCTTCGTCAATCCCGGCGATTACCGCGTGGCGCGCGAAGCGTGCGGGGCGTGCCACCTCGCCACGGTCGAGGCGGCGGAGCGCTCGATCATGGCCACCGGCGCGATGCTGTGGGGCGGCGCGAGCTACAACAACGGAATCGTCCCGTTCAAAAACTACGTCTTCGGTGAGGCTTACACCCGCGAGGGCGAGCCGGCGAAGATCGTCTCGCCGGGCAATCCGGCGGGCCGGGTGAGCAACCGCCAGGCCGCGCGCGGCGCGCTCGCCGAGCTTTACCCGCTGCCGCGCTGGAACGTGATCCCGCCGGGCGACGTGTTCCGGGTGTTCGAGGACGGCGGGCGCACCAACAACACCGGGTTCGCCGAAGTCGGGCTGCCCAACTCCTCGGGCTCGATCCAGCGCCTCGAGGAGCCAGGGAGGCCCGATCTCAAGCAGTCCAACCGCGGCCCCGGCACGGGGCTGAGGGTGGCGATTCCGGTGCTCAACATCCACAAGACCCGGCTCAACGATCCCTTGATGTGGTTCATGGGGACCAACGACCAGCCCGGCGACTATCGCCACTCGGGCTGCACCGGGTGCCACGTGGTCTATGCCAACGACCGCGAACCACGCCACAGCCTGACCTACGCCCCGTTCGGCCGAGACGGCGAGACAATCACCGCCGACCCGGCGATTTCCGACGGCGAAGCGGAGGATCACGGCGCGCTCAAGGGCGATCATGGCGATGCCGCCCCCCCCGCCGGCGGCAAGAAGCAGTCCGGCCACCCGCTGCGCCACGTCTTCACCCGCGCGATCCCCACCGCGCAGTGCATGAGCTGCCACATGCACCAGCCCAACATGTTCGTGAACACCTACCTCGGCTACAC
>JBOHIC010000275.1:0-17480 GCA_050725835.1 Novosphingobium sp.
TCGAGTGGTGGGTGCGGGTGCTGTAATCGAGCGGATCCTGGATGAACTGGTAGCCGGGCAGGCCGATCGCCTGGAGGAAGACGTGGTCGGTCCCGCCGGTCTTGGCCGCGACCACCTTGCCCGCGCCCAATGAGGCGAAAGGCGCGAGCCAGTCCTTGAGCAGCGGCACCGCGGCGATGTTGCCCTCGGCGTATATCCCGCGGAACTTGCCCGAGCCGTTGTCCATGTTGAAATAGGCCTTGAGCTGGCCGTATTCGGGCTTGGTCGCGATCGGGAAGGCGTTGCGCCAGGCGGCCATCGCGCTGATCGGATCGAGCGAAGGATCGACCGGGCGGGTCGCCAGATGCCGCTCGATATAGGCCTTGCTCCCGAGCAGGCCCTGCTCCTCGCCCGACCACAGGGCGAAACGGATCGTCCGCCTGGGCCGCACCCTCAGCTTGCTCAGGATGCGCGCGGCTTCCATCACCACGATCGAACCCGCGCCGTTGTCGGTGGCGCCGTCGGCGGCGACCCAGCTGTCGAAATGCGCCCCGGCCATGACGTAGCCGGCCTTGGGATCGGTCCCGGGGATTTCGGCGACAATGTTGTGGGTCTCGAGCCGCTGCGCGTCGATGCTCGCCTCGCTCAGCAATTCGATCACCGGCGGCCTGCCGCCCTGGGCGAGACGGACCAACCGGCGGTAGTCCTCGGCGGCGAGCTCGAAGGCGGGCAGCACGAGCGCGCCGCCGGGCTGGAAGGCGTAGCCCTCACCGTGGACCAGCATGCCGTCGCGGTAGCTGATCTTGACCGAGGCGAGCGCGCCCTCGGCCTTGAGGAAATCGCTGAGCTGCTTGGCGAAGCGCCTGGACTTGACGCTCCGCGCCTGCGCGTCGGGATCGAAGCTGGGCAGATCGTAAGCGTCGTACTTGCCGATGTCGGAATCCTCGAGCCGCTTGAACGGGCTCTCTTTGGGTTCGCTGCTGGTCCCCGGCAGGCTGACCAGCACGATCTTTCCGGCGAGCTTGCCGCGCCAATCGTCGAAATGCTCGAGCTTTGTCATCGGCGCGACCACCACGCCGGCGCGCAGCACCCCCGCGGTCGGCGGCGACCATGCAACCGGAATCGCGGTCATCTCGATCCGCCGCGGCTCGATCATCGTCGCGCGGTGCGGGCCGATGTTCCAGCCGAGCCCGAAATTCCAGCTCTCGGTGTGGACATTGGCGAGGTTCCAGGCGCGGAACTTCGCCTGGGCCCAGTCGCTCGCGCGGTAGAAGTTGTCGCTGTTGGTCAGCCGCGGGCCGATCCCGTCCATCAACTCCGAGGCGGTGACCATGGCCTGGCTGCGGTTGAGCCCTTCGTCGAGCACCTGCGCCACTGCGCGGTCCTCGGCCGGGCCGGCAGCGGCGGGAGCGGCGAGCAGCGAAAGCGCCGCGCCGGCGAGCCAGAACGATTTATGCATTGTTGCGAACCCCTGAAACATTCGAGAAGCGCGCTTGTGGCAAGCGTGCGGGGGCTTGCCAAGGGTCTTGCTCGCTGAATCCAGAGCGCGCGTGTCAGACGAAGCCGACGTTCATCCCCAGCGGACTCCCGGCGTAGTTGCCGATGTTGGGCACGATTTCGGCCATGCGGCTGTCGGGTACGCCGAACCAGCTCGCCAGCGTGGCGGCGTACTGATCGACGCTCATCGTCGGGATCAGGCGGCCCTGGCCGATATCGTCGGGCCCGTTGTTCATAATCACCGGGTTGATCCCGTAGTAGCGCCGACCGTTGACCGCCCCGCCGAGCACGAAGTGCATCGAGCCCCAGCCGTGGTCCGAGCCGTCATCGTTGCTGGTCAGCGCGCGGCCGAAGTCGCTGCCGGTGAAAGTCGTCACCTGATTGGCGACGCCGAGCTCGACGGTGGTATCGTAGAACGCGCGCATCGCATCGGCGAAGTTCTGCTGGAGCAGCGGGTGCAGCGTCGGGATTTCGCTGTGGTTGTCGAACCGTCCGGCCGAGACGAAGAACACCTGCCGTTTGGCCCCGAGCTCGCTTGAGACCGAAATCAGCCTGGCGACCATCGCCAATTGCGCGCCGAGGGTCGAGGTCGGGTCGGCGGCGGCGGGAAACACCGTGGTCGTTGTCGGGGCCACCGCCAGTGCGCCCGAAACCTGTGCATAGAGATCGAGCGCGCGCGCGCCGATCTGGCCGACCGCGCCTTCCATCAGGTGTGCCGTGCCCGCGCCGCGCAGCAGGTTCTGCAGCATCGTGCTCGCCGCCGCCGACCCCTGGAGCGTCGTGCGCGCGGTCAGGCCGATCGGTCCCGATGTGGTCACCGAGTATTGCACCGCGGCCCTGCCGGTGAGGAAGACCGCGTTGCCGCTGACATTCATACAGGTCGTGGTCGCGGTGCCGTTTCCCGCCTGGAACAGGTCGCCGATGCGCCCGCCCCAGCCCGAGGTCGCGCCCTCGGCCGAAGAGGCCTGGAAGTAGCTCTGCTGGTCGTTGTGGCTGAGCAGCTTGGGCGGCAGCGGCACGCTGTTGGCTTGGTACTGCGCCTTGGTGGTCGGCTGGATCAGAGTGCCGAGATTGAGCGCGACCGCCATTTTTCCGGCGTTGAACAGCGGCAGCAGCGGGGCGAGCGGCGGGGCGAGCGCGTATTGCGCGCCGCCCGGCAGCGCGACCGACGGATTGAGCAGCGTCGGCGTCAGCGCGCCCTGCGCCAGCGCAATCGCGCTGCGGTTCTGCTGGTACACCGCGTAGCGCGCGGCGTCGTAGGGAACCACGGTGTTGGCGTAGTCGTTGCCGCCGTAGAAGAACACGCAGACCAGGGCCTTGTAGTCGCTGGCGGTAGCGGCCGCCGCCTCGCCGATCGCGGCCAGGCTGGTGATGAACGGGGTCGCGGCGCCGGCCAGCGACAAGGCCGAAGCGCGCTTGATGAAGGCGCGGCGGGAGACGTCGTCGGTCATGCGGCTCACCTCAGCACCAGGTAGTCGGGGCTCGCCATCACCAGCAGCACCGCGGCGTAGGTCCGGTTGGTGGTGTTGGCGATGCTATCGAGCGCGGTCTTCATCTGGCCGATCACGGTCGGATGGATCTGCCCGGCGGCGAGCAGCAGGTTGAGCTCGTCGAGCAGCGCCTGGCTGTCGCCCGCCAGCGCGGCGAGCGCCGAATAATCGGGCCGGGCCTCGCCCGCGCCGCTCTGGATCACCGTCTGCATGTAATTGGTATAGGCGATCAGCGAGGGCTCGCTGGTGATCTGGAACTCGGGCGCAACCAGGTTGTTCGCGGCCAGGGTGGTGCCCGGCGGGACATAGCCGGGGCGAAAGAAGTTGAACACGCTGGGCGCGCGGCCGGGGCTTTCGCCGATGCGGTTGGCGGTCGAGTTGGTGTTGCCGAACGGCCAGGCATTGGTCGGCGAGGTGACGCGGAACGCGCGGGCCCACTGCACAAGCCGCACCACCGGCTCGCGCAGCTTGCCGAAGGTCTGGCTGGCGATTGCCGTATCGTCGCGCGCCTCGGGATCGAGCAGCGCCGCGCGGACCACCTCCTTCATGTCGCCGCGCACACCGCTGCCGTTGTTCGCAAAGACATTGGCGACGCGCTGAACATAGGCCGGCGAGGGGTTGCTGGTGACGAGGTGCTGGATCAGCTGCTTGGCGACGAAGGGCGGGACGTTGGGATGCTGGAACAGTCCGTCGAGTGCGACTCGCCGCGCGGTCGCGCCATCACTGCCGATCGGGATATTGATCCCGAGGAAGCTGGCCCCGCCGGTTTCGAAATTGGCGGCGTTGACGATCATCCCAAGCTGATGCCGCGCGGGCGTGGTGGTGACCGAGTTGGCGTAGGTATAGCCGGTCCACACCCGCGCCGCCTGGCCGACGTCGGCCTGGGTGTAGGTCGGGACCGGCTGGCCGCCCGGCTGATTGAGCGTCCCGTCCATGTTGAGCTGGGAAAGCCCGATCGTGAACAGCTGCATCAGCTCGCGCGCGTAGTTCTCGTCGGGGATCGAGCCGGTGGCGGCATTGGCCTTCCGGTTGCCCAGGAAGGTGAGGTAAAGGCCCATCGCGGTGCTGGTCGACACCGCTTCCATGATGTTGCGGTAATTGCCGAAGGCGTTGTCCCACAACCCATCGAGGTAGGCCGCCATCGAAAACTGGCGAAACGGCGTTGCGATGCCGTCGATCGACACCACCCATTGCGACAGCAGCGCCAGCCCGACCCGCTGGCGCAGCACGTCGGCGCCGCTCATCAGCTGCGACCACATCATCGGATCGAAGCCGGCCTGGTTGTTCTGGTTGGCAAAATTGTCGTAGCCGCCGGCGATCAGGAAATCCCAGAACTTCTGCGGCCGGCCCAGCGTGTACTGGCTGTCGAGCCAGCCCCCGAAGCCCTGCGAGGTGACGTTGGCGATATCCGCCCGCGAATAGCCGATCGCGGCCTGCGAGAGGAACCGCGAGGCCTGCGTGGCGGAGATCGGGGCGACGGTGGGCGTGGGAGTCGGCGCGGGTCCGCCGCCGATTGGGCCGCCGCCCGAGCCGCCCCCGCCGCCACCGCAAGCCGCCAGGGCCAGCAGGCTCGCCCCGGCGAACGCGCGCGCACCGCTGGGCAGCGCGTCATCGGCAATCTCGACACCCTCTTCCGCGCCAGCCGGCACAGCCTCCGCAAGCTCGGTCAAGCGACCCTCCCCGCGCATTTATCCCGCGACGAAGCTAACCTGAAAGCAGGCGATTCCCCAAGGCGCGAATGCGCGCTGCGACACTTTTCGTGGTGAACGCGGCGGTAACCGCCGCAGCCCTCAGAACATGCGAGTGAGGACGTAAAACACCGCGCCGACCGCGGCGCTTGCCGGGATGGTGATGAACCAGGCGGTGACCACGCGGCCGGCGACGCCCCAGCGCACCGCGCTGGCGCGCCGGGCGGCGCCGGTGCCGATGACCGCACCGGTGATCGCGTGGGTGGTCGAAACCGGAATGCCCAGCGCGCTCGCCCCGAACACCACCACCGATCCCGCGGTGCTGGCGCAGAACCCGGTGTGGTGGTTGAGCCGGGTGATCTTGGTGCCCATCGTCTTGATAATTCGCCATCCGCCCGACAGCGTACCGAGCGAGATCGCAGCATAGCAGGCGATGACGACCCACTCTGGCACGTGAAAGTCGCCTTTGAGCTGCCCGGTCGAATAGAGCAGCACCGCGATGATCCCCATCGTCTTCTGCGCGTCGTTGCCGCCGTGGCTGATCGAATAGGCCGCCGAGCTGAACAGGTGCAAGGTCTTGAACACACTCTCGGCACGGCGTGGCTGGAAGCCTTTGAACAGCCACGAGGTGAGCAGCACCATCGTCATCGCGAGGACGAAGCCGATGGTCGGCGAGAGGAAGATCGCGATCAGCGTCTTGGTGGTGCCCGAGCTTTCGACCGCGGCGAACCCGCCGTGCGCGATGCCCGCGCCGAGCAGCCCGCCGATCAGGGCGTGGCTCGACGACGAGGGGATGCCCTTGAGCCAGGTTACGACGTTCCAGAACATCGCCCCGATCAGCGCCCCGAACACCACCGCGGGGGTGACCACGTCCTTGTCGATGATCCCTTTGCCGACGGTCTCGGCGACGTGGAGCCCGACCAGCCAATAGGCGGCGAAATTGCCCGCAGCGGCGAACAGGACTGCGTTGACCGGCGAGAGCAGCCGGGTCGAGACCACCGTGGCGATCGAATTCGCCGCATCGTGCAGCCCGTTGAGAAAATCGAACGCGAGCGCGAGGACGATCAGCCCGACCAGCAGCGGGAAGGCCAGCTCATGCATGGTCGATGACGAGGCTGTCGATCTCGTTGGCGACGTCCTCGAAGGCGTCGGCGATCCGCTCAAGGTGCTTGTAAATCTCGCGGTTGACCATGAAGGCGAGCGGATCGGGCGCGGCTTTCTGCGCCTGGAACGCGGCTTTCATCCCCGAATCGTGGAGGCCGTCGACCTCGCCCTCGAGCTGGACGATCCGCGCGGTCAGCTCGTGCAGGCGGCGGCCGTTGCGCTCGACGTCGCGCAGCAGCGGAAGCGCCTCGCAGATCAGCCGGCTGGCTTCGAGCGCGACCCGCGCGGCATCCTTCATCTGCGGATCGAAGCGGGTGACTTCGTAAAGGTCGATCGCCGAAGCGGTGGCGTGCATTTCGTCGATGGTGTCGTCCATCGCTCCGATCAGCGAGGTGATAGCGCCGCGATCGAACGGGGTGAGAAAGGTCTGGCGGACCTCGTGCAGCGTTTCGCGGATGACCTCGTCGGCGTCGTGCTCGCGGTCGCGGATGGTGCGGAAGTGCGCGCCCGGCTCGCCCTCGCCCGCGGTCAGGCTGACCAGCGCCTCAGCCGCGGCCTGCATCGTCGCGGCGTGGCGTTCGAACAACACGAAGAAATCGCCCGAGCGCGGCAGCAGCCGCTGGAACCATCCGAACATCGCCAACTCCCCAAACGCGAATCTGACAACGACGCGACAGTCTCGCGACAGCGATTCGCCGCTATGCGGTTGTGCGCGGCAGGGCAAGCAGGCTGTCCACAGCTGGCGCTCGATCGCGCGCGCCGATTGGTTGCGTCGGGCGCGAGGTGCCGGATCGCAACACCGAGGCGCACCGCCGCCAAAGGCGCTTGATGCTGGCAATGCCACACGCGATGGGTTAAGCGGACGGTTAAAGTTTACAGCGGTGTCAGTAGGGAGATTGGGCCGATGAACGCGGTGGGTTCGATTGTCGAACATGTCGACGTGCTGATCGTTGGCGCGGGAATCAGCGGCATCGGCATGGCCGCGCATCTCGAGATGCTGTGCCCGAACAAGACCTACCGCGTGGTCGAACGCCGCGCCGATCTGGGCGGAACCTGGGACCTGTTCCGCTATCCCGGCATCCGCTCGGACAGCGACATGCACACCCTCGGCTTCATCTTCGAGCCGTGGAAGCACGAGAAGTCTATCGCCGACGGGCCGGCAATTCTCGAATACCTCCACCGCATCGTCGACGAGCGCGGGATCCGCCCCAACCTGCGCTTCGGGCGCAAGGTCGTATCGGCCGACTGGCAGGGCGCCGATGGCCGCTGGCACGTGACAATGGAGGACGAGAACGGCGCGCTGAGCACGATGACCGCGGGCTGGCTATTCCTCGGTTCGGGCTATTACGATTACGACAACCCGTTCGACGCGCGGATTCCCGGGCGCGAGGATTTCGCCGGCACGGTAGTCCACCCACAGTTCTGGCCCGAGGATCTCGATTACCAGGGCAAGCGCGTAGTGGTGATCGGCTCGGGCGCGACCGCGGTGACGATTGTCCCAGCGATAGCCGAGACCGGCGCGGGCCATGTCACCATGCTCCAGCGCACTCCGACGTGGTACGCCAGCCGCCCGGCCAAGGACCGCTTCGCCAACACCCTGCGCAAGTTCCTGCCCGAGACCTGGGCCTATGCGATCACGCGCTTCAAGAACATCCGAATGCAGGACTGGGTGTTCAAGATGGCGCGCAACAAGCCGCAAAAGGTCAAGGACGCGCTGACCAAACAGATCAAGCAGCACCTCGGCGACAAGTATGACGAAGCGGCTTTCACCCCGCCTTACAACCCGTGGGAACAGCGGCTCTGCCTGGTCCCCGACGCCGACCTGTTCGAGGCGATCAAGGCCGACAAGGCCGAGATCGTCACCGATCACATCGAGCGGATCGACGCTTCGGGCATCCAGCTCAAATCGGGCCAGCATCTCGACGCCGACATCATCATCACCGCAACCGGGCTGAGCCTCGCGGTGGCGGGCAAGATCGCGGTGAGCATCGAGGGCGAGGCGGTCGATTGGTCGGAGCGCTTCTACTATAAGGGCTGCATGTTCTCGAACGTGCCCAATCTCGCGGTGGTGTTCGGCTACCTCAACGCCAGCTGGACGCTGCGCTCGGATATCAACGCCGAATTCGTCTGCAAGGTGCTCAATCACCTCGATTCGGTTGGCGCCAATGTCGCGACCGCGGTGCTGCCCGCCGACCACGGACTCGAGGAAGACGACCTGTTCGATTTCTCGTCGGGCTACATCCAGCGCGGCAAGCATATCATGCCGAAGAGCGCGGTGGCGCTGCCGTGGCGGCTCAACCAGGAATACCGTTTCGACCGCAAGGCTCTCAAGACCGCGCCGATCGACGACGGGGTTCTGGTGTTCACCAAAGCTCGGGAAATGGTAGCGGCCTAGCCGCCTAGCGCCCTTGCGCGCGCCAGCGCTGAACGGTGCGCACGACCATTTCCTCTTCGCCGCCCTGATCGCTCCACAGCTCACTGAACGAGGGGTCTTCGGAGGCCGGGCGCTTCATTTCTTCGAGGTTGTCGAAGGCGACGCGGATCGGGATCGAGACGCCCTCGCCGCAGATGATGCACTCGCGGTTGCGCAGCGCCGGGATCGAATCGAGGAAGCCGCGCGCGCCTTCGGGCATCGCCGCCTTGACGAAGGCCTGATCGCGATCGTTGTTGAGCCGCATCGAGATGATCGTGCCGCACTGGCTGAGCACACCTTCGGCCAGATCGGACGGGCGCTGAGTGATCAGCCCGAGCGAAATCCCGTACTTGCGGCCTTCCTTGGCGATGCGGCTGAGGATGCGGCCGACCGAGGAGCCGTCGGCGTTCTTCTCGTTGGGGACGTAACGGTGCGCCTCTTCGCAGACCAGCAGGATCGGCCGGGTCTTCTCGTCTCGCGCCCAGATCGCGAAGTCGAACACCAGCCGGCTGAGCACCGCAACCACGGTGCTGGTGATGTCCGAGGGGACCCCCGAGACGTCGATGATAGAGATCGGCTTGCCTTTGCTCGGCAGGCGGAAAATCTTGGCGATGAATTCGCCCATGGTGTCGCCGACCAGCATGCCAGAGAACATGAACTGGTAGCGCGGATCGGCCTTGATCTCGTCGATCTTGCCTTTGACCCGCATATACGGAGCCGACGAGCCGGCCTTGTCGAGCTTGCCCATCTCGGTCTGGATCGCGTTCGAGAGGTCCGAGAGCAGGTAGGGGATCGGCGAATCGACCGTGATCTTGCCCATCCCCTCGGCCAGCCGGTTTCGGCCGCGCGCCTGGAGCAGGCATTTGGCGAGAATGTCGGCGTCTTCCTGGCGGTCGTTGCCGGTGGTGGTCAGGAACACCTCGCAGTGCTCTTCGAAATTCATCAGCCAGTAGGGCATGTTGAGGTTCGAGACGTCGAAGATCTGCCCGGTTTGCTTGAACGCCGCAGCGTATTCGCCGTGCGGATCGACCATCACGATGTGGCCCTCGGGCGCGGTCTCGCAGATCTTGTGGAGGATCAGCGCAGCGCTGGTCGATTTGCCGGTGCCGGTCGAGCCGAGCAGCGCGAAGTGCTTGCCGAGCAGTGCGTCGATATAAAGTCCGGCGCGGATGTCCTTGGTCGGGAACACCGTGCCGATCTGGACCGAGGCGCGGCCGTCGCTGGCGTAGATCTGCTTGAGATCGCTCGACGTCGCCGGATAGACCAGCGCGCCGGGAATCGGATAGCGCGTCACACCGCGGCGGAAGCTGTGGATGCGGCCGGTCAGCCGCTCTTCGTCGCCCTCACCGAGGAAGTCGATCGCCGCGAGGATCCCGCCGGGGGTCTTCGAATCCTGGCGCTGGGTCCGCACCGAAGCGAGCAGCCAGCCGTTGCCGACGCGGATCTTGATCTGGCTGCCGACCTGCCCGGCAAGCGCGATCGAGGGATCGTCGTCGTTCGAGCATTCCTGCAGGCGGGTGAGATCGAGCGCGATCTGGCTGCCCGAACCGGCGATTTCGAGAACGATGCCGACCGGTTCGCGGGCGTTGTCGATCGCGACTCTGGCCGCTGCCGCGGGAATGTCCGCGGGCGCAGCCGCGCGCGCGCCAGAAAAGCCTGCCCCGCTCATCTCGTTCATCTGATGTCGCCGCCCCGTTTTGTCTGACCGGAGAGGGATAGGGTTAAGCGGTTAATTTCCGGCTAAATCTGCGGCCGCGCTAAACCAGCGCGAAGAGCCGCCCGGCGATCCACCCCATCGCCACCGACACCAGCACTGCGAGCAGGCCGTAAGCAAACCCTTCGCGATCGGCGAAGCGCGCCACCGCCAGTTCGAACCCGAGCTTGCGCACTTCGACCCGGCTGATCGCCGAGGCGACCACCCGGCCTCTGGTTACGGCAAAGGTTTCAGCGGTATAGGTTCCGGTCTGGACATGCGATGGTAGCGCGATCCGCGCCTGGTAAAGCACCTGCTCGCTGATCCGGACGCCTTTGGGGTCTTCCTGGTAAAGCCCGCCGCGGCGCAGCAGGTCGACCATTCCGGCGGCGAACCGCGTCTGTTCCTTGGCATCGTAAGTCCCGATCGGCGAGAGCTGCAGCCACGGCAGCCCGAGCTCGTATATCGCCGCGGTCTTGGCATCGACGATCTTCTCGATCGGCCGCGACGAGGCGACGGCGAAGAAGGTCGGGGCAGAGCGGAATTCGGTGCTGTCGGCGTTGACCCAGATCCCCGCCATCCGCTGCTTCTCGCGCAGCACGATCGAGCGGGTCGGGCCCTTGAGCACCACGACGATATCGTAATCGCGCCCGGCGCGGGTTCCCTCGGGGTTAAGGATCGCCCCGAAAAGCAGCAGTTCGGTCCCGGTGAAGCCCTGGCGCACCTGGATTTCGTGCTGCGATACCTCGGGCACCAGGATCGGGTCGCGCGCACCGGTGAGGAGCAGCAGGGCAAGGAGGGCGAGCAACACCCTCATAGCGGCACCACGGTGTAAATTTCGTCGGGTCGCCACAGCAGCCCGAGCAGCAGCCGGAACGCCACCACGAGCACGATTCCCGCGAGCGCCAGCCGCAGCCGCTCCGCCGGGAAGCGCTGGGCGAGCTGCGCGCCGAGCTGCGCGCCCGAGACCGAGCCGAGCAGCAGGAGCACGGCGAGCACGATGTCGACCGCCTTGGTGGTCAGCGCGTGCATCATCGTCGTCGCCATGGTCACGAACAGGATCTGGAACAGCGAGGTGCCGACCACCACGCTTGCGCTCATCCCAAGGATGTAGAGCATCGCCGGGACCAGCACGAAGCCGCCGCCGATCCCCATCAGCATGGTCAGGACTCCGGTGATCACGCCCAGCGCGAGCGGCGCGAACGGCGAGATGTAGAGCCCCGAGCGGTAGAACCGCCAGCGCAGTGGCAGGTTGGCGACCAGCGGGTGATGGCGGCGCTTGCGCGCGGGCAGCGGGACGCCGGCCTGCTGCGCGCGCAACGCGGCGAGGCTCTCGCGCGCCATCAGCCCGCCGATCGTGCCGAGCAGGACGACGTAAAGCACGTTGATCACCGTATCGATCTGGCCGAGTTCCTGGAGCACGCGGAACAGCACCGCGCCGATCCCGGTGCCGAGCACCCCGCCCGCCACCATCACCGCGCCCATGTGATAATCGACCCCGCCGCGGCGGCTGTGGGCGAAAACCCCGGAGACGCTCGCTCCGGTCACCTGGCTCGCCGCCGAAGCGGCCGCGACCGTCGGCGGGACCCCGTAGAAGATCAGCAGCGGGGTCGTCAGAAACCCGCCGCCGACCCCGAACATCCCCGAAAGGATGCCGGTCAGCGCGCCGAGCGCGACGATCACCAGCCCGTTGACCGCCAAATTCGCGATGGGGAGATAGACGTCCATCCTACACAGAGCGCCTAGCCGAGGCGCGGGCGCGATGGAAGGTGCGGGCTAGAATCCCGCAGACAGCGTCACCGCCGGGCCCGAGGTGGGCGCGGCGGTTCCGGCGACGCGGAAGCGCCAGTCGGCAGCGACGCGCGCGCTGGCTTTGTCGCTCAGCGGCACCCCGAGGGACACTCCCGGCCCGATATCGACCCGCGACGCGCCCTTTTGCGCCCCGCCCCACACGCCGCCGCCGGCGCGCAGCTCGGCCTTGCCCAGCGACAGCAGCGGGCGGTCGATCCGCAGGCTGCCGTCGATAAAGCCGGTCGCGCCTGGGCCGCCGACATAACCGCCCTGGAGATAGATCTCGCCGCGCGCCCTGGCGGGCAGCGCGAAGGGTGCAAGCTCGCTGACCAGCGCCGCTGCGGGGCGGACCCTGGTCCCGCCGGGAAAGCGGGTGACACGCGCCTCGACCAGCGCCGTCACCGGCACGCCGGGAAGGGGCCGTGCGGCCAGCCCGAACGCCGCTTCCTCGCCGCGCGGGGCATCGAGCGCGGAGGTCGCGCGCAGGTAGAGCGCGGGGCGATGCTCGCTGGCGGGGGCGAGACGGTAGCGGATCACCGCCCCGACCTGGCTCGCGCCGTAGGTCGAAGGGGCGAAACCGGCCCCGCCCGCCCCGCTGCCGCCGCGGCGCCACAGCAGCCAGCCGTCGCCCGACCAGTGCGATGCGGCCGATGCGGAAGCCAGCGCGGGCGGGCGCTGGCGCTGCGCGGCGTAAGCGGCGACCTCTTGGGGCGCGGGAAGCAGCGAAATGGCAGCCATCCACAGTAACTGGTGCCCCGCCGCGACCCGCACCGGCATTCCCGGGCGAACCGCCGGGGCCATCGGCAATTCCGCCGGGACCGGGCGCAGCATGGGCGGGGCCGGATCGATCGCGAGCGGCGCGGGCGCGGGCCAGCCGAGGTGCAGCGGCTCGGGCGGGACTGCGACCGCGTTTGCGCCAATCGCTTGCACCGGCGGGGGGATGGTGGCGTCCGGCGCAGCGACAGCAGGCGCCGGGTTTCCGCTGGCTAGGGCAAGCGGTGCGGACGGCTCGGTCGCGCCGGTGACGATCGCCACTCGCGCGCCGACCCAGGTCGAAAGGATCAGCGCGAAGACCAGCAGCGGCTGGCCACGGGCGGCACGGCGCGGGGTCATGTTGCTTGCTCGCGCATGGCTTGGGCGGGATGGCGGGAATGCGCGGTCTTCTCCCACACCGGCCGCTCGCCGAGCAGCCCGCGGATGTAGGCGGCAAGCGCGCGGCGCCCGGCCATGATCGCGATGATGTTCGCCACCGGGATCCGCAGCAGCGCGCGGGCGCCTTCGGCCAGCCCGTATTCCGCGGCGGTGAAGGCCGAGCGCATCAGCGCGCGCCAGACCAGCCCGAACAGAGTCAGCCCCATCAGCGCATCGAGCAGCGGCGAGCGCGGGAGTTCGAGCACAAAGCCCTGCCCGCGCGCGACATAAAGCGCGAGCTCGATCACCAGCAGCAGGTAGGCGACGAACAGCACCAGCGAAGTCAGCGGCCCACGCCGGTCGCGCAGCGCCATCCACAAGTCGATCGGCTTGAACGACCAGCCGAGCCGCTCCCACCCCTGCAGCGCGATCCCGTGCATCCAGCGGGTCTTCTGGCGCACCGCGTCGCCGAGGTCGGCGGGGAAGAAGCTGCGCGTCGCGACCAGCGCGCCGTCCGCGTCGCGCAGGCGCAGGAAGCGGCTGCCGCGCCCGCTGCGCGAGAGCAGCAGGCCAAGCTCGTAGTCCTCGGTCAGGCACTGCGCCGCGAAAGGTCCGGCCTCGCCCTCACCGCGGCGTTGTTCGGCGAGCCGGGCGAGCGCGGCGCGGGTGAAGCCGCAGCCGACTCCGGCGGCGGGGATTCCCGCGCCCAGCGCGTCGCGCACGACCAGCGCCTTGGCGTGCGATTCGGCGAATTCGTCGGCATAGTGGCCGGCGATCCAACGCGCGCGGGGCTGCGGTTCGGGACGGACCGGCAGCTGGACGAAATCGACGCTGTCCAGCGCGGCGTCGATCGCCGCGAGCGCGGCGGGATGGACCATGTCTTCGGCGTCGTGGAGCACCACGCTGCGGAACGACCAGCCGCGCCGTTCCTCGTCGAGCGCCATCGCGTCGTAAAGCCGGTTGAGGCAATCGGCCTTGGTCGTCGGCCCGGGACAATCGTGGACCACCAGCCGGACCCGCGCATCGCCGGAAACCGCCGCCATCGCCGCGGCGAGCGTATCGGCATCGTTACGGTAGCAGCCGACGTAGAGCGCATATTCGCGCTGCGGCCAGGCGCTGAGCGCGTGGGCGACGGTGGCGCCGATCACGCCCGCCTCGCGCCAGGCCGGGATCAGCACCGCGGCGCGGCCCGACAGCGCCTGTTCGGCAAAGCCCTGCGGGACCCGCTGCTCGCGCGCGCGCCCGGTGAGCTTGAGCCACAGCCAGGTCAGGTCGAAGGCGAGTTCGTCGAGCGTGCCGAGCGCGAACCAGAACACCGCGAAGACGAGCAGTTCGTGCTCGAAGCCCTGCAGCCAGGCGAGCGCGGACTGCAATGCCAAAACCGAGCCAGACATGGTCCCCCTGCCCGCTTGAGCCGCTGACGAAGCGCTCGATGCGGGCGCAGACTATCCGGCTTCGGCTTTGCTTGCAATGGATTGGCCGAGCGTCCGCCGATACTATCCGAGCACCGCGTGCTGCGCGATATAGACTGCCGCTCCGGCAAAATATCCGACCAGCGCGAGCACGCTGAACTTGCGGACGTACCAGAAGAACTCGATCCGCTCGATGCTCATCGCCGCCACCCCTGCGGCCGAGCCGATGATCAGGATCGAGCCTCCGGTGCCCGCGCAGTAAGCCATGAATTCCCACAGGAAGTGGTCGGTCGGGAACTGCTCGATCGGATACATTCCCATCGCCGCGGCGACCATCGGCACGTTGTCGACGATCGCGCTGGCGAGGCCGAACAGCAGCACAATCAGGTCGAGCCGCCCGATCGACTTGTCGAGCGCACCTGCGATGCCGGCAAGAACTCCCGCGTGCTCGAGCGTGGCGACCGCGAGCAGGATGCCGACGAAGAAGACGATCGCGCCCATGTCGATCCGCGAGATGGCGTGGGCGATGGTCATCCGCTGGCGCAGCTCGACCGCCTTGTTGCGGTGCATCAGGTCGGCCGCCGCCCACAGGATGCCAAGCCCGAACAGCATCCCGATGTAGGGCGGCAGGTGCGTGATCGTCTTGAACGCGGGCACCGCGAGCAGGATCGCCAGCCCGAGGAAGAAAACCGCCTTGCGCTCGAGTCCGGTGGCGTGGGTGCGCTCGTCCGCGTCGCCCTTGGGCGGAACAAGCGCGCGGCCGCGCAGGCGCAGGCTGACGATCGCCAGCGGGGCGGCCAGGTTGACCAGCGAGGGCAGGATCAGCTTGGTGACGATCGCCGTGGTCGTAACCTGGCCGCCGATCCACAGCATGGTGGTGGTGACGTCGCCCATCGGCGACCATGCGCCGCCGGCGTTCGCGGCAATTACGATCAGCCCGGCCAGATAGAGCCGATCCTCGCGCGGGCCGACCAGCTTGCGCATCAGCGAGATCATCACGATCGTCGCGGTCAGGTTGTCGAGGATCGCGCTCAGGAAGAAGGTTACGAAGCAGACCAGCCAGATCAACCCGACCAGGTTCTTCGCCCGGATCCGGTCGGTCACGACCTGGAAGCCCCCGTGGGTGTCGATCACCTCGACGATGGTCATCGCGCCCATCAGGAAGAATGCGATCTCGGCGGTGTGGACAAGCGATTCGGAGAGCTCGCGCTCGACCTCGTGCCCGCCGCCCATCGCGTAGATCGTCCACAGCAGCCCGGCGCCGAGCAGGGCCGCCGCGGCCTTGTTGACCTTGAGCGGTTCTTCGAGCGCTATCGCCGCATAGGCCAGCACGAATACGGCGATTAGCAGGGTGGTCATCGCGCCGCCTTAGCCGCAAGGAACCCGCGCGCGCTACCAGCTTCCGCTATTGACCATGCTCGCCCACGGTTCGCGCGGCGGGAGGTTGCCGTCCTGGAGCAGTTCGACCGAAATCCCGTCGGGCGATCTGACGAAGGCCATGTGGCCGTCGCGCGGCGGGCGGTGGATGGTGTGGCCAGCGTCCATCAGCGCCTGGCAGGTCGCGTAGATATTTTCGACGCGGTAGGCGAGGTGCCCGAAATTGCGTCCGCCGTCATAGGCCTCGGGGTCCCAGTTGTGGGTCAGCTCGACCTCGGCCACGCCTTCCTGCCCCGGCGCGGCGAGGAAGATCAGCGTGAAGCGCCCCGCCTCGCTGTCGAACCGACGCACTTCCTCAAGCCCGATCAGCGCGAAGAAGGCCACGGTCGCATCGGGATCGGAGACGCGGATCATCGTGTGAAGGTATTGGGTCACGGTTCGCCTCGCTCGGTTCATCGACAAATATGCACGGTTCATCGTGCAGACAGCATGACGGGCGCAACCTCCCGATCTCGAACAGTGAGCCTCGCCATGACCCAGCCTAACCCCGAAGACCCTCCGTCCGCCACCCCATTCTGGAGCGACGCCACGACCCCGCGCTGGCTCTCGACCGCCGCGATTCTCGCAGTCGGGCTGATCGCCGGCGGGTTCCTGCTCGGCGACGGGCTGACCCGCGCCAAGCACGCCGAGCGCGCGGTCACCGTGCGCGGGGTCGCCGAGCGCGATGTCGCTGCCGACCTCGCGGTGTGGACGCTGTCCTATTCGGCCTCGGCCGCCGACCTCGCCGGCGCGCAGGCCAAGATCGACACCGACACCCAGACCATCCGCGCCTTCTTCCGCGAGGCCGGCTTTCCTGCCGAGGCGCTCCAGCCGACCGGGGTCAACGTCTCGTCCTCGACCGACCAGGACCGGGTCACGACCTTTTCGGTACGCCAGCGGATGACCCTGCGCACCACCGACATCCGCAAAGCCGAAGCCGCGGTGCGCCGCCAGTTCGAGCTCGTCCGCCGCGGAGTGTTCCTCGAGGAAGGCAGCGGGATCAGCTTCACCTTTACCAAGCTCAATGCGATCAAGCCCGAAATGGTCGCCGCCGCGACCCGCGACGCGCGCAACGCCGCCGAGCAGTTCGCCAAGGATTCGGGCTCGGCAGTCGGCGGGATCAAGGACGCCACCCAGGGCTATTTCGAGATCACCGCGCGCGACGGCGATTCGGCCGGGTGGGGCGTGGCCGACACCCCTTACAAGAAGGTCCGGGTGGTCACGACGGTGAACTACTTCCTGCGCTGAACCGAAACGGCCCGCCCCTTGCGGAGCGGGCCGTCGCAGCCTGAGCGAATGTCAGAAGCTGAACTTGAGCGTGCCGACCACGGTGTCGTTCGAGAACCCGTCGAACGAATTTCCGTCGACCCCGACGTAGCTCGCGCCGACCGACAGGCTCTTGGTGATGTTCCAGGTCGCGCCGAGCGACCAGTCGAACCCACCATCGGTGCTCTGCAGCGTCAGCAGCTTGGGCGAGAGCGCGCCGTCGGTATAGCCAAGGTGCGCCGAGAGCGAGATCGGCGTGTCGGGAATGCCCATGCCGAGGTCGGTGAACAGGTAGAGGTTGTCGCTGCCGCCGAGCGAATCCTGGTTCCAGGCATAGGCCACGCCGAACTTGGCGCTGGCCGGCCCGAGCGTGGTCGCGAGCGAAGCGTAAGGCTCGAACACGTTGCCGTCGCCGAAACTGCCCCCGGGATAAACGTAATAGAGCAGCCCGACGTCGGCGGTCAGCCCCGAGGCGACCTCGCCGGTCCAGCCGGCGTAAAGGTCGAGCTCCATGTTGCCGTAGATGTCGAACGCATCCTGCTCGAGGCTCGAGCCCCAGGCGCCGACGTAGAACCCGCTGTCGTGGTTGACGTTGATCGC
>JBOHIC010000276.1:0-4371 GCA_050725835.1 Novosphingobium sp.
GGCCTCGGCCCAGACCACCGCGACATCGGCCTTTAGTCCGCCGGGCACCGCCGGCTTGGTCCCGCTGAGATTGCCTTCGGCAAACCGCACCGCAGGGCGCTCCGGCAGCACCGCATTACCCTCGCCCAGTGCGACCACCCCGAGCGCTTCGCCGCTCGCCAGCGCGGGGAGCCAGCGCGCTTGCGCTTCGGCATCGCCGCTCGCCAGCAGCGCCTGGCCCGCGCCATAGCCCTGGGTGAGGAACGGCGCGCCCGCGGTCGCCGCGCCGCTCGCCTGCGCGACCAGCCCGAGTTCGATCAGCCCGAGCCCGAGCCCGCCGTGCGCTTCGGGTACCGCCAGCGCGGTCCAGCCCTGCTCGACCGCGGTATCCCAGAACGGCGCGTCGCATTGGCCAACCTGCTCGAGCAAACCAAGCAGCCGCGCCTTGTCGCTGCGCGCATCGAGCACGCGGCGCGATTCGGTGGCAATCGCCTGCTGGCCTTCGTCGTAGAGGATCGACATCGGGTGGGGCACTCCTTGCCCGTCCCGTTTAACCGCTCGATTAAATTTGGCAACCGCCGCTCAGATTCTGGCGAGGTTCCGGTACTGCCCGCGGAAATAGAGCAGCGGCTCGCGCTGCGGCTCGAAGCGGGCGCGGACCACTTCGCCGATCAACAGGAAGTGGTCGCCCGCCTCGACCACCTGGTGCCGCGTGCACTCAAACGAGCACAGCGCGTGGTCGAGCACCGGCAGGCCGTGCTCGCCCGCGGTCCACGGGGTCGCGCTGAAGCGATCCTCGATCTTCTGGGCGAAGCGGCTCGAAACCTCGCGCTGCTCGCTCTGCAGCACGTTGACCGCGAAGTGCCCGGCCGCGCGGAGCTTTCCCGCCGAGCTGGAAGTGTGGGCGACGCAGACCAGCAGTAGCGGCGGATCGAGCGAGACCGAAGTGAAGCTGTTTGCGGTCAGCCCGAACGGGACGCCGTCCACATCGAGCGCGGTGACGATGGTGATCCCGGTGGCGAAGCAGCCCAGCGCATCGCGCAGTGTGCGCGGGTCCGATCCGGCGCGGAACTCCTGCATCGCCTCGCCGTCGCTCACGCCTGCCACTCCCGCTGCCTGGGCAATGCGTTAGCGAGCGCGCCGCGCGAAGGCAAAGTGCAAACGAATGCGCGGTTGGCGCAACCCCGCCGCTCCCTCGCAGTTATGCGGTTGCACGCACACGCGGAGGCGCTATCGACGCGCTCCGAAGCCGAGCGAGGACCAAGCCATGCGCACCATCGACCATTTCATCTCCGGCGGCGCCGGCGGCGGCAGCGGGGCGCGGCTGGGCGAGGTGTTCGATCCCAACACCGGCGCGGTCCAGGCGCAAGTTCCGCTGGGCGACGCCGCGGTGCTCGAACGCGCGGTTCAGGCCGCGCTCGCCGCGCAGCCCGCCTGGGCGGCGACCAACCCGCAGCGCCGGGCGCGGGTGATGTTCGAGTTCAAGCGGCTGGTCGAAGCCCACATGGACGAGCTCGCCCACCTGCTCTCCTCCGAGCACGGCAAGGTCATCGCCGACAGCAAGGGCGACATCCAGCGCGGGCTCGAAGTGATCGAGTTCTGCTGCGGCATCCCCCATGTGCTCAAGGGCGAATATACCCAGGGCGCCGGCCCGGGGATCGACGTCTATTCGATGCGCCAGCCGATCGGGATCGGCGCGGGGATCACCCCGTTCAACTTCCCCGCAATGATCCCGCTGTGGATGAGCGGGGTCGCCATCGCCACCGGCAACGCGTTCATCATCAAGCCGAGCGAGCGCGACCCCAGTGTCCCGGTGCGGCTCGCCGAACTGTTCCGCGAGGCCGGGCTGCCCGAAGGCGTGTGCCAGGTGGTTCACGGCGACAAGGAAATGGTCGACGCGATCCTCGATCACCCGGCGATAGGCGCGATCAGCTTCGTCGGCTCCTCCGACATCGCACACTATGTGTACAACCGCGGGGTCGCGGCCGGAAAGCGGGTCCAGGCAATGGGCGGGGCCAAGAACCACGGCGTCGTCATGCCCGACGCCGATCTCGACCAGGTGGTCAACGACCTCGCCGGCGCGGCCTTCGGTTCGGCGGGCGAGCGGTGCATGGCGCTGCCGGTGGTGGTCCCGGTGGGCGATGACACCGCGGATCGCCTCCGAGCCAAGCTGATCCCGGCGATCGAAGCGCTCCGCGTCGGCGTCTCGACCGACGATGCGGCGCACTACGGCCCGGTGGTCACCGCTGCGCACAAGGCCAAGGTCGAAAGCTGGATCCAGACCTGCGTCGATGAAGGCGCCGAGCTGGTGGTCGATGGCCGCGGGTTCACCCTCCAGGGCCACGAGGACGGGTTCTTCATCGGCCCGACGCTGTTCGACCGTGTCACCCCCGAAATGCG
Organism: Novosphingobium sp.; assembly: GCA_050725835.1. Lineage (GTDB taxonomy): Bacteria > Pseudomonadota > Alphaproteobacteria > Sphingomonadales > Sphingomonadaceae > Novosphingobium. Next base: position 2,380 of record JBOHIC010000276.1, read on the forward strand.
GTCCTACCAGGAGGAGATCTTCGGGCCCGTCCTCCAGATGGTCCGCGCCCCCGACTTCGAAAGCGCCCTCGCCCTCGCGAGCAAGCACCAGTACGGCAACGGCGTCGCGATCTTCACCCGCAACGGCCACGCTGCGCGCGAATTCGCCGCGCGGGTCAATGTCGGGATGGTCGGGATCAACGTCCCGATCCCGGTCCCGGTCGCCTATCACACTTTCGGCGGGTGGAAGCGCAGCGCCTTCGGCGACACCAACCAGCACGGCATGGAAGGGGTCAAGTTCTGGACCAAGGTCAAGACCGTGACCGCCAGATGGCCCGATGGCGGGGCGGGCGGGTTCGGCGACGCCGGCAATGCCTTCGTCATCCCGACGATGGGGTAGTTGCAATCGATCCGAATCTCGGATATCCATCCGGATATACGGAGACGTGATATATGAAGATGCAGATCGGCAAATGGGGCAATAGCCTGGCTGTTCGTTTGCCCAAAGCGATAGCTGAGCGCTTCGACCTTTCAGAGGGCGACGAATTCGACTCGTCGGCGCTAGAGGCAGCGCTGGCGTCACTGCACGCCGACGCGTCGCGTGAACGGCGAAAGCAGGCGTTGCGCGAAATTGCGGATACAAGTTGGTCGTTACCCTCGGATTGGAAGTTCGATCGAGAGGATGCGAACGCCCGCTGATGTGGTCCAAGACACCCCTTACGCTCGATACGAACATTGCAATCTACGCCTTCACCGACACGGGAATGAAGGCTGTTGCCGCGCGAACAGTTATCGAGCGCGCGGACTTCGTCAGCGTCCAGCTGCTGAACGAATTCGCCAACGTCGTGCGTCGCAAGCAGTATCGACCGTGGCACGAGATTCGCTCTGCTCTTGACCGACTGCGTCGAGCCGTGCCGAAGATCCTGCCGCTCGACGAAGCCGCACATTTGGAAGCCACGCACCTGGTTGAACGCTATCAAATCGGTTTCTACGACGCGCTGATGCTTGGCGTTGCCCTGCTGGGCGGCGCTCGCACATTCTACAGTGAAGATTTGCAGCACGGGATGAGCATCGACGAATCTCTCCGGGTGGTGAACCCGTTCATGCCTGGAGCGCTCGATCAATGACCGACCAGTTCGCCCTTACCGACGACCAGCTCGCCATCCAGGACATGGCGCGCAAGTTCACCGCCGACCGGATCACGCCGTTCGCCGCGCAGTGGGACGAGGAGCACCACTACCCGGTCGAGGTGTGGAAGGCCGCGGGCGAGCTCGGGTTCGGGGCGATCTACGTGTCCGAGGAGAGCGGCGGGATCGGGCTGGGGCGTTTGGATGCCGCGCTGATCATGGAGGCGATGGCCTATGGCTGCCCCGCGACCAGCGCCTACGTCTCGATCCACAACATGGCCGCGTGGATGATCGACCGCTTCGGCGGGAACGAAGTGAAGGCGAAGTTCCTGCCGCAGCTGGTGAGCATGGAGCACATCGCCTCCTACTGCCTGACCGAGCCGGGCTCGGGCTCGGACGCCGCCGCGCTCAAGACCAGCGCGCGGCTGGAACCCGGGTCGGGGCCCGGGTCAGGCGGCGACCACTACGTCCTCAACGGCACCAAGCAGTTCATCTCGGGCGCGGGCTATAACGACATCTATGTCTGCATGGTCCGCACCGGCGAGGACAAGGCCAAGGGCATCTCGTGCCTGGTGGTCGAGAAGGACGCCCCCGGCCTGTCGTTCGGCGCGCCCGAAAAGAAGCTGGGTTGGAACGCCAGCCCGACCGCGCAGGTGGTGTTCGAGGACTGCCGCGTGCCCGTGAGCAACCGCGTTGGCGCCGAGGGCGAAGGCTTCCGCTTCGCCATGGCCGGGCTCGACGGTGGGCGGCTCAATATCGGCGCGTGTTCATTGGGCGGGGCGCAGCGCTGCCTCGACGAGGCGGTGAAATACACCAAGGAGCGCCGGCAGTTCGGCCAGCCGGTCGCCGATTTCCAGAACACCCAGTTCATGCTCGCCGACATGGC
>JBOHIC010000277.1:0-1833 GCA_050725835.1 Novosphingobium sp.
GGGTGAGGTAGCCCGAGTTGGCGGTCTTGAGCGCGGTGTCGGCGAGGCCCTTGCGCGCGCCGTGGGTCGAGTTGAAGTACTCGAGAACGGTCAGGCCTTCCTTGAAGTTCGAGATGATCGGGGTCTCGATGATCTCGCCCGAAGGCTTGGCCATCAGCCCGCGCATGCCGGCGAGCTGCTTCATCTGCGTCGGCGAACCGCGCGCGCCCGAATGGCTCATCATGTAAATCGAGTTGACCGGCTTGTTGCGGCCGTCCTCGTCCTTACCGGTGGCGCGGATCTCGTCCATCATGGCGTTGGCGACTTGGTCGCCGCAGCGGCTCCAGGCGTCGATCACCTTGTTGTACTTCTCCTGCTGGGTGATCAGCCCGTCCTGGTACTGCTGCTCGTAATCGGCGACCAGTTCCTTGGTCGAGGCGACCAGCTCGTCCTTGCTGTCGGGGATGATCATGTCGTCCTTGCCGAAGCTGATCCCGGCCTTGAACGCGTGTCGGAAGCCCAGCGCCATGATCGCATCGGCGAACAGCACCGTGTCCTTCTGCCCGGTGTGGCGATAGACCTGGTCGATGACGTCGCCGATTTCCTTCTTGGTCAGCACCTTGTTGACCACGTCGAAGGGCACGGTGTGGGACTTCGGCAGGCATTCGCCGATCAGCATCCGCCCCGGGGTGGTCTCGAAGCGCTTGAGGTACTCGGCCCCGGCTTCGTCGGTTTGCGGCACGCGGGCGATGATCTTCGAGTGCAGCGTCACCGCCTTAGCCTCGAGCGCCTGGTGGACTTCGGCCATGTCGGCCAGCAACATGCCCTCACCCGGCTCGCCGTCGCGGTCGAGCGAGAGGTAGTAGAGCCCGAGCACCATGTCCTGCGAGGGAACGATGATCGGCTTGCCGTTGGCGGGCGAGAGGATGTTGTTGGTCGACATCATCAGCACGCGCGCTTCGAGCTGGGCCTCGAGGCTCAGCGGAACGTGGACCGCCATCTGGTCGCCGTCGAAGTCGGCGTTGAACGCCGAGCAGACCAGCGGGTGGAGCTGGATCGCCTTGCCCTCGATCAGCACCGGCTCGAACGCCTGGATGCCGAGGCGGTGAAGCGTCGGCGCGCGGTTGAGCAGCACCGGGTGCTCGCGGATCACCTCGTCGAGGATGTCCCAGACTTCCTTGCGCTCCTTCTCGACCCACTTCTTGGCCTGCTTCAAGGTCATCGACAGACCCTTGGCGTCGAGCCGCGCGTAAATGAACGGCTTGAACAGCTCGAGCGCCATCTTCTTGGGCAGCCCGCACTGGTGGAGCTTGAGTTCGGGCCCGGTGACGATCACCGAGCGGCCCGAATAGTCGACCCGCTTGCCGAGCAGGTTCTGGCGGAACCGGCCCTGCTTGCCCTTGAGCATGTCGCTGAGCGACTTCAGCGGACGCTTGTTGGCGCCGGTGATGACGCGGCCGCGGCGGCCGTTGTCGAACAGCGCGTCGACCGCTTCCTGGAGCATGCGCTTTTCGTTGCGGACGATGATGTCCGGCGCGCGCAGCTCGATCAGGCGCTTGAGGCGGTTGTTGCGGTTGATCACGCGGCGGTAGAGGTCGTTGAGGTCGCTCGTGGCGAAGCGGCCGCCGTCGAGCGGGACCAGCGGGCGCAGCTCGGGCGGGATCACCGGCACGACGTCGAGGATCATCCACTCGGGCTTGTTGCCCGAATCGATGAAGCTTTCGACCACCTTGAGGCGCTTGATGATCTTCTTGGGCTTGAGCTCGGACTTGGTTTCCGAAAGCTCCTTGAGCAGGTCTTCCTTCTCCTGCACCAGGTCGAGGCTGATCAGCATGTGCTTGACCGCCTCGGCCC
>JBOHIC010000278.1:0-20028 GCA_050725835.1 Novosphingobium sp.
GCGGCGACGTAGCGGTCGATAGTGTCGCGCTCGGCCTCCATCGCCCGGCGTTCGGCCTGGCTGATCGCGTCGCTGACTTTGGCGAGATCGGCGCGGTCGCGCTCGGACAAGCCTGAAGTCGGCGGCAGCTTGCCTTTGGGAGCGGGCTGTTCGAGCCCATAGGAATCGACCAGCGCGCGGTGCACCAGCAGATCGGCATAGCGGCGGATCGGCGAGGTGAAGTGCGCGTAGGAGCCGAGCGCGAGGCCGAAGTGCCCGGCGTTGCGCGGGCCGTAGTAGGCCTGGGTCTGGCTGCGCAGCACCGCTTCCATGATCAGCGCCTTCTCGGCCTCGTCGGCAACGTCCTTGAGCAGGCGGTTGAACAGTCCGGGGGTGATGACCTGACCGAGCGCGAGCTTGCGGTCGAATGTCGCGAGGTAATCCTTGAGCGCGACCAGCTTCTCGCGGCTCGGCGGTTCGTGAATGCGGTAGACCACGGGCGCGACCTTGGCTTCGAGCGCCTTGGCCGCCGCGACGTTGGCGGCGATCATGAAATCCTCGACCACGCGGTGCGCGTCGAGCCGTTCGCGCAGCGCGATCTGCTCGATTCGGCCGTGCTCGTCGAGCACCACGCGGCGCTCGGGCAGTTCGAGCGCGAGCGGATCGCGGCTGTCGCGCGCCGATTCGAGTGCGCGCCACGCGGCCCACAAATGGGTCAGGTTGCCCGCCGCCTCGCCCGCGTCGATCCGCCGTTGCGCCTCCTCATAGGCGATCACCTCGGCGATCCGCACCAGCGCGCGGGTGAAGCGCCATTCGGTGATCCGCCCGTCGGCGGCGATGCTGAGGTGGCAGGCCATCGCCGCGCGGTCCTCGCCGGCGCGCAAGGAACAGACATCGGCGCTGAGCACTTCGGGGAGCATCGGCACCACCCGGTCGGGGAAATAAACCGAATTGCCGCGTAGCCGCGCCTCGCGGTCGAGCGCTCCGCCGGGGCGCACGTAAAAGCTGACGTCGGCGATCGCGACGAGGGCGCGAAAGCCCCCCGCCCCGTCGGGTTCGGCCCAGATCGCATCGTCATGATCGCGCGCGTCGCTGGGGTCGATCGCGACGATCGGCAGCGTGCGCAGGTCCTCGCGCTGGTCCTCGCTCAGCGGTAGTTTCGCCGCGACCTGCGCCTCGGTCAGCGTTTCTTCTGCGAACACGAAAGGGATGCCGTGCTTGTGGATTGCGATCAGGCTGAACGCCTTGGGCGCAAGCGGATCGCCTAGCACCTCGGAGACCTTGACCCCCGAGCGCGCCGAGCGTCCGACCGGCTCGGCGAGCACCAGCTGGCCTTTCTCCGCCCCGCCGAGATCGGCAATCGGCTGCGAATGACGCTCGCGCTTGTCGACCGGGGCGAGCCAGCCCTTGCCCGTGGCGTCGAGCTCGACCACGCCGAGCATCTGCTCGGACCGCGCCGGCAGCTTCTTCATAGGATGCGCGCGCCAGCCAGTCGGGGTTTCCTCGGTCCGCGCGAGCACGAGATCGCCCTTGCGCAGCGCGGCGTGACCCTTGCGGTCGATAATCCGGACCTTGGGCGGCGTCGCACCGTCGTCGGGCGTCCAGCTATCGGGCACCGCGATCGGCTCGCCCTCCTCGATGGCGATCACCCTGAGCACGGTGACCCGCGGCAGCCCGCCCATCCGGTGAAACGCAGACTTCTTGCCGTCGATCAGCCCTTCCTCGGCCATGTCCTTGAGCAGCGCTTTGAGCGCGATCTTCTCGTTGCCCTTGAGCCCGAAAGCCTTCGCAATCTCGCGCTTGCCCGCGAGCGTGGGCGAGGTTTTGATGAAATCGAGCACCTGCTGGCGGGTGGGCAGGCCGTGGGCGACATTAGGCTTGCGGGTCATTTGGCTGGCGGCGCGAAGGCCCCGCCGGGGACGGCCGAGGCGATCGGGCTTTCGTGCAGCCCGTCCGCCGAAGCGCTTACGCCGAGGATCCAGTCGTCGGCCCGCAGACCCGGCAGGCGGGCAACAATCGCGCCGTCGGGACCGGGGGCGGGGCTGTGCAGGCTCAGGACCTGGCGATCTTCCCACTGGGGCGCATCGGTGCGGCGGCGATAGACCCGGTAATGCGCGGCGCCGGGAACCGGATTCCACCGCAGCACCGTATCTATGGAAACCGCGCCTTCCATCCACACGCCAGGCGGCACCGGGGTTTTCGCCAGGGCGGCCAGGGTCTTCACGTTGAGCGCGGTGACCCGGGCGAGATAGGGAAAGTCCATCTCGTCGTCGGTGTCGCCGTATTTCACGCCTTTGTCGGTGCGCAGGTCCTGATGCTGATGTTCGTAATCCTCGATCGCCACCGAGAAGCGCACCGCCGGGATTCCGGCTTCCTGGAACGGCAGGTGATCCCCCCCACGCCCCATCCTGTCCGCCCGCCAGACCTGGCGGACTTCGAGCGGCGGACCGCCCAGCTCGGCAATGAAGCGTGACAGGTTGCGGCTCGGACTGTCGTTCTCTCCGCCCATTCGCCGCGCGGTGGCGCGAACCACATCGGTCGCATCGGCGCGCGGGCCTTCGGAGAAGATGCGGACGTGGCCGTCGTCCACTACCCCGTCCGATCCGCGCGAGCCGCCGACGATGTCGTTGTTGAGCACGGCCTTGACCGCCCAGCCCTGCGCCTTGGCATAGTCGGCGAGCAGCTTGCCGCCGAGCAGCCCCTGCTCCTCACCCGAGAGCACCGCGTAGACGATGGTGGTCGGGAACTTGCGCTGCGACAGCACCCGTGCGGCTTCGAGCACCAGCGCGGTGCCGCTGGCGTTGTCGTTCGCGCCGGGGGCGTCAGCGGCGGAATTCATCACGTCGGAAACCCGGCTGTCGATGTGGCCCTGGACGATCACCACCTCGTTGGGCCGTTCGGTCCCGCGCTGGATCGCGACGACATTCACCAGCCGGGTGGGGGTCGGCACCCGCTCGCCCTGCACGATCGTTTCGGGCAGCACGATCTCGAGGCAATTGCCGCAGGCCTTGCCGGTCTTGCGCAGCTCGGCCTCGGCCCAGCGCCGGGCTGCGCCTATTCCCCGGATAGGGTCGTCTTGGACCGAGAGGGTGTGGCGCGTTCCGAAGGCCACCAGTCTAGCGACATCGGCGCGCAGCCGCGCCTCTGACACGGGCTCGTCTGGGGTGGCGGCGACGGCGGGCACGGCAAGGAACGCCGCGATCAGGAGGATATTGCGCATGCCCACCTTGTCCCGCGCGCGGGCGGACAAGGCAAGGCGGCGAATCGGATTGTTACATCGTTTTGAATTTCTGGAACGACCAGGTCACCGGATCGCTGACCACTCCCGAGGTGTAGTTGGCGCGCCCGCACATTACGTCGGCGACACCGTCGACCATCGAGCCTTCGCGGATGGTCTGCATCGTCGCCGGTGTGGTGTTGTCCTCAAGCAGCTCGGAATGGCTGTAGAACTTCGAGTGGATCATCTGCGTGGTGTTTTTGGCGCAATCGACTTGTCGCCAGATGATCGAGTGCGACCAGTCACGATCGGACGCATCCTCCATCACCGTCATCACCCAGGCCTTGGCGATCTCGCCCTGGCGCTGGACGCTCGATTCGTCGATCAGCATGATCGTGAACGGGGACGAGTCGGTTTCGGCCACGGCCCGCCATTGTTCGGCCTGCGCCGCCGAAGCGGTGGTCCCAAAGGCGGCGACCGCCAAAATCCCGGTCAAGAACGTGCGCATCGAAACCTCCCGTTGCGACTCAACAAATCGCCGGGAAATCTGCACCACTCTGCGCCGCGCGTCATGCAAAAATGCGACACCCGCCCGCGGCGGGACGAAGTCAATAGGCGCGGGCGACTGTGATCCGTTCGACCGCGGGCCGGCCGGTGAAGGGACAGGTCCCGCTCGCCGCCGCCTGATCGAGTGCGGTGTTGCGAATGGTCAGCTTGAGCGCCTTGAGCCTGGCGACGACCGCTTCGAGTTCCTCCCCGCCGGGGCGCGACCAGGCCATTTCGATCCAGCCGGGATAGCGCCGGTCCTCGGCGAAATGGGCCTCGAGTTCGGCGAGGCTGGTCACTTCGCGCACCAGGTTGGCATTGCGCCGGGCGCTCGCTTCGGCGTGGAGTTCGCGCTGGATACCTTCGAGTTCGGTCGCCGCAGCGGAAACGAACTGGCCCTGCGCCATAGCGTGGAAATCGACCTTGCCGGCCTCGTTCCACAGCCGATGGCGGCGGAGCACCGAAACCTGCCCCGAAGCAGCGTCGCGTCCGCCGATTTCGAGGATCAGCGGCACGCCCTTCTTGACCCAGCCCCAGCGCTTTTGCGTCGCCTTGCCGGCGCGCCGGTCGAGCAGCACGCGGATCGGCTCGCCCAGCGCCGACTGGCCCGTCAGCGCGGCGCGCAGGGCTTCGCAATAGGCGAGCAGCGCCGCGTCGCCTTCGTCTTCGCGCAGCATCGGCAGGATCACGATCTGGTGCGGCGCGATCTTGGGCGGCACCCGCAGCCCATCGTCGTCGCCGTGGGTCATGATCACCCCGCCGATCAACCGGGTCGAGACCCCCCAGCTGGTGGTGTGGCAAAGCTGCTGGCAGCCGTCCTTGTCTTGGTAGCGAATCCCCGCCGCCTCGGCGAAGCCGGTGCCGAGGTAGTGCGAGGTGCCCGCCTGGAGCGCCTTGCCGTCCTGCATCATCGCCTCGATGCTGTAGGTCGCGACCGCGCCGGGGAAGCGTTCGTTCTCGGGCTTTTCGCCGGCGATCACCGGCATTGCGAGATCGTCCTCGGCGTGGGCGCGGTACATTTCGAGCGCGCGCAACGTCTCGGCCATCGCTTCGTCGCGGGTGGCGTGGGCGGTGTGGCCCTCCTGCCAGAGGAATTCGCTGGTGCGCAGGAACATCCGGGTGCGCATCTCCCAGCGCACAACGTTGGCCCACTGGTTGGTGAGCAGCGGCAGGTCGCGCCAGCTCTGAACCCACCGCGCCATCGCTTCGCCGATCACGGTTTCGCTGGTCGGGCGGACGATTAGCGGTTCCTCGAGCTTGGCGGCGGGATCGGGAACCAGTTTGCCCTTCCCGTCGCCGATCAGGCGGTGATGGGTGACCACCGCCATCTCCTTGGCGAAGCCCTCGACGTGGGCGGCCTCCTTCTCGAAGTAGGATAGCGGTATGAACAGCGGGAAGTAGCAGTTCTGCACACCCGCGGCCTTGATCCGGTCGTCCATCACGCGCTGGATGCGCTCCCAGATGCCGTAGCCCCACGGCCTGATCACCATGCACCCACGCACGCCCGATTCTTCGGCGAGCTCGGCCTCGGCGATGACCTCCTGATACCACGCGGCGAAATCGGCCTCGCGGGTGACGGACAGGGCGTGGCGAATGTTCGACGGGTAGCTCATGCCAGCGCCGTTAGCGGCTTATGGCGTGCTGTTCAAACCGGCGTCACTTGCTTAGCGCGTCGAGCTTCTTCTGCATCTCCGCCATCTGCGCGCGGAGTGCGGCGAGTTCGCCGTCCTTGTCGCCGCCGGCAGCGGGCTTGCCCTCGGCCATGCCCGGGAGGAAGGCCGAGGCGGCGGCCTTGAACATCGCCAGGTTCTGCTGCGCCAGCTTGGCCAGCGGGTTGTTGCCGAGGCTCGCCTCGAACGCCTCGCGCAGCTTCTGCTGGTTGGTGCGGAAGTTGTCCATCGAGGCTTCGAGGTAGTGCGGCACCAGGCTCTGCATCGAATTGCCGTACATCGAGATCAGCTGGCGCAAAAAATTGACCGGGAGCATCTGCTCGCCGCCTGCGCTTTCCTCTTCCATGATGATCTGGGTGAGGATCTGGTGGGTGATGTCGGCCCCGGTCTTGGCGTCGAGCACCTGGAACTCGACCCCGTCGCGGGTCATCTTGGAGAGGTGATCGAGCGTGATGTAGCTCGACGACTGGGTGTTGTAGAGCCGCCGGTTGGCGTATTTCTTGATGACGACGGTTTCGCCCTTGGCATCCTTGCTCATCGCCAACCCCTGTCCGGTGCGGAAGCCGCAGCGTTAGCACTCGCAGCGAGTGCAATGCAACATGGGCTTTTTGCTGCGCAGCAATTCAGCGGCAGAAGCGCTTCCCGAGGAGGGTGAGGAGTTCGTACTGCGAGAGCCCGGTCATTGCCGATGCGGTGGGCAGGCCATAGTCAACTGCGAGCCAATCGCCCTCCTGCAGGTGCGGCGCGGCGGCGAGATCGACGATAGTCATGTCCATCGAAACGCGCCCGACCACCGGGAGTGCTGCATCGCCCGCTCGCAGCATGCCTATGTGCGACCAGGCGCGCAGGTAGCCGTCGGCATAGCCCAGCGCGACCACCCCGAGCCGCATCGGCGCGGGCGCGACGAAAGTAGAATTGTATCCCACACCCTCGCCTGCTGTGACCTCGCGGACCTGCAGCAGGGCGGTTTCGGGGCGGGCGACTTGGCGGATGACGCCAGCCAATTCGGGCCGCGGAACGCCGCCGTATAGGGCAAGGCCGGGGCGAGTCAGATCGCCGTGATAGGCGGGGCCGAGCGCAATCCCCGCGCTGTTGGCGAGACTTGCCCGGCGATGGCGAACCTCCCCCCGAGCGGCATTCCATCGCGCCAGCTGTACAGCGTTGAGCGGGCTGTCCTCGTCGGCCGAGGCGAGGTGCGAGTGGAGCGTATCGATCCGGAGCGCGGCGATGGCCGGATCGCCCAGCTCGGCCAGCGGCAGCCCGAGCCGGTTGATCCCGGTATCGACCATGAGGTCGCACACCCCGCCGCGCGCCGCGCGCCAAAGTTGCGCTTGGGCGAGCGTGTTGATCGCCGGGCGAACCCCGGTGGCGACCCCGTAGGCGGCCTCGGCAGCGGTCGCCGGGCCGTGCAGCACGACGATTGCTGCGGGCGGAACATGGACGAGCAACGACGCGACTTCGCACCAATGCGCAACGAAGAAGGTGGCGCACCCGGCCTCGCGCAGCACCGGCGCAACTCGGGCCATACCCAAGCCATAGGCGTCGGCCTTGACCGCCGCACCCGCCGCGGCGCTGCCCGACATCGCATCGAGCGCGCGCCAGTTGGCGGCGAGCGCTTCGCCGTCGATCGTTAGCCGCAGCGAACCCGGTGGCGGCTCAGGCGGGATCATCGGCGAAGTCGCGCGGCGGGCCGGAGGGCAGCCCCCAGAGAGCGACGAGGAAGGCGAGCAGCACCATGATCCACGGATACCATAGCCCGGAATAGACATTGCCGGTGCGCGCCACCATCGCGGTGGCCACCAGCGGCACGATCCCGCCGAACCAGCCGGTGCCGAAGTGATAGGGGATCGACATCGAGGAGTAACGAATCCGCGCCGGGAACATCTCCGAGAGCAGCGCCGCCACCGGCCCGTAGGTGAAGCCCGAGAGCGCGTTGAGCACCGTCAGCGCAGCGACGATGATCGCGATGGTCGCCGCGTCGGGCACGATCTTCGCCCCGGCGGGCGCGGCGGCGACCACCGGCTCGAGCGCCCAGCCCATGATCCAGAAGCACGGGACGAGCAGCAGCAGCGTCGCGGCGTAGCCCCAGACGATCGGCGCCTTGCGGCCGATCCGGTCCGACAGCGCGCCCGAGCCGATGAAGAACACCAACCCCACCAGCGCGGTGCTTGCGACCGTGATCTGCGCCACGGTCTCGTCGACCCGCATCGGCCCGACTAGGAAGGCGAGGCTGGAGAAGGTCGCAGTGTACCAGATCACCGTAAGCCCGACCGCGACCCCGAACATCGCCACAAAGATGCGGCGCTTGTTGCCGGGGTAAGTGAAGCTTTCGACGAAGGGGTTGCCCGAAATCTGCCCCTCTTCCTTCATCGCCTTGTAAACCGGGCTTTCCGACAGCTTGATCCGCATCCACAGCGAGACGGCAAGGAGCAGGATGCTGAGCAGGAACGGCACCCGCCAGCCCCATGCCTCCCACGTCGCGGCGTCGAACATCGCCTTGCAGCCGAGAACGACGGCGAGGCTGAGGATGAACCCGCCGACCACACTGGCCTGGATGAAGCCGGTGTAGAACCCGCGCTTGCTTGGCGGGCTGTGTTCGGAAACATAGATCGCCGCACCGCCGTATTCGCCGCCCAGCGCCAGCCCCTGCAGCACGCGCAGGAAAATGATGATCGCCGGCGCGGCAAGGCCGATCGATTCGACCGACGGCACCAGCCCGACCCCCGCGGTGGCGATGCCCATCAGCGTCACGGTGACGAGGAAGGTGTATTTGCGCCCCAGCTTGTCGCCGAGATAGCCGAACAGGATTGCGCCGAGTGGACGGAATCCGAAGCCCACCGCGAACCCGGCCCAGGTCACCAGCTCGCGCACCAGCGCGTTGTCGGACGGGACGAAGGCCTTGCCGATGATCGCGGCGAGCGTGCCGTAGATGAAGAAATCGTACCATTCGAACACCGTCCCCGCCGAGGACGCGCCTATCACCAGCCGCATGTCGCTGGCCGACGGTTCGTGGTGTGCTGCCGTACTCGCCATCGTGCTCCCCTGCCCGGTTCGGGGCTGTCCTAGCGGGCGGTAGCGGGCGAGGGAAGCGCCGCCAGCGCGGCTTTCCACGCGAGCAGGATCGCGCCGTGGCGCGCCGGGTAATCGCGCGCCGAGGCGATGGCGGCGAAACCGGGCCAGCCGGGCAGTCCGTCCTCGCCGTCGAGCCAGCGGGTGATTGTGCGCGCGGACTCGGCGATTTCCGCCCGGTCGCGACCCTTTGCCGCCCTGGCGAAAATCGCCGCGGCCGCCTGGCCGATCGCACAAGCGTGGGCGCGAATCCCGAAATCGGCGATCCGTCCGTCCGGGTCGCAATCCAGCGCAAGCCTGACTGCGCTGCCGCAGGTCGGCGAGCGCGCCTCGCCGTGCAGCGGCAGGTCGTCGCGCCAGGGGAAATTGGCGAGCGAGGTCGCCAGCCCGAGCACTTCGGGCGTGTAGAGAACCTCGGCCCCAGCCATTCTAGCGGGCCTTGACCGCCTCCGCCGCGGTAGCATTGCGGCGGCGTTCGGCGAGCATCTTGACCAGTTCCTCGCTCGCCGCGTTGACGAAGGGATAGCTGCGCGCCTGAGTGATCCAGTCGGGCCGCCCGCCCGCACCCCAGGTGATGTCGAAGCCGAGCACCAGCACCGAGAAGGCGAGGACGACGATGATCATTCCCTTGAGCCCGCCGAAACCGAACCCGAGCAGCCGGTCGATCGGCCCTAGAACCGAATTGCGGCTGGCCGAGCCGAGCCGGTTGCCGATCAGCTTGACCGTCGCATAGGGCACCAGCAGCAGCAGCGCGAAAGCCAGCACCGGCGCCGCTCCCGCGCCGTTGCCGACGAACGGAACCAGCGCCGCAGTCAACGGCGTGTGGAGATAGCGAATCGCGAACAGCGCGAAGACCCACGCTGCGAGCGCGAGTACTTCCTGCACGAACCCGCGCATAAAACCGGTGATCGCTCCCAGCCCGACCAGAAGGAGCACGCCAATGTCGAAACCCGTCATGATGCGGGCGAACCTATGGGGCGGACATTATCCGGTCAACGAGATTTGGCAGGAGGGTGAGCGGGCGGAAATCCGCGCCTTCAGTCCCCATTGCCTGCTCGGCGGGACCGAACACGGTGCGGAAGCCCAGCTTGCCCGCCTCGCGCACCCTGAGCGGGGCATGGGCGACCGGGCGGATCTCCCCGGCGAGCGAGACTTCGCCGAACCAGCAGGCGTCAGTCGCGATCGGCTTGTCGGCGAGCGCCGAGACCAGCGCCGCGGCGACCGCAAGATCGGCCCCGGGATCGGCCAGCCGGTATCCCCCGGCGACATTGAGATAGACCTCGCAGGCCGAAAAATTGAGCCCGCAGCGCGCCTCGAGCACCGCCAGGAGCATCGCCATCCGTCCGCCGTCCCAGCCGACCACCGCGCGCCGCGGCGTGGCCCCGCTGGCGAGGCGCACGATCAGCGCCTGGATTTCGACCAGCACCGGGCGGGTGCCCTCCATCGCCGGGAACACCGCGCTGCCCGGCACCGCCTGCTCGCGCCCCGAAAGGAACAGCAGCGAGGGGTTGGCGACCTCCTCCAGCCCCTGCCCGGCCATCGCGAAGACCCCGATCTCGTCGACCGGTCCGAAGCGGTTCTTCAGGCTGCGGAGGATGCGGTACTGGTGGCTGCGCTCGCCCTCGAAGCTCATTACCACGTCGACCATATGCTCGAGCACCCGCGGCCCGGCGATGCTGCCGTCCTTGGTGACGTGGCCGACCAGCACCAGCGCGACGCCGTTGTCCTTGGCGTAACGGATCAGCTCGAAGGCGCAGCCGCGGACCTGGCTGACCGTTCCCGGCGCGCCCTCGATCTGGTCCGAATGCATCGTCTGGATCGAATCGATCACCAGCATCGCCGGCGCCGCCATGCCGCCGAGCGTGGTCAGGATATCGCGCACCGAGGTTGCCGCAGCAAAGCGCACCGGCGAGCCGTTCAGCCCGAGCCGGTCGGCGCGCAGCCGCACCTGCCCCGCGGCTTCCTCGCCGCTCACGTAAATCACTTCGGCTCCGCTCTGCGCAAGCCGCGCCGCGCTCTGCAGCAGCAGGGTCGATTTGCCGATCCCCGGATCGCCGCCCATGAGGATCGCCGAGCCCGGCACCAGCCCGCCGCCCAGCGCACGGTCGAACTCGGCTAGCCCGGTCGTGCGCCGCGCCGGCGGCGGCCCGGCCTGCTCGAGCGGAGCGAACTCGATCGCCCGCCCGCCCGATGAAAGATGGTGCCTGGCCGAAAACACCGTCTCCGGCGCTTCCTCGCCCAATGTGTTCCACTCGCCGCAGTCGGCGCACTGCCCCTGCCAGCGGTGCGTCACGCTCCCGCAGGCGGCACAGACATAGCGGCGTTTGGGCTTGGCCATGGCCGGTCACTAAACGGAACGGAAAGAGAACGCAATTGCCAGCGCAGTGCAAATGCGCCTAGCTGCGGCGATGCGTCAGAAGGAACTCCGCATCGCGCTGGTCTGCTACGGCGGGGTGAGCCTCGCGGTGTACATGCACGGGGTGACCAAGGAGCTGTGGCACGCCGGCCGCGCGAGCCGGGACTTCATCGGCGACAGCGCGGCTGCGGGCGGTTCGGCGGCGGTCTATCGACGATTGCTCGAACATGTCCGTAGTGAACACGCGGTCCAGCTCAGGGTGCTCACCGACATCGTCGCCGGGGCCAGCGCGGGCGGGCTCAACGCCGTGTTCCTCGCCCAGGCGGTGCACTCGGGCCAGTCGCTCGAGCCGCTGACCACGCTGTGGCTCGAACGCACCGATGTCGACGTGCTGCTCGATCCCGACGCGCGGCCGGGCTGGCGTTTCGCAAAGGCCTGGGCGATGCCGCTGGTGTGGTGGGTGCTCAAACGCCCGGGCAACGCGGTGTCGGAGAGCGTCGCCAGGGAAACCCGCAGCGAAGTCCGCGCCAAGCTATCGCGGCTGATCCGCTCGCGCTGGTTCGAGCCGCCGTTCGGCGGAATCGGCTTCGCTCGGCTACTCGCCGACGCGCTCGCGGCGATGGCCAGGTTCGAAGGCGAGCAGCCGCTGCTCCCACCCGGCCACCCGCTCGACCTGTTCGTCACCGCGACCGACTTCAAGGGCCATCTCGAGGCGCTGCGGCTGCACTCACCCGCGCTGGTCGAGGAGAGCGAGCATCGCCTCTCGATCGGGTTCCGCGCCGAGACCCCCGGTGAAGCCGGCCAGCCGCTCGCCCCCCTGCCCGAGCTGGTCTTCGCTGCGCGCGCCACCGCGAGCTTCCCCGGCGCCTTCCCGCCGCTCCAGCTTGGCGAAATCGACGCGCTGGCGCAGGAGCGCGGCTTAGCCTGGCCCAGCCGCGACGCATTCGTCGCCCGGATTATGCCAGAACACGCGCGCCGCGGCGATCCCGGCGCGGTCTGGCTGATCGACGGCTCGGTACTGGTCAACGCGCCCTTCGCCCAGGCGATGAAGGTGCTGCGCGATCGCCCGGCGCAGCGCGAGGTCGACCGCCGCTTCGTCTACATCGACCCCACCCCCAACCTGTTCGCCGGGGAGGCGCGCAGCGTTCCGCATCCCCCGGGCTTCTTTACGACCATCTTCGGCGCGCTCTCTTCGATCCCGCGCGAGCAGCCGGTGCGCGATAATCTCGAGGCGATCGCCCGCGATTCGCGCGAGCTGCAAAAATTGCGCACGATCGTCGAGGCGCTGCGGCCCGAGATCGAGGACGCGGTCGAGCGCTTGTTCGGACGGACCTTCTTCCTCGACAAGCCGACCGTGAAGCGGCTCACCGCGTGGCGCGGCAAGGCGCAACAGGCCGCAGCCGAGCAATCGGGCTTCGCCTATCACGGCTATGCCCAGGTCAAGTTTGCCGGAATCGTCGATCACCTCGCCGAACTGGTCTGCGAGGCCGCGCCCGAACTGGCCTCCGCCACGGTCGCCGCGGCGCTGACCGGCTGGCTCGAAGCGCAAGGGCTCGACCGGATGGCGGTGCTGCGTGGCGGGGCGACGCCGGCCGCCGTCGCATTCTTCCGCGAGCACGACCTCGGCTTCCGCATCCGCCGCCTGCGCCTGCTGGCGCGGCGCTTGTCGGAGGACTGGGACGATCCCGAGGACGGCGACGGGTTCCACCGCCAGGCCGCGCGCGATGCGACTTACCGCGCGCTGGCGCTCTATTTCGAACGCGAGCCGGCCAAGGCGCTCGGCGCGGATTTCGTCGCAGTCGCGGGGCAGATCTTCGCCGATCCCGGCGCGGTGCTCGATGCCGTGGCCAAACGCCGCCAGCTCCCCGCGACCGACCTGGTGGTCGATGCGATGTTTGCCGAGATGTTGGCGAAACTGCCCCAGGCGCTGCGCCGCCGGGTGCTGCTTAGCTATCTCGGATTTCCCTATTACGACGCGGTCACCCTGCCGCTGCTGCGCGGCGAAGGGCTGACCGAGTTCGACCCGGCCAAGGTCGACCGCATCTCACCCGAGGACTGCAGTGCGATTCGCCCCGGCGGCGCGGCGGCGACACTCCGCGGCACCGAGTTCTACAACTTCGGCGCCTTCTTCAGCCGCGCCTACCGCGAGAACGACTACCTGTGGGGGCGCCTGCATGGGGCGGAACGGACCATTGACCTGATCGCTTCGGCGCTGCCGCAGGGCGCTGAAGTCGCGGAGGCCGACCTCGCGGGGTTCAAGCGCGAGGCCTTCCTCGCGATCCTCGCCGAGGAAGAACCGCGGCTCACCGCCGATCCCGCGCTGGTCGCCGGTATCCGCGCCGAAATCGGTTAGCGCGCCTCGAGCACCATGTTGAAGGCATCGGTGATGGCGAGCCGGACCGAACCGAACCCGCCGCTGCGAATGACTTCGCTCAACCGCGCCTCGCCCGCCTGCGCGCCCAAGCCTTCGCCGACCTCCTGATCGAGCGAGGTCGGCACGCAAATCATCGTCGAGGCGTTGTAATACATCCTCCCGATCGGATTGAGGTTATCGCTCGGCGAGTTCCCCGCAACCGGCTCGACCACCATCCAGCTGCCGCCGGGGGCGAGGATTTGGCGCATGTGGGCGGCACAGCCGCGCGGATCGCCCATGTCGTGGAGGCAATCGTACATTGTCACGAGATCGAAGCCGGTTTCTGCAATCTCCTTCGCCGCCGCAACTTCGAACCGCACCCGATCGGCCAGGCCATGGTCGGCAGCGTGGCGGCGCGCATCCTCGATCGAGGGTTCGTGGAAATCGTAGCCGACGAATTCGCTCTCGGGCCAGGCCTCGGCCATCAGCAACGTCGAGAACCCTACGCCGCAGCCGACGTCGGCGACCTTGATTCCGGATGTGAGTCTGGCCTCCACACCGTCCAGCGCGGGCACCCAGGCCTGAACGATATTGTTCACGTAGCTCGGGCGGAAGAACATGCCCGTCGCGCAGAACAGGCACCCCGCCGAATCGCCCCAGCGCACCCCGGTTCCATGCTTGAAGCAATGCTCGACCTTCGTTTCGGCCTCGATCATCGCCGCGACCAGCTCGAACCCGCCGCGCAGGTAGACCGGGCTGTCGGACATGGTGAAGACCATCGCCTGCTCGGGAGAGACGCTGAAGCGCTCGCTCGCCGGGTCATAATCGACATAGCCGCTGGAGGCTTGGGCGAGGCACCACTCGCGGACATAGCGCTCGTGAAGTCCGCCGGCACGATCGGCAAGTTCGGCGGCGGTGGCGGGCGCTTCGGCGAGCCGGTCGAACAGCCCGAGCCGAAACCCGATCCGGACCGTCGGCACACTCATCGCCCCGCCAAGGTCGCCGAGCATCTTGCCGACGAATTCGTTCAGTTTCGCCTCGTCCAGCGCCATGGCTCTTCTCCTTGCGGCATGACCCGAAAGGCGAAACCTACACCTGTCCACCCGGCCGACAAGCCTTCACTTGCCACTCCGCGCCGAAGCCTAGTGCTTGTGGGGATGCTCGGCCGGCTTAGCGTCCAGGCTCCTCCAGATTGCGGTGACGAATGCGTCAGCCGATATGAACGCGCCGGGCTTTTCATGCGGTTTGAACGGGTTGACCTTGAGGAAGCGCTCGAGGCTCTGCTTCGTGCGGCGTGCCTTGCGCACCGTCTCCACCGCGCCGGCGATCATGTCGCGCCAGGCTCGCAGATCGGCCTGGCTGGCGACCGGGCCATGTCCCGGGATCACCTTGGTCGCGGCGTTGGTCCTCGCCAGGATTTGGTCGAGCGTAGCGACCAGGCGCAGCGCATTGCCGCCGGATTCGAGGTCGATGAACGGAAAGCCCAAGCCGTTCATCATCAGATCGCCGGTGTGGACGACGTTGGCCGTGCGCCAGATCAGCACCGTGTCGCCGTCGGTGTGTCCGCCGCCGGTGAACACCGCGTCGATGTCGTCGTCGTTGAGATGGAAGGTCAGGCCTTGGGCATAGGTCACTACGGGTAAAGCTGCGGCAGGCGCCGGCGGAGACACCGTACCCGCGACGGTCCCACCGGCCGCTAGCCGCACTCGCACATTGTCGTGCGCGAAAATCGTCACCCCCGCCTTGCCGAGGTTCTCGTTCCCGCCCGAATGATCATAGTGCCAGTGCGTGTTCACCAGATAGCGCGCGGGCATCGCGCCGAGCCCGGCAACCGCCTGGCCGATCTTTTCGGTGAGCGGCGCGAACTGATCGTCGATCAGCACAGTGCCGTCGGGGCCATACGAGACGCCGATGTTGCCGCCCAGTCCGAACAGCACCGCCACTCCGGGCGCGATTACCTCGGACTTGACTTCGACCTTGCCGAAATCCGGGGTCTGCGCGGCGGCAGGTGCGGCCACGCCGGCCGCAAAGATGAGGGCCAGGCAGGCTCGCTGGATTTTCGGCATGTTCGGGTTCCCCTTCGCGATGGGGACAGGCTAGTCGGCGCAGGCGCGAGGCGGAAGCCGAAAAGGCTCAGGCTTTGAACGCCTCTTTCAGCCGGTCGAAGAACCCTTTGGACTGGGGCGTTTCCTCGCCGGTTTCGGTCTCCTGCAGTTCGCGCAGCAGCTCCTTCTGGCGGGCGGAGAGCTTGGTCGGAGTTTCGACCATGATTTCGACCACCAGGTCGCCGTGCCCGCGGCCCTGCAGCACCGGCATGCCGACCCCGCGCTTGCGCAGCTGCTTGCCCGACTGGATGCCCGCGGGGATCGCGATGGCGTGGGCTGCGCCGTCGAGGCCCGGAATCTCGATCTCGCCCCCCAACGCCGCGGTGGTGAAGGCGATCGGGACGCGGGTGATCAGGGTGGTGCCGTCGCGCTCGAACACCGCGTGGCGGCGGACGTGGACGAAGATGTAGAGATCGCCCGGCGGCGCGCCGAACGGCCCGGCCTCGCCCTTGCCCGACAGGCGGATGCGGGTGCCGGTGTCGACCCCCGGGGGCACTTCGACGTCGAGCGTCTGCGCCTTGTCCACACGCCCCTCGCCGCGGCAGGCGCGGCACGGGCTCTCGATCACCTCGCCGTGGCCTTGGCAGGTCGGGCAGGTCCGCTCGACCATGAAGAAGCCCTGCTGCGCGCGGACCTTGCCGTGTCCGCCGCAGAGGTTGCAGCGGCGCGTGCCGGTGCCGGGCTCGGCGCCTTTGCCGTCGCACGTTTCGCACTGCGCGGAGACTTCGATCTCGATCTGCGCAGACTTGCCGTGGAACGCCTCGTCGAGCCCGATCTCGAGATCGTATCGCAGGTCCGCCCCGCGCCGCGCCTGTTGCCGCCCGCCGCCGCCGAAAGCGCTGCCGAAAATCGTCTCGAAAATGTCGCCGAGGTCGGAGAACCCGCCTCCGCCCTGGCCACCGCCCATCCCGCCGTTCTCGAAAGCGGCGTGGCCGAAGCGGTCATAGGCGGCGCGCTTCTGCGGGTCGGACAGGCAGGCGTAGGCGGCGCTGATCGCCTTGAACTTCGACTCGGAGTCCTTGCAGCCCTGATTCTTGTCGGGATGGAACTGCATCGCGAGCTTGCGGTACGCGGACTTGATCGTCCGGTCGTCCGCGCTGCGCTCGATTTCGAGCAGCTCGTAGAAGTCAGCTTCGGTCGCCATTGCCCCACCCGCAAACCAGACCCGCCGCCGCTTGTCGCTTGGCGGCGGGCCGGTTCATCGCAACATCAACCCTTGTTGTTCTCGTCGACTTCCGAGAACTCGGCATCGACCACTTCCTCGCCGCCTTCGGCCGGAGCATCGGCCCCCGGCGAAGCGGCCGCTGCCTGTTCCTTCTCGTAGATCGCCTGGCCCATCTTCATCGCCACTTCCGTGAGCGCCTGGGTCTTGGCAGTCATCTCGGCCGGATCGCCGCTTTCGACCGCGGTCTTGGCCTCGGCAATCGCGGCTTCGATCTCGGCCTTCAAATCGGCGTCGATCTTGTCGCCGTTCTCTTCGAGCTGGCGCTCGGTGGCGTGGACGAGGCTGTCGGCGTTGTTCTTGGCCTCGGCCGCCTCGCGCCGGCCCTTGTCTTCCTCGGCGAACTTCTCGGCGTCCTTGACCATCTGATCGATGTCCGCGTCGCTGAGCCCGCCCGAAGCCTGGATCTTGATCTGCTGCTCCTTGCCGGTGCCCTTGTCCTTGGCGGTGACGTGGACGATGCCGTTGGCGTCGATGTCGAAGGTCACCTCGATCTGCGGGATGCCGCGCCGCGCCGGGGGAATCCCGACAAGGTCGAACTGGCCGAGCATCTTGTTGTCCGCGGCCATCTCGCGCTCGCCCTGGAACACGCGGATGGTGACCGCCTGCTGGTTGTCCTCGGCGGTCGAATAGACCTGGCCCTTTTTGGTCGGGATCGTGGTGTTGCGGTCGATCATCCGGGTAAACACGCCGCCAAGCGTCTCGATGCCGAGCGAGAGCGGAGTTACGTCGAGCAGGAGCACGTCCTTGACGTCGCCCTGGAGCACGCCGGCCTGGATCGCCGCGCCCATCGCGACGACTTCGTCGGGGTTGACCCCGGTGTGCGGCTCCTTGCCGAAGAACTCCTTCACCACCTCGCGCACGCGGGGCATGCGGGTCATCCCGCCGACGAGGACGACCTCGTCGATGTCCGCGGCCTTGATCCCGGCGTCCTTGAGCGCCTTTTCCATCGGGCCCTTGGTCCGCTGGATCAGGTCGGCGACCATCTTTTCGAGGTCGGCGCGGGTCACGGTTTCGACGAGGTGCAGCGGTGTGGTGCTGCCGCCTTCCATCCGCGCGGTGATGAAGGGCAGGTTGATCTCGGTCTGGGCTGTGCTCGACAGCTCGATCTTAGCCTTTTCGGCGGCTTCCTTGAGACGCTGAAGCGCGAGCTTGTCGGTCTTCAGGTCCATGTTTTCCTTGGCTTTGAACTTGTCAGCAAGCCATTCGACCAGCTTGGAATCGAAGTCCTCACCGCCGAGGAACGTGTCGCCGTTGGTGCTCTTCACCTCGAACACCCCGTCGCCGATCTCGAGGATCGAGACGTCGAAGGTGCCGCCGCCGAGATCGTAGACCGCGATGGTCTTGCCGTCGTTCTTCTCTAGCCCATAGGCGAGCGCCGCGGCGGTCGGCTCGTTGATGATCCGCAGCACTTCAAGGCCCGCGATCGCGCCCGCGTCCTTGGTCGCCTGGCGCTGGGCGTCGTTGAAATAGGCGGGAACGGTGATCACCGCCTGGGTGACGGTTTCGCCAAGATAGCTCTCGGCGGTTTCCTTCATCTTCTGGAGGATGAAGGCTGAAATCTGGCTGGGCGAATAGTCCTCGCCCCCGGCCTTGACCCAGGCGTCGCCGTTCTTGCCCTTGACGATCGAATAGGGGACCAGCTCGGTGTCCTTCTTGGTCACCGGATCGTCGTAGCGACGGCCGATCAGGCGCTTCACCGCGAAAATCGTGTTGTCGCCGTTGGTCACCGCCTGACGCTTGGCCGGCTGGCCGATCAGCCGCTCGCCGTCCTTGGTGAAGGCGACGATCGACGGCGTGGTGCGCGCGCCTTCGACATTTTCGATGACCTTGGGCTTGCCCCCGTCCATCACCGCGACGCAGCTGTTGGTGGTGCCGAGGTCGATACCGATCACTTTAGCCATTGAAACCCCATCCTTGGTCTTGCGTTGACACCGCGCAGTTCGCTTCCCAGTCCCGGCGAAGCGGCTCGGCGGCTCGTTTGTGCGGCGGATATAGGTGCGGTTTCGCTTGGCACAAGTCTTGGGCGAGGCTAGCGGCGGGGCCGTCCCACAAAGCGCCAAAGGACCGACCGGCCCGTGAAACTCATGCCCGTTTCCCTCCTCGCCGCCCTTGCGCTCGCCGCTTGCCAGCAGCCCGCCGAAAAGTCGCCCGAGGCCAAGCCCGGCAGCGGGCTCAGAGCCGGGCGGCTGGTGCTCCCCGCGGTCAAAGGCAACCCCGGCGCGGCCTATTTCACATTTGCAAACAGCGCCAAGGCGCCGGTGACAATCGTCGCAGTAACCGTGGCAGGGGCCGAGAAGGCCGAGATGCACACCACCGAAGGCGGCAAGATGGCGGCGATGCCCACGCTGGCGGTGCCGGCGGGCGAAACGGTCGCCTTCGCGCCCGGCGGCAAGCACGTGATGGTGTTCGGCCTCGATCCGAAGATCGCGGCCGGGGGCAGCGCCCAGGTGACCTTGACCTTCGAGGGCGGCGAGAAGCACTCCGCTCCGCTCGCGGTCGAGACGGCGGGCGGCGACATGGACATCGCGCACTGACCAATCCGCCTACTGTCTGCCCGGTCGGGGGCGAACGGCCGCTGACCGCGGGCGAGGTCGCCTTGGCGCGCTCGGTCTTTGGCAATGCGATCGACCTCGCGAAGGTCACCATCCGCCGCCGCAAGTGGTTCCCGTTCCAGCCCCGCAGGATCACGATGGCGCCGCAGGGGCACCTCCACTTCCATCCGCTGGCCGAGGCCTATTGCGAGGATTTCGCCGGCGCCCCGCTCCACCGCCAGGGGCTGTTCATCCATGAGATGACCCATGTCTGGCAGGCCCAGACCAAAGGGCGCTGGTATCTTCCACTGCATCGCCACCCGTGGTGCCGCTACGACTATGCGCTGAAACCCGGCTGGACGCTCGAGCGCTACGGGATCGAGCAGCAGGCCGAAATCGTCCGCCACGCCTTCCTGCTCGAACACGGCGCCGTTGTCCCGGGGGCGCCGCTGCTGGCGAGCTATAGGCAGATTCTTCCATTCACGCCGACCAATTCCGGCTAGTGGTGCGCGGAGCGACACGGAGAGTGGCATGACCCAAACGATCGACAGCTTCCGTTCCTCGACCTGGGGCTGGCTGCGCGGCTCGCTCGCCGGGTGGGCGACGCTGCTGCTGTGCCTGGTCGGGATCGGGCTGGTGATTATCGCGGTCAAATGGGTGCAGAACCTCGCGACGACTTATGAGCTGACCGAGGACCGGCTGATCCTGCGAAAAGGGATCGTCAACAAGTCGGTCGACGAGATCGAGCTGTATCGGGTCAAGGACGTGCGGATCGAGTTCAGCTTGATTGCGCAGTGGGCCGGGATCGGCACGATCACCCTGATCTCGAGCGACGAAACCACCGGGAGCGCGCCGCTGGTCATCCCCGACGTCGAAAACGGCCCGGCGCGGCGCGAGAAGCTGCGCGAACTGGTCAACACCGCGCGCCGCCTGCGCGGGGTGCGCGAGTTCGACATGGTCGAGGGAGCGATCCTGCC
>JBOHIC010000279.1:0-45470 GCA_050725835.1 Novosphingobium sp.
GCCTGAAACAACTGCGGTCCTTCCTTCAATGCTCAGGCCATGATGGTGGAGCATCTCCTTCATGAGATACACGCAGCCGTAGCCCGTGGCTTCCACCCGGATCTCGCTGCCGCCGAAGGCAAGTCCCTTGCCGGTCAGCACGCCGGTGAATTCATTCACCAGCCGCTTGTACTGGCCGAAGAGATAGCTCACCTCGCGGCCGCCGACGCCGATGTCCCCGGCGGGCACGTCGGTGTATGGGCCGATGTGACGGAAGAGTTCGCTCATGAACGCCTGGCAGAATCGCATGACTTCGCCTTCTGATTTGCCCTTGGGATTGAAGTCCGCGCCGCCCTTGGCGCCGCCCATCGGGAGTCCGGTCAGGCTGTTCTTGAAGGTCTGCTCGAAGGCGAGGAACTTGAGCACGCTTTCGGTCACGCTGGGGTGGAAGCGGATGCCGCCCTTGTAGGGACCGATCGCATTGTTGTTCTGGACCCGCCAGCCGCGCTGGACGCGGATGTTACCGGCGTCGTCCTCCCAGCACACGCGGAAGCTGACGACCCGATCGGGCTCGGCGATGCGGCGCAGGATCTGGGCCGAGTGGTATTCTTCCTTGTCGGCGATGAAGTCGAAGATGTCTTCGGCGACTTCCTGCACCGCCTGGACGAATTCGTCCTGGTGCGGGTTGCGGCGCTTCACCCCCGCCATGAAGCCATCGAAATCGACATGGTCGGAAATTGCCATCGCACCGTCTCTCCACAAGCGAACGCCCCGGCGAGCCGAGACTCGCCGGGGCGCAGGCTATGACGATGAAACGCCGCTGTATAGGCTCAGGCGGCCTTGCGCACGTGCTCGAGAAAGGCTGAGACCTGATCGCGCAGGTTGGTCGCCTGCTTCTCCAGCACGCTCGACGAATCGAGCACCTGCTGGGCGGCGACCCCGGTCACCAGCGAAGCCTCGCGCACCTGCGATACCGACGAGGAGACCTCTTCGGTGCTGCGCGCGGCGAGGTCGATGTTGCGCGCCAGGTCCTGCCCCGCGACCGACTGCTGGTCGACCGCCGCGGCGATCGAGACCGAGGTCGATTCGAGCTGGTTGATCTGGTCGGCGATCGCCCCGATCGCGGTGACGCTGGTCCCGGTCGCTTCCTGGATGCGCTGGATCTGGACCGAGACCCGCTCGGTCGCTTTGCCGGTCTGGGTGGCCAGTTCCTTGACCTCGGCGGCGACCACCGCGAAGCCGCGGCCCGCCTCGCCGCCGCGCGCCGCCTCGATCGAGGCGTTGAGCGCGAGCAGGTTGGTGCGCTGGGCGATGGTCGAGATGAGGTCGACGATCTGGCCGATCTCGTTGGCCGCGCTGGCCAGCGTGGCGATGGTTTCGTCGGCTTCGCGCGCCGCGCCGCTGGCCTTGCGGGCAATCTGCGCCGAACTCGAGGCCTGCCGGCTGATCTCGCCGATCGACATCGCGAACTCGTCGCTCGCCGCCGCGGCGGCGGTGACCCCGGCCGAGGCGCTGTGCATCGCGTTCGAGACGTCGCTGGTCTGCGACGACGATTGTTCGGCGGTCGCGGCCATTGTCGTCGCGGTCGCCTGCAACTGGGTCGAGGCAGCGGCAAAGTTGCTGACGACCTCACCGACTTCGCGCTCGAATTTGGAGGCGAGCCGGCCGAGCAATTCGGCGTTCTTGTCGTGCTGGCTGTCGCTGTCCTCGCGCAGTTGCTGATAGTGCACCGCCGCCTTGCGGATCATCGCCAGCGAGCGGGCGATTTCGCCCAGTTCGTCACGGCGGTTGATGTGCGCGACCTCCTCCTCGTGCAGACCACGCGCCAGCACATGGGCGCTGGCGGTGAGCGTTTCGAGCGGCGCGACGAAATTGGCGAAGATCAGCTTGCCCGAGACCAGCTGGTTGAACACCCCGAGTGCGCCGACCGCGGCGATCACGCTAACCCCGAGCCACGGCGCGTCGATCGCGACAAGGCTGAGCACGGCCCCGAGGCCGAGCAGCGCGGTCAGGGTGGTCGAGACGACCACGCTCTTCAGTACGCGTGCCCTGATCGGAGACTCGATCGTCACTTCCGGTTTGTCGAACCCAGACATTTTCCGTGCCCCTTGTTGAATCGCTTATTGGTTGACCGCGCGATCGTGCGCGGCCGAGCCGTTTTGCATTGCCGTGTCGTCGATGAACTGGGCGACGGCATCCGCCGGAATCGCCTTGGAATAGAGCCAGCCCTGCATCTGGTCGCAGCCCGCGGCGCGCGCGAGGGTGGCCTGGCCTTCGTTCTCGATGCCCTCGGCGGTAACCGTCATGCCCAGCGCCTTGGCCATCGCCACGCTGGAAGACATCACCGTCCGCGTCGCGTGATCGCCCGACGCATCGACGATCAGGGTGCGGTCGAGCTTGAGCTTTTCGAAGCGGAAACGGCGCAGGAAGCCGATCGAGGCATAGCCGGTGCCGTAGTCGTCGAGCACGATGCTGACGCCGAAGTCCTTGATCATCGCCAGGTTGCGCCCGGGAACCGTGGCGTCGCCGACGAGGAATGTCTCGGTGATTTCGAGCTCGAGCCGCGAGGTGGGAAAGCCGGTCTCTTCGAGGATCTGGCCGAGCTGGAGCGGGAACTGCGGGTTGCGCAATTGCGCAACCGAAACGTTTACCGAGAGCTTGATGCCGTCCCAGGCGAGGCCGTCGGTGCAGGCCTGGCGCAACACCCACAGCCCGATCGCCTCGATCAGGCCGGTTTCTTCGGCGACCGGGATGAACTGGTCGGGGCCGATCGACCGTCCGTCGGGACGTTCCCAGCGGATCAGCGCCTCGACCGCGCTGACGTTGCCCGAACCGGCATCGACCAGCGGCTGATAGTGAAGGTAGAGCTGGCCCTCGGCGAGCGCCTCGCGCAGATCGGTGTCGATCTGCTGGTGCGCGTCGCGGCGGCGGTCGAACTCTTCGGAGAACCAGGTGACGCGCATCTTGCCGCGCGATTTCGAGGCGTACATCGCCACGTCGGCGCAGCGCAGCAGGTTCGAGGAACTGTGCAAGCCTTTTCCGATGCTGCGCGCCAGGCCGATGCTCGCGCCGAGCGCAATCGACCGCTCATCGATCGACATCGGCTCGTCCAACCGGACCAGCAGCCGCCGGCAGATGCCTTCGACGATGTTTCCGGCGAGCGGGCCCGACACCACCAAAGCGAATTCGTCGCCCCCGAGGCGATAGGCGCGGCCGTTGTCGCGGCACATTTCGCGCAGCAGCTGGGCGACAACCAGGATGACCCGGTCGCCGACGTTGTGGCCGTAGAAATCGTTGACCGACTTGAACCCGTCGAGATCGATCATGGCGATCGCCACTTCATCCTCGCGGTTGTCGATGTGGGCCACATCGCGGTGCAGCGCGCGGCGGTTGGGCAGGCCGCAGAGGCTGTCGGTGAGCGCCTGGTGCTGGAGATCGGACAGCTGCGCGCGCCCCAGCCGGAACAGGATCAGCAGGGTCACCGCGTAAGCCAGCGCCCCGCCGGCGAGCAGCGAGACCGTCCGGTTCGCGCCGAGATCGAACGCGCCAAGGGCATAGAGCAGGACGGCCGGGATCGCCGGCAGCACCGCCAGCGCCACCGCCAGCCGTGCACCGGGTGCAAGCCCCTTAGCCCCGTTTTTGCCCTTCACGGACGACCCCCCGTTACTCTTTGCGAGCGGAATAGGTCCAAATGCTTAAGCATTGGCTAAACATTGGTTTACCATCGTAGCCATGCGGCTACCGAGCGCCCGCGCCGCGCCGCAGCGCGATGTGCGGGCGCGCGCCGTGGGCATGGGCGACGTTCGAGGCGAGCTGGAACATTCCGAAATCGCCGAGCGCCGGGGCCAGCAGGCTGCGCTGGTCGAGCAAGGCCTCGCCTCCGCCGAGCAGCAGGCACGAATGCGGCGCCATCGCTCCGGCCAGGTTGTGGCAGACTTGGTTGCGAGCGTCGGGATGGAGGTAGAGCAGCAGGTTGCGGCACAAAATCAGGTCGAATTTCACGCCTTTGGGCGGTGCATCCAGCATATTGCGCCGCTCGAACCGGACCATCCGGCGCAGCTTGTCCGTGGCGCGCCAGCCGCGTTCGGTCTCCTCGAAGTATTCGAGCATCTGCCCGACGCCGAGCCCGCGTTGAATTTCGAACTGCGAGAAGGTCGCTTGGCGGGCCGCCTTGATCGCGCAGTCCGACACGTCGGTCGCCCAGATGTCGATCCGCCAGTTGCGCCAGCGCGGCCCCTGGTCGAGCAGCATCATCGCCAGCGACAGCGGTTCTTGCCCGGTCGAGCACCCGGCCGACCAGATCGACAACTGGCGGGTCGGCTCCTTGACCACGGCGAGCTGGGGCAAGACCTGCCCCGCAAGCTGGTCGAACACCAGGCGGTCGCGAAAGAAATAGGTTTCGTTGTTGAGCAGCGCCTCGACGAGCTCCTGCTGGAAGGCCTCGCTGTCGGACTGGGTGAGCAGGGTGATAAGATCGGTGGTCTTGGAAATGCCGCGCTTGCGCAGCACCGATTCGACCACCGAATCGACCCGCCACAGCCGGTCGCTCTTGAGCGTCTGGCCGGTTTTCTCGAGGAGCAGCCGGGTGATGATTTCGTTCGCCAACCGGCGAAGGTCGTTCGTGCTCATGCGTTGGCGACGCTGAGCACGACCCGGGCCGCAAGATCGTGCGGGTGCAGGATCGCCGAAGCGAGACCGGCCTTGGCGACCGATCCGGGCATTCCCCAGACCACCGAGCTGGCCTCGTTCTGGACGATCACGTTCGAACCAGCCTCGACCATGGATTTAGCGCCCTCGGTGCCGTCGCGGCCCATCCCGGTGAGCACCACGCCGAGCGCCCTGGCGCCGTAAACCCGGGCGAGCGAAGCGAACATCGAATCGACCGAAGGCATGCAGCCCGAGGCCACCGGCTTTCGGTCGAGACGAATTTCCGGACCGTCGACGCCGCCGCGGACGCACAGGTGCGCGTCACCGGGGGCGAGATAGATCCCGTCGGCCTCGAGCACCCGCCCTTCCCTCGCCACTTCCACCGAATGGCCCGACATGTCCTGGAGCTGGCGCGCGTAGGAATCGGAAAACACGCTTGGCAAGTGCTGGGTGATCAGGATCGGCACCCCGATCCGCGGCGGCAGCGCGCCGAGCAGTAGCGAGGTGGCGTGGATCCCACCGGTCGAAGCGCCGATCGCGACGATCTTGCAGTTGTTGGCGAGCGCACCATGGCGCACCGCGATCGCCGGCTGCTGCTTGACCGCGGCGGCGTCGCGGCGGAGCGGACGGCGCCCCAGCGCGCGGATGCGCTTGACCAGGTCCTGTTTGTAGGCGTCGTCGAAGCCGCCCGGTCCGGGCTTCTGGAGCGTGTCGGCAGCCCCGAGCGAGAGCGCCTTGACGGTGTGTTCGGCCCCTTCACTGGTGAGCGACGAGACTACCATGACTTTGGCCGAGCCGGCCCGCTTGAGAATCTCGGGCAACGCCCGCATCCCACCCATCCCCGGCATTTCGAGGTCGAGCAGGATGACCTGGACGTTGAGCGAGCCGATCTGTGCGATGGCGTCCTCGGCCGTACCCGCCACCCCGGCGAGTTCGAGTCCGGGTTCGCTTGTGATCACTCGCGAGTAGATCGAGCGAATCAGGTTCGAATCGTCGACGATGAACACTCGCACCGCGCCGGCGGTGCGCTGCGCCGGTTCCTCCGGCGCGATCGAATTGAAACTCGTGGCCATTGGGTCCCTCAGACTATGCCGATGAGCTGAAGCTTGAGCTGCAGGGTCTCGTGATCGAACGGTTTCATGACGTATTCGTCGGCCCCGGCGGCGATCGCTTCGCGGATGTGGCCGGCGTCGTATTCGGTGGTGCAGAACACCACTTTTGGCGCGGCGCCTTCGGGGCGCGCGCGCAGTTCGCGGATGAACTCGATCCCGTTCATCACCGGCATGTTCCAGTCGAGCAGGATCAGGTCGGGCAGCGCCTTGTCGCAGGCGACCAGCGCTTCCCGGCCATCCTCGGCCTCTTCGACCGAGAGGCCGAGGCCTTCGACGATGTGGCGCGAAACGCGGCGAATGACGCGCGAGTCCTCCACGATCAGACAAGTCTTCATTGCACCCGTTCCTTTTTGTCCCGCCGCTGTATCTCCGCGACGGCTAATATTTTCCTCACGCCGCGGCCTGCTGCGGCGCGGACAGAAGCTTTTCCCAATCGACCAGCAGGACTGCCCCCGCGGTGGTCTCGACCTGGCCCACCGCGGCGCGCGCCCAGCCCTCGGCAAGCTTGCCGCGCGGGGGCGCCGTCGGGCCGATTACCTCGACCACAGCCTCGATCGCTTCGACCGCGAAGGCATAGCTGCAGCCGTGGCGGACGAAGACGATGCAATACTCGGGCAGCGCATCGGCACTTTCGAGGCCGAGCGCGCGCACTGTATCGATCACCGTCAGCGTCTGGCTGCGGTTGGCCATCAGCCCGGCGACGAAAGCCGGTGCGCCGGGCACCGGATGGACCTGTTCGATCAGGTGGGTGGTCGCGATCGCGGTGACCGGAAAGGCCACGCGCTCGCCCGCGACCCGCGCGACCAGCAGCGATTCGCTCATTTCGCCCTCCGTATGCGCACCGCATCGAGCGCGTCGAGCAGCGCTTCGCGGTCGTATCGATAGATCGCGCCGCGCTCGGCGGCGGCGCGGCTGCGCCGGGTGCTGAGGAGGAGCAGCTCGCTGGCGGACGCCGCCTCGCTGGCGCGTTCGGCATCGCGCTCGAAGCGCACCTCGACATCGACCGGATGGGCGTCGTCGTCGGTCACGCGGTAGCCCGCCGCCTCGACCAGCGGGCGCAGGAATTCGCGGCTCCAGCGGTCGCCCGCGGGCAGGCGGCACCACACCGGATCCTCGCCCACGGGCGCTTCGGCGCGCCCGACGAACAGGTCGTGGCAATCGAGCAGTTCGACCATCGCCCCGCCGAGCACCGCAACCTGGCGCCCGGTCCCGCCGGTGGCGGTAGAGAGTTCGATCTCGTCGGTGTCGATCGCCCCGCGCGCGGCGTAAGCGACCTGGTTGGCGCCGTCGCCGACGATGATCAGCTTGATCCGCCCCTGCTGGGGCAGCGCGGCATCGACCCCGGCGAGCGGGACCACACGGCTGTCGACCACCACGTGGGGCGCGCCGCCTTCCATTCCCACCGCCGCCGCATCGACCACGAACAGCCGCTCGACCGCGCTCATCCGCACGGCCTTGCGCAGCCCGTCGAAGCCCTCGAACACCACCACATGGGTCAGGTCGGCGCCGGCGTCTTCGGCGACGGCCTCGTCGGCGTCCCAGGCTTTCTTCTTGATTTCGTTGATCATCCCGGCGCTCTTGGCGAGCCCGAGGACGTCGAGCATCAGCGCCGGGTAGCCGTCGTCGAGCTGAGCAACGCCGACATAGAGCCCGGTGCCGCTTACTTCGGGCGCGACCGGGCGCACCACCAGCTCTTCGTGCCCGACGATTGCGTCGACCCCGAGCCCGAACACCGCGCCGTTGATCATCTTGATCATGACGATGGTCTGCTGCTCGGGCGCCAGCGAATTGTCGACGTCGAGGATCCGGCCCAGCCCGACACACGGATAGAGCGAACCGCGCACGTCGATCTGGCGCACCCCGCCGATCCGCTCGGTTTCGACCTCGGCCCCCGAGCCGACGATCTCATCGACGTAGGAGCGCGGCATCGCGAGGACATGATTGCCCGAACGCACGGTGATCGAAGGGACGATGCTCAGCGTCAGCGGCACGTAGAGCAGCATCTGGGTGCCCGCGCCGACCGTGCTGTCGATCGCCAGCGACCCGCCGATGCGCTCGATGTTGTCGCGGACCACGTCCATCCCGACGCCGCGCCCGGAAATGTTGGTCACCTCGCGCGCGGTCGAGAGGCCGGGCTCGCAGATCAGCGCGTTGCGGTGGCGCTCGTCGAGACCCTCCGCTTCCTCGGCGGTCAGCACCCCGCGCGATATCGCCTTGGCGACCAGCGCGCCGCCGTCGATCCCGCGACCGTCGTCGAAGATGCCGATGCGGATTTCATTGCCCGCCTGGCGCGCGGTCAGGGTGATCCGACCGGTTTCGGGCTTGCCCGCGGCGCGGCGCTCGGCCGGGCTTTCGATGCCATGGTCGATCGCGTTGCGGATGATGTGCATCAGCGGATCGCGGATCACCTCGATCATCTCGCGGTCGATCTCGACCTGGCTGTTCTCGAGTTCGAGGCGGACCTGCTTACCGAGCTCGGCGGCGAGATCGCGGCCCATCCTGAGATAGCTGGCGAACAGGGTTCCGATCGGCTGCATGCGGGCGCGGGTGATTGTGCCCTGCAGGTTCGTAAGCACCGCCGAAAGCCGGCCGAACGGCGCCTGCAGCGGCGCGTGGTCGCCGAGGTTGCGGAGCTGCCGTTCGATTTCGTTGCGCACCAGGATCATGTCGGAGACACCGCTCATGATCTCGTCGACCAGGTCGACCGGGAGCCGCACGGTCCGCGCCATCACCGCCGCGCGGCGAATACTGTGTTCGCCATCGGCCGAGACGGGCCCTGCGGCGAGCGCCGGCGCGGCGTCGGCCTGGAGCGCCGCGATCAGCGGTGCGTCGCGCGCGGCCTCGGCGGCCAGGTCGCCCCCGGCCTCGACCGCGTCGATCAGCTCGGCGATGCGGTCGATCGCGGCCAGCACGGCATCGACCAGCGCCGGATCGGGCTGGCGCTTGCCGTTGCGGACCGCGACCAGCACTTCCTCGGCGGCATGGCTGAGCGCCTGCAGCCGCGGCAGGTCGAAGAACCCGCAGTTGCCCTTGACGGTGTGGAAGAAGCGGAAGATCGCGTCGAGCCGCTCGCGGTCGCCCGGATCGTGCTCCCACGCGACCAGCTCGCCTTCGAGAGCGGCGAGCATTTCGCGCGATTCGGCGATAAATTCGGTAATCAGGTCATCCATGTCCGGCGGCCCCCAGGATGCCGCGGATATGGCGGGGAATCGTTAAGTTCCGGTTAGGGACAATCCCGGGGCGGCGTGGGCAATTTTGAGGATTGCAGCGCAGTCGAAACGCAGGCTCAACCCCCCCGAAGGAGAGCGCCGATGGAACAACGGTTGAGCGGAAAAGTCGCTTTGGTCACCGGCGGGACCGCGGGGATCGGCGCGGGAACGGTGCGGCGCCTCAGCGCAGAGGGCGCCGCGGTGGTGTTTACCGGCTCCAATCGCGACGCGGCCGAGCGCATCTGCGAGGAAACCGGCGCGCATTTCGTCGCGCACCGGGTCGAGGACGCCGCCGGCTGGGGGCCGCTTATGGCCGATATCGCCGCCCACTACGGCCGTCTCGACATCGCCTTCTCCAACGCCGGGACCGAGCTGGGCGACGCCAGCATCGAGGACATCGAGTTTGCCCAATGGGACAAGCTGGTGGCGATCAATCTCACCGGAATGATGCTCGCCGCGCGCCATGCGGTGCAGGCGATGCGTGCCAATCCAGGCGGGCCGACGGGGTCGATCGTGCTCAATTCGTCGATGAACGCCTACAAGGCGATGGGCAATTATGTCGCCTATTCGACCACCAAGTGCGCGCTGATCGGGCTAGCCAAGTCGGTCGCGATGCACTGCGCCAATCAAGGCCTCAAAATTCGTTGCAACACGATCCATCCGGGCGTGGTCGAAACCGAGATGATCCGCAGCGTGATCGACCGCGCGCCCGATCCCGCCGCGGCCCGCGCGCAGCTGGAGGCGATGGCGCCGCTGGGGCGGATGGCCCGGGTCGAGGAAGTCGCGGCGCTGGTCGCGTTCCTGGCGGGCGACGAAGCGGCGTTCATCACCGGCTCGGAATACGGGATCGACGGCGCCAGCACCGCCGGGATGATGGGCGTCTAGAACCCTCTAAACGGCAACGGCCGGGGTGCTTCGATGCACCTCCGGCCGATACCTTTCGCCTGACTCGGGGTTAGAACTTGACCGTCCCCTGCACGTAAACCTGCCGGCCGCGGTTCTGGCTGACGATGATGTCGTCGCCAGTCGCCGGGAGGAACGGACGGTCGCCCGAAGAGCTGACCCACAGCTTGTCGGTCAGGTTGTTGCCGACGAGCGCCAGCTTCCACCTTCCGTCCGGATCGCCGATCGAGATCGAGGCGTCGAAGGCTGCGTAGGATGGCTGTTTGAAGTCGGTAAAGCTCGTCTGGTTGGTGAAGTAGCTGCCGCTGAAAGCCACGTTGCCGCCCAGCCCGAGTTCGAGCGAATCGCCCATCGGAACCTTCCAGTCGAAGGCCGCGTTGCCCGACCAGCGCGGGGCCCGCGAGGCGTCGCGGCCGCGCAGGTTGACGCCCTTGAAGGTGATGTAATCGTTGCTGAACTTGGCGTCGAGATAGGCCATGTTGCCGGACAGGTTGAGCCCCTCGACCGGGGTTCGCCACGACATGCCGACATCGAGACCCTTGGTCGTCACCTGGCCGGCATTGGTGGTCACGAACTGAATCGCCACCGCGTTGAACACCTGCACCTGCAAGTTCTTGAAGGTGTAGTAGAACGCGGTTGCGTTGAACGTGACGTTCCGATTGTCGAACTGCGACTTGATACCGATTTCGCCGCCCTTGGCGGTTTCCGACTTATAGATCAGCGAGCTGAAATTGCCCGACAGCGCGGCCTGGCTGAGGCTGTTGGAGGGCAACGCCGAGTTGTCGATCCCGCCCGATTTGAAGCCGGTCTTGTACGAGGCGAAGACGTTGATGTCCGGCGTGATCGCGTACTTGATCGTGGCTTCGGGGGACCAGTTGCTGTCGCTGAACTTGATCGGGCCCGAATTGAAGCCGCTGCCGATGAACGCCGGGCCCGGGCCGAGGAATCGGTGCACATAAGGCACCCGGATCACCTGGTTCTTGTTTTCCTTGGTGTAGCGAATCCCGCCTGACAATTCGAGTTGATCGGTGACGTCGAAGATCACGCTTCCGAAGAACGATCCCGCCTCGGTCTTGGTGGTGTGAATCTTGTCGTAGTCGAACGTGAACCCGGTGACCGGATCGGGCGCGATCAGCGAGATGTTGACCGCGTTCTGAGCGGTATCGAAGATGAACTCGCGCGCCTCGTAGAAGGCGCCGAGCATGAAGTTGAGCGGCCCATCGAACTTGGAGGTCAGCCGGAATTCCTGCGACCATTGTTCGAGCGCGTTGCGCGGGTCGCTGGTGCCTACGCCGAGCGGCGCGCCGACCGTGTTCGCCGCGGCGAGCGCCGGGAAGTTGGCGGCGAGAATTGAATCGCTCACCGCGCCCGGACCCACCGAAGTGAAGAACGCCTTGCCGACGCCACCATAGCTATAATTGTCGAGGTCGGTCGCATCGAGGTTGACGTAGCCGGTCACCGACGAGAGCGTGAGGTTGTCGGTAAACCCGAAATCGAGCTTGAGTCGACCGAACCAGACGTTGGTCTCGCCGAACGGCACACCGTTATAGCCAAGCGCCTTGGACGGACCGGACGAGGTCGGGACCGACCGCGCCAGCGGCGCCGCGGTATCGGGCAGGAAGTAGCGGCCGTCGTTGAAGTTGCAGTTGTATCCGGCGGGAATGGTTACCGCGCCCTGGAACAGCATGACCGGATCGGCGACGCCGTTGGCGCCGCAGAACAGGTCCGACTGGCCGATCGCGCCGTCGTTCTCCTGGTGCGAATACTGGATCTTGAGGTTGGCGTCGAAGCCCGGAACCGGCTCCCAGTCGAGCGTCAGGCGGCCGAGCGCGTTCTTGAGTCCGCGGGTCTGGTTCACCGCCGGGGTGCCCGGCTGGAGCTTAACGAAATCTTCGATGTCGTTATATTCGCCTGCGAGGCGGACGCCGAGTGTGTCGCTGATCGGACCGGAGATGAACCCGCCGACTAGCCAGCCTTTTTCTTCGAATTCGTAAGACGCCTTGGCCCCGATCTCCCAATCCGGGGTCGGATCCGCCGAGCGGATCGAGAACACGCCAGCCGAGGCGCTCTTGCCGAAGAACAGCGACTGGGGACCCTTGAGCACGTCGATCTGCGCGGGATCGACAAAGGCCGACTGGACCAGGCGCATGGTCGAGACCTGGACCCCGTCGTAGTCGAAGGCGACGGCGGAATCGAACGACGCCGAGATGTTGGACGAGCCGACCCCGCGCAGCGAAATCTGGCCGCCCGAACCCGATCCGCCGACCTGCACGTTGAGCGTCGGGATGCGGCTGGTGACGTCGGAGACCTCATCGACGTTGTAGGTCTCGAGCGTTTCGGCGGTCACGCTGGTGATGGTGACCGGCACTTCCTGCAGCGTTTCGTCCTGCTTGCGCGCGGTGACGATGATCACGGGCTCGCCTTCTTCGGCCGCGGCCGAAGTTTGGGCCAATGCGGCCTGCGGCATCGCCGCGGTCCCCAGCGCCGCCGCCGAGGCGAGCAAGGCGATCTTCACAGTTGCCGATTTGCGGTTGTCGAGTGCCGAACGGGTCATCGTCTGCCTCCCCCATGGGCGTCGCCGAAGCCTGTCGCTTCGCTGTCGACGGGGCGTCCGCAAACGCGCGGACCCTGGAGACAAAGGTCTACGCAAAGCCCCCGCTGCACACATTTAGCAAAACCGATAGGGCCGGCCCTTACGCCGAATTTACGCTACGGCTTCGGTGGGAGTCGCCTGGACCCGGGCTATCCGCGGATCGTGCGGCCAGACCCATTCCGGCCCGATCGATGGGGCGACGCGCAATCCTTCGGGCACACGCTCAGGTCCGATCATCCGGTCGCAATTCTCGTGGAACCAGTAAATCCGGGCTTCCTGGTAGCTCAGCGGAACGCTGGTGAAGCCGCGACTCTCCATCGACTTCTGGATCGCTTCGCCAAACTGGGTGTCCTCGAGGATGATCTTGCTCATCTGCCGCCGGTTAGGTTGGGTTTCGTCGGGCACGGTCCACAAGTCCGGCGCCGGGCCTTCGCCCCAGTCGGGCGCCATCGTGATCAGCTCGAGCCGGGTGGTGTTCAGCGAGGTAGGCCAGAACAGCAGCGGCGGGACGAAATAGTTGGACAGCGGGGAGACCCAGTTGGGAAACAGCGTGTAGCTTTGCGTGCAGGTTCGCCCGAGCTCTCCGACACCGTCGATCTGCCGCCAGTTGGCCATGCTGTCGACCGCGCGGACATATTCGCGGTTGGTCTGGAGCGGCGGCGGGGCGAGCATGCGGGCGTGGCCGTTGGGGTAGAAGGTGTTGAAGTTGCGCTTGCTGTCGACCAGGGGGGCGACCGTCTCGGCATGGATGAAGGGCACATGGTAGACTTCCATGTTGGCCTCCATCGCGACCTTCCAGTTGCACTTGAGGTCGAACGAATGGCGCGCGGCCAAGCGCAGCTCGCCGAAGCCGAACTCGTCCCATTCGTCCGCCAAGGGGCCGAGCCAGTCGCGCAGCGGCATCGCGCCCTCGTCGAAATTGACGAAGATCAGCTTGCCGAACATCTCGCAGCGCACGGCGATCAGGCTGCGGCAGGTCAGGTCGAGGTCGGCGAAATCGCGACGCTCGGGCACGCCGATGAGGGTCCCGTCGGTCTTGTAGGTCCAGTGATGGTAAGCGCAGACCAGCCGCAGCGCCTGGCCGCGATCCTCGGTCACCACCGGCGCGCCGCGGTGGCGGCAGGTGTTGAAGAACGCGCGCACGGCCCCGTCGGTCCCGTGGACGATGACGATCGGATCGCCCGCATTGTGCCAGCGCATGAAGCAGCCCGGCTCGGGCACCTCGTCGAGGTGCGCCGCGAAGAGCCAGCTCTTGCGGAACACGTGCTCCTGCTCGAGCGCGAAGTACTCAGGCGAGGTATAGCGCGCCGCAGGCATGTCGGGCAGCACAGGGAAGCCCTCGGGCGGCGCGGTGCGGCGCCCTTCCCACTCCATCATCGCCTTGAGCAGCGCAACTTCGTCGGGGCTCATCGCCATGCGGCGTCTCCCTTCGAACGCACAATAGCGCACTGCGACCCGGGCAATACCTCTCACAATGGCCAAGCGGCAACCGTGCATCAGCGTTTTTGACGGTGTGGCCCTGCGGCGCAGCGCGCTAGGGTGCACGACCAAGCATGGGAGCGCGCACGATGGCGGGACGGGTCGAAGGCAAAGTGGCGCTGGTCACCGGCGGGGCGATGGGGCTGGGCAAGGCCGATTGCCAGCTGC
Organism: Novosphingobium sp.; assembly: GCA_050725835.1. Classification (GTDB taxonomy): domain Bacteria; phylum Pseudomonadota; class Alphaproteobacteria; order Sphingomonadales; family Sphingomonadaceae; genus Novosphingobium. Next base: position 14,091 of record JBOHIC010000279.1, read on the forward strand.
TCGCCGCCGAAGGGGCCAAAGTCGTCGTCACCGACATCGATCTGGCCAAGGCCCAGGCAGTGGCCGACGAGATCGGCGGTCACGCCTTCCAGCACGACGTCCGCGACGAGGCGCGCTGGGAGGAGATCGTCGCCGATGTCGAGCGGCTCCACGGCCGGCTCGACGTGCTGGTCAACAATGCCGGCAACGTCATCTTCGAATCGCTCGAGGACTGTTCGACCGAGCACTTCCGCCTGCATATGGCGATCCATGTCGAAGGCGCGTTCTTCGGGTGCAAGCATGCCCTGCCGCTGATGAAGAAGAGTGGCGGCGGCTCGATCATCAACATGTCGTCGACCGCCTCGCTGATGGGTTACGGCAGCATCGTCGCCTACACCGCGGCCAAGGGAGCGGTGCGTTCGATGACCAAGTCGATCGCAATGCATTGCCAGGACAAGGGCTACGGCATCCGCTGCAATGCGCTGATGCCGGGCGGGATCGAAACCCCTATGGTCCAGGCGGTGTCGGGGCGAGCAGGTGAGGAACACCGGGTTCCCGACGGCCCGCTCCCCGCCGACGCACTCGGCGCGCCGCGCGACGTCGCCAACATGGTGCTCTACCTCGCCTCGGACGAGTCGCGATTCATGACCGGCATGGAGATCCCGATCGACAACGGCCTCTATGCCCGCCCCCATCACTGACCCGCCCGAGCGCCCGGCGTACCGCTGGTATGTGCTCGCCGCACTGACGCTGACCAGCCTGTTCAGCGTCGCCGACCGACTGGTCTTCTCGATCCTGCTCGAGGACATCAAGGCCGAGTTTTCGTTCAGCGATTTGCAATTGGGTTTGCTCGGCGGGCTGGCCTTTACCGCAACCTATGTTCTGGTCGGCTTTCCGGCCGCGCGGCTTGCCGACCGCTCCACGCGCAAGACCATCATTGCCGCGGCGATCAGCTTCTGGAGCCTGATGACCGCGCTGTGCGGCGCGGCGACCGGCTTCGTGTCGCTATTTCTAGCACGCACGGGAGTCGGGGTCGGCGAAGGGTGCAGCGGTCCGTCGTCGCAATCACTGATCGCCGACTATTTTCGCCGTGAGGAACTGGCGCGGGCGATGGGTATTCTCACTTGGGGATCAACGCTCGGCACCGTGACCGGATTGATGGCCGGTGGGCTGCTCGCCGAGGCGTTTGGTTGGCGTATGGCCTTCGTGCTGATGGGCGCGCCGGGCGCGGCGCTCGGCGCCATCCTATTTCTCACCATTCGCGAGCCGCAGCGGGGGCGTTTCGCCCCCCCCGGTGCAAGGATCGCCCAGATGCCACTCGGCGAAACGACCGCATCGCTCCTGCGCAACCGGATTTTCCTCGGTCTGTCGATCGGTTGGGCGGTGCAAATCATGATCGGCTATGCGCTCGCCTTCTGGATGGCGGCGGTGATGCAGCGCAGCTTCGGCGTTTCGACCGGCGATGTCGCCCTATATCTGGGTCTCGCCTTTCTGCTCGGCGGCATCCCCGGACCGGTCGCGGGCGGGCTCCTGACCGACTGGCTGACGCGGCGCGACGAGCGCTGGCGCGCGTGGCTGCCCGGCGCGGTCAGCTTGCTGTGTCTGGCCCCGCTGGCGGCGAGTCTCGCTTCCGGCGCGTTGTGGGGCTTTCTCGGCTTTTTCGCGCTCGCCTATGGCATTTACGTGGCGAGCCAAGCGCCGATATTGTCGGGCATCCAGAACGCCGTCGAACCCGGCCAGCGCGGGTTCGCGATCGCCATAGCGCTGTTCTTCAACAATCTTGTCGGACAGGGTCTGGGGCTGGCGGTGATCGGCTCGGTCAGCGACTGGTTGAAGTCCACCCAGGGCGATGCGGCGCTGTCTATCGCGGTCTTTTCGGTGTGTCTGTTTTCGGGGGTGCTCGCGATGGCGGTGTTCGCCTGGACCGCGCGGCAGATCAGGTCGGCGGCGCTCTAGCCGCCTTTACTCGCTGTCGCGCCAGACGGCGGCGGACGGCCGCTCGTTGGTCTGCTCGACCAACCTCGCCAGATTCGGCGTACCCTCCGGCAGCTTCCACCCGACGGTGAAGCCGAAGTTGGCGAAGCAGAACACGATCAGGTCGGCGAGGGTGAATCGGCCGAGCGCGAGGTGATCGCGCTCCCCGAGCTGGGAATCGAGCCAGACGAACTTCTCGTCGGCCAGCGCGCTGAGTTCGGCCGCGGCCTCGGGACTGACCACGCTCATCCGCGGCGCGAACATCGGCCGCCCGCCGCCGCCGCGAAAGCCCATCGTCATCGGCACGACCACGTCCTGATCGAACCAGCGAACCCAGCGCCGAACCGCGGCGCGCTCGAGCGCGGTGCGCCCGATCAGGTTGGGCTCGGGCTGCAGCTCTTCGAGGTACTCGCAGATCACGCTCGATTCGGTCAGCAGCGTGCCGTCGTCGAGTTCGAGCACGGGGAGCGTCTGCAACACGTTCTTCGCAGTCAGCTCGGCCGAGGTGCGGTTGTCGCCCGCGATGATGTCGTAGTGCACCCGCTCGACCTCGATCCCCTTCTCGATCAGAAACATCCGCGCCAGGCGGGGGTTGGGGCCGAGGCTGGAGTGAAGCTTCATCGGTCGGGCGCTCCTCGGTTGGCTATCTCGCGCAAATAGTCCCTGCGGGTGCGCCGTGCGCCTGCCAAATCGGACAGGCAGCGCCCATCCGCTCTTACTTTTGCTGATTACCCGGCGCGGTGCGATCCCCTAATCGAGATGCGCGGAACTGGCACGAGGAGCGCGCGCGATGGATCTGGGTCTCACCGGCAAGAAGGTCATCATGAACGGCGGTGCGCACGGCCTTGGCCTCGCCAGCCTCAAGCACTTCGCGGCGGAAGGCGCCGATGTCGCCTTCTTCAGCCGCAAGGAAGACAAGATCGAGGCGGCCAAAGCGGCGATCTCGGCTGCGGGCAAGGGCAAGGTCCATGGCGAGGTGTTCGACATGGCGAGCGGCCACGACGCCTACAAGGCCTGGCTGGACAAAGCCGCCGACACCCTCGGCGGGTGCGACATCTTCGTTCACATGGCGAGCTCTTCGGGCACCGGCGGGACCGGCGACTGGCAGAAGGGGCTCGACATGGACATCATGGGGGCGGCACTGGGGGTCGAGCAATTGACCCCCAGGCTTGCCGAAAGCGGGACAGGCTCGATCGTCTTCATGTCGTCGACCGCGGCGCTCGAGACTTTCGTCGCGCCGCAGCCGTTCAACGCGCTCAAGGCGGCGCTGATCACCTACGGCTCGCAGCTCAGCCAGGCGCTGGCGGCGCAGAAGATCCGGGTCAACACGGTCTCGCCGGGCGCGATCTTCTATGAGGACGGCAACTGGAACATGATCAAGCAGCACGTTCCCGCGCTGTTCGAGGCGACCCTCGCGAAGATGCCGACCGGGCGCTACGGCGAACCCGACGAGGTCGCCAAGGCGATCGTCTTCGTCGCCAGCCCGGCCTGCCCCTACATGACCGGGGCGAACATCGTGATCGACGGCGGCTTCACCCAGCGCGTCCAGTTCTAACGCCAGCGAAAGACCACACCATGGCCGAGATCGACCGCGACACGCTGCGCGACATCTACACCCGGACGATGAAGGTGAACCGCACCGACGAGAAGTTCCGCTCGCTGCTGATGGGCGGCAAGGTCGCGGTGATGTATTACTGCGTGCGCGGGCAGGAGCTGGTCTCGGCGGCGATGATGGCCGCGCTGAGCGACGACGACTACGTGGTGTGCACCTACCGCGGCCAGGGCGAGCAGACCGCCAAGGGCATTCCCGCCGAAAAGTGGTGGGCCGAATGCCTCGGCCGGGTCACCGGCACTTGCAAGGGCAAGGGCGGGACGATGCACATCACCCATCCCGAGAAGGGCATCATGGTCACCACCGGGGTGGTCGGATCGGGCCTGCCGATCGCCAACGGACTCGCCATGGCCAGCCAGAACAACGGCGACGGCAAAGTTACCGTGGTCAGCTTCGGCGACGGCGCCTCGAACATCGGGGGCTTCCACGAAGCGATGAACATGGCCCAGCTCTACAAGCTTCCGGTGATCTTCCTGTGCCAGAACAATCGCTACGGCGAGCACACCGCCTATGCCGATCACACCGACACCGGCAAGATCGCCGACCGCGCCGCGGGTTACGGGATGAAGGGCGTGACGGTCGACGGTAACGACGTCCACGCGATGTACGGTGCGGCGAAAGACGCGGTCGAACGCGCCCGCGCAGGCCAGGGTCCGACGCTGATCGAGGCGATGTGCTACCGCATGATGGGACACTTCTTCGGTTCCGACTTCTCCTACATGCCGCCCGAGCACATCGCCGAGATGCAGCGCGAGGACCCGCTGCCCAAGCTGCGCAAGGTGATGCTCGAGCACCAGTTCAGCGAAGAGCAGCTCGACGCCATTGTCGCCGGGATCGATGCCGAAATCGACGCCGCGGTCGAGGCGGCGCTGGCCGCGCCGTTGCCCGATGCGGCCGAACTCAAACGCGACGTGTTCGAAGAGGAAATGGTCTGATGGCACAGATCACCATGACCCAGGCGCTCAACCACGCCATCGACGAAGCGATGGCCGAGGACGACGGCGTCTTCTGCCTGGGCGAGGACGTCGCCGCCAAGCAGGGCGGCGGGGTGTTCAAGGTCACCTCGGGCCTGTCCGAAAAGTACGGAGAGCACCGCATCCGCGCCACTCCGATCGCCGAGACCGCGATCATCGGAGCCGCGGTGGGCGCGGCGCTGGCCGGGCAGCGCCCGATCGCAGAGATCATGTTGATGAACTTCGTCGGCGTGTGCATGGACCAGATCGTCAACCACGCCGCCAAGTTGCGATTCATGTCGGGCGGGCAGACTTCGGTTCCGCTGGTTATCCGCACCACCACCGGGGTCGGGGTCGGCTTCGGCGGGCAGCATTCGGACATGCTCGAGGCGTGGTTCGCCCACGTCGCCGGGATCAAGGTGGTGACCCCCTCGAACCCCGCCGACGCCAAGGGGCTGCTGCGCGCCTCGATCGACTGCAACGATCCGGTGATCTTTATCGAGAACATCCTTTGCTACGGCCTCAAGGCCGAAGACCCCGGCCCCGGCTACCGGGTGCCGCTGGGCAAGGCGGCGATCCCGCGCGAGGGCAGCGACGTCTCGCTGATCACCTATGGCCGCACGGTTCTCGATGCCTTGGCGGTGGCGGAGGAACTGGCTCAGGAAGGGATTTCGGTCGAGGTCGTCGATCTGCGCACGATCGCGCCATACGACGAGGCGACCGTGCTCGCCTCGGTGCGCAAGACCGGACGCGCGATCACCCTGCACGAGGCAGTGCGCCCGTTCGGCACCGGCGCGGAGATCGCCGCGACCATCCAGGAAAAGGCGTGGGACCAGCTCAAGGGCCCGGTGCTGCGGATCGGCGGGACGTTTTCGCCGGTGCCCTTCGCCACGGTGCTCGAGCAGGCGTGGATCCCGACCAAGCCGCAGATCGTCGCCGCGATCAAGGCCAGCGTCGGCAGGGTTTGAGGCGATGGCCAGCGAAATCCGCATCCCCAAGCTCGGGATGAGCGCGACCGAGATGACCCTGCTCGAATGGATGTTCGCCGACGGCGACCGGGTCGAGACCGGCGAGGTAATCTACACCGTCGAGACCGACAAGACCACGGCCGAGGTCGAGGCGCAGGAAGCCGGGACAATCCGGCCGAGCGGGGTCGAAGGCGAGGTTTACCGCGTCGGCGATCTTATCGGCACGATCGAGTAGCCGGAGCATGACAATCGACAGAGTCTGCGTGCTCGGCGCGCCGGCCGACCAAGGGCAGCCGCTGGTCGCGGCGCTCTTGGCCAACGGCTTTGCAGTCACCGCGGGAGTACGCCGCGCCGACGCGATGGCGGGCACCCCCTTCCCCGACCTGCCTACCGTCCCGGCCGATATCACCGATGCCGATTCGATGGCGCAGGCCTTCGCCGGGCACGACGCCGCCGCCTTTCACCTGCCGTTCGAGTTCGACCGCGCCCGCGCCGCCGGGTTCGGCCGCGCGATTGCCGAGGGCGCACGGCGCGCCGGCCTCAAGAAGATCGTGTTCAACACCGCGTGCTTCGTTGCGAACCGCGATCTCGACCTTTCGGCGCACGATGGCCGCCGCGACATCGAGGCGGCGCTCGAGGCCACCGGCATCCCTTGCGTGTTCATCGAGCCGGTGGTGTTCATGGACAACATGTACCGGATATGGACCCGCCCGCTGATCGTGCGCGAGGGCGTGTTCGCCTACCCGGCCAAGCCGTCGCTGAAGATCAGCTGGGTGAGCATCGAGGACGTGGCCCAGGCCATGGCCGCCAGCCTGATGACCGACGCGGCAGACCGCCGGCACGTCCCGCTGGGCGGGCCGGAAGCGCTGGTGGGGGACGAGGTGGCGGAGCGGCTATCGGAAGCCTTGGGCAGACCGATCCGCTTCCACAGCCTCGATCCCTCCGAGTTCGCCAGCCGGATGAGCAAGCTGGTCACCGGCTCGAGCGAAATCGCGCCGAACAGCATCTACCACGGCATGGCGCAGTTCTACGCTTGGTATAACGCCCAGCCGCAGTCGCCGCTGACGGTCGATCCGGCCGACGCCGCCAAGCTGCTGGGGGTTACCCCGACGCCGCTCGTCGATTGGGCCAGAACCCTGGACTGGTCCGCCGGGCTCTAACGTGCGTCGAGCCAGAGCCGGCTGGTCCGCGCGACCTCGCGTGCGCGCTGGTTGAGGTCGGGAAATGCGGTGCGCAGCACCTCCGAACGTTCCTCGATCGCCACCGGCAGCCCGGGAGGCAGCGCGTCGACCATCGCCGCCAGCGGCAAGCCGCCCGCGCCGAGCGCCACCCGCCGGTTGATCGCATCGTCGATGATGGCGTCCATGTCAGACAGGTCGGGCGGTTGCGCGGGCGCATCGCACAGCTGGGCATAGCCGAGCCATTCGCGAGGCAAGGCACGGATATCGTCTGAGGCGCCGCCCGAGCGCGCCCAATGAAGCGTATCGCACAGCAGACCCTTGGCCGCGCCCTCAAGCGCGGCGACGATACTCGCCGCATCGCCGATGGTGCGAACCGCCGTGAACAGCCCGAACTCGAGATTGATGCGAACCCCGGTCCCTGCAGCGCGATCGACCATCGCCTGCAGCTTCGCGGTCGTCGCGGAGGGATCGGGATCGCTCGACACGCACAGCAGGTTGGGCGCGCCGAGTTCGGCAGCGATATCGACCAGTTCGACCAGCCATCGGTCGGGCGGGCCGGGCATAATCCAGGCGACCTCGACATCGAGCAGTTTGAGCTGGGCATCGCGCAGCTGCGCCTTGACCGCGCGGGTCGTCGCAGCGCTCCAGCTCTCGCGCTCGACCCACATCCCGCCGGTATCGAACCCGCCCGCGACCGCCGCTTCGACCAGCTGCGCCGGGGTCGCCTCGGGCATGATCCCGGCGGCGAGCGAGATCGGATGGCGCGTCACCGCGAGCGCCTAGCCCGGCAGTTCGCCGTCGATGTATTTCATCAGCGTGCGCTGAAAATGGCGCACCCGGCTGTCCTGGTAGGCGCCGAGTTCCATCACCCCGTTGGCCGAAGCCTTCATCCCGGTCTGGACGTGGGGCAGGTTGGCCATGTCCTGATCGAATACCCCGGCAAGCCCCTCGCCCATCACGTCCTTGGCCCAGGCGAACGGCTGGTCGTCGGGGATGTAAACGCGTTCCGCGGCGCGCGGGCGCTTCTGGCCCTTGGGCGTCGGCGAAAGCACGCGGATTTCCATCACGCACCAGTCGGGGGTGTCGCCGGGTAGCCAGCGATAGAGCAGCGCCGGCATGAACCCGCCCCACGGGGCGAAGTTGGGGAAGATGTTGTAGGTGAAGTTGTCGAGCATCTCCGCGTCGCATTTGTCCGAGTAATCGTGCCCGTCGTTGGCCGAGAACCCCTGGCGGTTCGCCTCGGCCAGCATCTTGCGCGCATAGAACGGGTCGGCCGGGTCGAATTCGGTGTCCTTGGCGTCGGCGCTGAACCGGCGGTTGGTGGTGGCGTCGCTCCCGCCCGAAAACTCGGCCATCTTGTCAAGCACGTATTGCTGGTCCTTGCCGCTCATGTGCGGTGAGAGGACGCCCGAAGGGGTGATCGCCCGGTTGAAGTAGTCGCCGTAAAGATCGTAGCGGGTGTTGGCGTCGCCTAGAAACGGCAGCAGCTGCGGATGGGTGGTGACCGAGTGCCATGCCTCCATGAACGCCTCTGCCGTCGCCTTCCAGTTCGCGTCGATCCGCTTGGCCACCCACATAGCGGTGTAGCGGTTGGTGAGGTCGTAGGTCTCGTACTGGTCGAGCACCGGCCCGACCCAGTCGACAAATTCGGGGATGTCGGCGTTCTCGGTGATCATCACGAAGCCCTGCCACAGGTTCACCCGAACCTCGGGCAGGCTCATGTCCTTGCCTTCGAGATGGGGGAAATCCCACGCGCAGGGGATTTCTTTGAGGCTGCCGTCGTTGCGCCAGGTGAAGCCGTGGAACGGGCAGCGCAGCTGGGTGGTGACGCCTGGCTTGGTCCGAAGCTTGCGCCCGCGGTGCAGACAGACGTTGTAGAACGCCTTCACCCCGCCGTCCTTCTGGCGGACCAGCAGGAACGACCGCTCGTTGATGTCGAACACCACAGTGTCGCCGGGATCGGGCATCTCGTCCTCGCGCGCCGCGAACAGCCAGACGTTGGGCCACATCCGCTCGCGCTCGAGCGCTGCGAATTCGGCGCTGACATAGGGTTCGATCGGCAGCGGATCGGTCGGCAGGTCGAACCCCGATTCCTCGAACAGGTAGTCGGGAACGCGCCGGGTGTCGGCGTCGAGCATGTCGGTGTAGCTGGTTCCCGGGCAGCGATCGCCGCGGGTAATCCTGGTGGTCTCGTTCACCGGCGTTCACTCTTCATTTGCGCAGTGGGCAGGTCCGCGAAGATGGCACAGCCTCTGTGGAGCGTATCCTAGCGTAACTATGAGGAGCGGGCGATGACCATGATGCGCGGGCTGGCGCGGCTGGGGCCGGTGATGCAACTGGCCTGGCTGCCGAGCGATTTCGACGCCGCGCTGCGCCACTGGACCGAGACGATGGGGGTCGGCCCGTTCTTCCTGATGGAGAACATCGCGCTCGAGGACATGCGTTATCGAGGGCAGCCGACGGGCGCGATCTTCTCGCTCGCGCTGTCCTATTGGGGCGACATCCAGATCGAGCTGATCCGCCCCGAGAACGACGCCCCCTCGATCTACACCGGCGAATATGCCGTGCGCGACCGGCTGCACCACGTCTGCCTTCTGGTCGAGGATATCGCCGATGCCTATGCCGCCTGCACCGAATACGGCGCTGAGGTGCTGATCGAGGCCAAGGTTGGCGAGAGCGGCGCGGTCATCTACGCCGATCCCGGCGGCGGTCCGGGCAGCCTGGTCGAGATCCTTCAGACCCAGCCCGGCACGGCCGAACTGTTCGGCATGATCAAGCAGGCGGCGGCGAACTGGGACGGCAGCGACCCGCTGCGCAAGCTGGACTAGGCGCTCGACCCCAGGTAGCCGAGCTGGCCGGCCTTGAAGATGGTCTGCGCGCGGTTGACCGAATCCAGTTTCTCGCCCGCGCGGTGGACGTGATAGCGGATCGTCGCGTGGCTGCGGCCGAGGATCATGCTGATCTCGCGGTCGGTCTTGCCGATCGCCGCCCAGCGAAGGCATTCAACCTCGCGCTTGGACAGGACGCAGTTCGAGGGGATGCGCCGCTTGGTCCGGTTGGCCTGGACATAGCCGGCGATAAACCGACGCATGACCATGCCGAGCAAATCGCCGTAGAGCGCGAACTCTTCCGAAAGGTCGACCTTGGCGCGATCGAGCGGGATGAAGCTGTTGGCTGAAATCTGCCCGAACGGCAGATGGACGGGCACGACGATCGCGGCGTTGCACAGCGCGCGCTTCTTGAAATCGTGCAGCTCCATCTCGTCGAGATAGGAATTGCGCCAGCGGGTGAAGTAGCCGTGCTCGTTGACCCAGAACGGCTCGCTTTCATAGCGGCAGGCGCGCGGCAGCGGCGAACGCAGCGCGAGGCGATGGTCCTCCCACCAGCGCTGGCCATCGTCGAGCCAGCCGAAGATGTCGCCGTTGATGACCGTGCCCTCGGCATCGACCATCGGCTCCTTCGAGGAGATGTCGTCGCAAGTGCAGACCTGCAGGCCGCGCTCGTTGGCAATCGCGCCCAGCGCGACCGCCGCATCGTGGATGTCCTCGACACAGCGCACGGTGACCTGTTCGAGCAGGTCCTCGAGGCGCAGCTGGTTGCGCGGGGTGCGTAATTCCACGACTTTGGCGGCCATGGGGGGACTATCGTTGATGCGGCCTGATTCCGCAAGCGGGACGATTATCGTAATTTTCTTTCTCCCTCCCTGTGTGCTGCGCCTTATTCGTTGCGCTGACAGGCCTGTGGCTCGCTAAAGTCCGAGCACGGACTTGGCGATGATGTTCTTCTGCACTTCGTTCGAGCCGCCGTAGATGGTCGCGGCGCGGTTGTTGAGATAGCGCCCCATCGCCACCTGGGCCCCGGCACTGCCAACCGGTTCGGGCGCTTCGTTGCCGTAAAGCGGGCGCTCCGGCGGAAGCTGGAGCGCGTCGTAGCCGTAGAGCTCGAGCCGCAGCGTATCGACGCGCTGGCCGAGGTTCGAGCCGAGCAGCTTGGCGAGCGAGGTCTGCGGCCCCGGGGTGCGGCCCTTGGCGAGATCGGCGAGGATGCGCAGCTCGGTGACTTCGAGCGCTTCGGCCTCGAGCCGGGTGCGCGCCAGGCGGTCGCGGAACCGCGGGTCGTGCGCCAGCGCGCCGTTGACCCCCGACGGCGCCTCGCGCGCGAGCGTTCCGATCTCGTCGATCGCGCGGAGCAGTCGCGGCGCGAAGCACGATCCCCCGCGCTCGTTCTCGAGCAGGAACTTGGCGATGCTCCAGCCCTGGCCTTCGTCGCCGATGCGATTCTCGACTCCGGTGCGCGCGTCGGTCAGGAACACCTGATTGACCTCGTGATCGCCCGACATCGATAGGATCGGCGCCACGTCGACCCCGGCTTGGTCCATCGGCAGCAGCAGGAAGGTGATGCCGCGCTGCGCCTTCACCGCCGGATCGGTGCGGACCAGCGCGAACATCCAGTTGGCGAAATGTGCGTGGGTGGTCCAGATCTTCGAGCCGTCGATATGATATTCGCCGCCCTCGAGCCGCGCCCGGGTCTTGAGCGAAGCGAGGTCGGAGCCGCTGCCCGGCTCGGAATAGCCCTGGCACCAGTAATCCTCGCCCGACATGATCCGCGGGAGGAAGCGCGCCTTTTGCTCCGGGGTACCGAAGTGGCAAATCACCGGGCCGACCAAGCGCAAGCCGATGATTGACAGTGAAGGTGCGCCCGCGAGCCCGCATTCCTTCTCGAAGATGAAGCGCTGCGTAGGACTCCACCCGGTGCCGCCGTCGGCTTTCGGCCAATGATAGGCGACCCAGCCCTTGCGATGGAGGATGCGGTGCCATTCGAGGCCGATGTCGGGCTCGACGAACACACCGGGAGTGCGCCGCGCACCCACCCTGAGCCGCTCGGGCAGGTTTTCGGCGAGGAAGGCGCGCACTTCGTCGCGGAAGGCCAGATCGTCGCGCGAGAATGCCATGTCCATGGTCACAGTCCTTCGCGCATCGCCCAGGCGATCCCGCGCCTGAGCAGCTCGTAATAGACCGCATAGTTCCAGGCGCACTTTTCGGGATTGGGATAGAAATCGACCATCCCCGGCAGGTCGTAGTGCCCGCGGCAGTGCCCCAGCGCGTTGTACGAGACCATGCCCGCGCCGATCGGCCGGGTGTAGACGATCGGGACGACGGTTTCGTCCCACTGCCCGGCGACGAAGCCGGTGGCTTCGCCGGCGAAGCGGGTCTGCATCAGCGTGTCGATCGGCGCGGTGACGTTGGCCAGGTAGAGCTCGTCGATCACCTCGAAATCGTCGATCCCGCGGGTCAGCTCGTGGTCTCGGTCGACCACCTCGACCGTGAACGGCCCGATCGGTGGGTGCGCCTTGAACTGGGTGCCGAGGATGTCCATCACATCGGGGCGGGAGTCGGGTGCATCGACAGTCCCGCCTTCGGTGAAGATCAGGATCGAATTGGTCCCGTGCAGCGCCAGCCACTTGCCCCCGCTCTCGAGCCAAGCCCGGATCGCCGCGGTTTCCGCTTCGCTCGGCATCAGGTCGCAGGTGTAACTGATGAGGAATCGGCAGGCGGCGATGCGCTCGGTATCGCCGTAGTCGCAGGCCACAGTGGTACGGATTTGCGGATGCTCGGCGAGCAGCTTGAGCAGCTCGAGCCGTGCGAAATCGATGTCGTGATACTTGCCCGCGGCGACGAAGTGGGCGTCGATCCTCTCGCTCATCGCGCTAGTCCCTGATCGTCCCGCCGCCGTCGACGGTAAGGTCGACGCCGCTGGTGAAACTGGCGTCCTCGCTGGCGAGGAACACGATCGCCCGGGCAACCTCGTCGGGCTCGCCGATGCGGTTCATCGGATGGGTGGCGGCGAAAGCCTTTTCGACCTCATCGGGATCGGCCGGGCCGGCGTGCTTGTAGCGTTCGTACATCGGGGTGCGGATGGCCCCGGGATGCACCAGGTTGGCGCGGATCGGGACGCCGCGCGCCGCGCAATCGAGCGCGATGGTCTTGGTCAGCGCGGTCACCCCCGCTTTCGAGGCGCAATAGGCCGCGAAAATCGCCCCCGGGCGCAGCGCGAGCATCGAGCCGACGTTGACGATCGCGCCCTTCTCGCCGCTCGCCTCCATTGCCGGGAGCGCTGCGCGGCAGCCGTTGAAGGTGCCATTGAGGTTGATGTCGATGGTCCGCCGCCAGCTGTTGAGATCGACGTCGATCACGTTGCCCGGCTCGGATATGCCGGCGACGTTGCACAGCACGGTGAGCTTGCCGAAGCGTTCGACTGTCGCGGCGACCGCGCGGTCCCACTGCGCCAGATCGCGCACGTCGAGTTCGATCGCGGCGGCGTTTTCACCCAGCTCGGCGGCGAGCGCCTCGGCCTTGGCGAGCTGCACATCGGCGAGCATCACGCTACCGCCTTCGGCCACGATCAGCCGTCCAGCGGCCGCGCCGAGACCTTCGGCGCCACCCGAGATCAGCGCGACCTTGCCCGTCATCCGCCCCATTGTTCGCGCCCTTACCGCTGAAGAATCGCAACGCCGGACAAGCCCGGCGCGCCGTAGACATGACTATAGGCGGTCTTGGGCGAGTTGGGCACCTGCCGCGCCCCGCCCCGTCCGCGCAGCTGCTGAACGTTTTCGTAAACCTGGCGCAGCCCCGAAGCGCCGATCGGTTCGCCGCAGGCGAGACAGCCGCCGTCGGTGTTGACCGGCAGCTTGCCATCCAGTTTCGTCCGTCCCTCGGCCAGCCATTGCTCCTGCTCACCGTCCTTACAGAACCCGTTTTCGGCCATGTGCATGATTTCGGCCCCGCTCTCGGTGTCCTGGAGCTGGGCGACGTCGATGTCGTCCGGGCCGACGCCGGCGATCTCATAGGCCTTGCGCGAGGCCAGCACGGTCGGCTTGCCGCCATCCTTCACGCTCACCGCGGGCTGGAACACCTCGAAGCTGTCGGGCGGGCGCGATTTCACCGCGACCGCAGCGATCCGCACTCCGTCGGCGCCGAGTTCGCGCACCTTTTTCTCGCTCGCCAGGATCAGCGCGACCCCGCCCTCGGCGGGCGAGCAGAACATGAACTTGGTCAGCGGATCGTTGATCATCGGGGCGTTGAGAATGGTGTCGAGATCGACCTCGCTGCGCCGCCAGGCGTGATCCGCCTTGACCCCGTTGCTGAACGCCTTTTCCGCGACCAGCCCGAGCGTGCGTTTGGAAATGCCGTGGAGCTGCATGTAGCGCTGGATTTTAAGCGCGAAGAACTGGGTGGTCAGCATCATCCCGGTCTGGCCGTACCATTCGGGCAGGCCGTATGCCGCCGGGCTCGCATTGAAAGCGCCGCGCGGATGCTTGTCGAAGCCCACCGCCAGCGCCAGGTCGAACGCCCCCGAAGCGACTGCCCACTGCGCCGAGGCGAGCGCGCTGCCCCCGGTCGCGCAGCCGTTGGAGACGTTGATGAACGGCAGGCTGGTCAGGCCGAGTTCGTTGACCATGATATCGGCCGAACCCGACGCCATCGAGCCGCCATAGGCACACTCGAGATCGGGCCATTCCAGCCCCGCATCGGCCAGCGCCTGGCGAACCGCAAAGACCCCCTGTTCGCGGCCCGACCGGCTGTCGGTGCGGCCGAACGGATGGATCCCGGCGCCGATGATGTAGACGGGGTTCATGGCTGTTGCTCCGGCCGGAAGGCGAATGTGGCGCGGGTCTCGTCGAACCGGGTGAGCGTGAACTCCATCGGCATCCCCAGCTTGAGGTCGCTTAGCTGGGCATCGACGATATAGCTTTCGACGATCACTTCGCCGGGCAGCTCGATGTAGCCGAGCAGAAACGGCGTGAAATCGTGCGGCCCTTCTCCCGGCCCTTCGTAAGGCGACTTCGGCCGGAAATCCTGGCTGGTCCACGACCACAGCGTGCCACGCCGCGACAGCGGATAAGGCTCGACGTCCGCCGCGGCATCGCCGGTCGGCATCGGGAAGACGATCTCACCCGAGGGCAACCTGCCACCGATCAGGCGCGGCTCGGCCTCGGCGGTCCACAAGTCGTCGGCGATCGGGGCGAGCATGGTCATGCCGCCTCCGCATATTCGGCCAGAGTGGCTTCCTCGTCGCCGAACAGCCGGCCGAGCAGCAGCACCCGCTTCATCGCGTGGCCGATGGCAAGCTCGTCGGTGATGCCCATCCCGCCGTGCATCTGCACCGCCTCGCGCGCGATCAGGTCGGCTTGCACGGCGACATAGCTCTTGGCGCCGGCAGCGGAGCGGTACCACGCCTCGCGCTCGCCGGGATCGGCAAGCGCTGCGCGGTAGACCAGCGACCTGCTCTGCTCGAGCGCGGCGTAGCAATCGACCAGGCGGTGCTGGAGCACCTGGAAGGTGCCGATCGCCACACCGAACTGCTCGCGCTGCTTCACGTAGCACAAGGTGTCGTCGAACAGCCGCTGGGCGAGGCCGAGCATTTCCGCCGCGGCGAGCAAGCGCACCGTCGCCACCACACCGGCAAGCGCGGCTTGATCTATCGCCAGCCGTTCATTGTCAGTGGCCTTGGCATCGGTGAGACGCAGCTCGCAGGCGAGGCTGCCATCGACCAGGCGATAGGGATGGCGAATGACCCCTGCGCGATCCGCCGGGATGAGGAAATAGGCGGGCGCCCCGTCGCAATCGGCGGAGACCAGGATCCGGTCCGCGCCGGCGCCGCCGAGCACGAAGGTCTTTTCGCCGTGCAGCACATAACCCGCTCCGGTCCGCCGCGCGGTCACCGCCTTGGGGGCGAGGCTGAAGCGCTGGCCGCGCTCGGCGAGCGCGCAGGCGACGAAGCAGCTGCCATCGAGCACCTCGGCCAAAATCTCGTCGCGTCGCGCCGCAGCGAGCAGCTGCGCCGGCAGGATACCGTTTTCGAGCCACGGATCGGGCGCAATCGAGCGTCCGATCGCCTCGCCGACCACGGCAAGGTCGATCCTTGATCCACCCATTCCGCCTGCCGCTTCGCTGATCACGAGCGCGATCAGACCCATCTCGGCCAGCTGCCCCCAGCGTTCGCGCGCATAGCCCCCCGGGGCGGCGCGCAGGTGCTTGCGACCCTCGCCGTCGAGCGACGCGGCGAACCGTTCGACGCTGGCGCGGAACATCTCTTGTTCGGCGGAGAGATCGAAATTCACGCGGCGCGCCGGAAGCGGATCGGCAGGTTGATCACCCCGCGCAGCAGCACATTGGGGAAGACCGTCACCTGGTCGTCGTCGGTGACCTCGATATCGGTCAGCCGCTCGAGCAGCTCGTCGAAGGCAACGAACATTTCCTTGCGGCTGAGCATGTTGCCCACGCACATGTGCGGCCCCTTGCCGAAAGCGAGATGGGTGCGGGCGTTGGTGCGGGTTACATCGAACTTGTCGGGATCGGGGAACCGGGCCGGATCGCGGTTGGCCGCCGCGTAGCGCAGCTGGACCATGCTCCCTGCCTTGAGCGCGAAGCCGCCGAGCTCGGTGTCGTTCGTCACCACCCGCCACATCCCAGCGGTCGGCGTCTCGTAGCGCAGCGATTCCTCGACCAGGTTCTGGATCGTCTTGGGATCGCGCCCGCCCGCGGCCGCCTGGGCCAGCGCCATCTGCTCGGGGTTGCGGATCAGCTGGAGCAGCCCGCCGGCGAGCGTCGAGGTCGTGGTCTCGTTCCCGGCGACCATGAACTGCTGCATGATCGACATGATCTCGGGATCGGTCAGCGGGGTTTCGCCCTCGACCCGTGCCTCGACCAGGTCGGTCAGCAGATCGTCGCCGCCGTTGGCGCGGCGGTCGTCGATCTTGGCCTTCATGTAGGTCTGGTATTCGACGAATTTGTGCGCGCATTCGAGCTGGCGTTCGCGCGCGATCATCTGGCTGAAGCGATCGACCGCAGCGTCGGACCAGTCCTTGACCTGCGCCGGATCGTTGTCGAGCCCGATCTGCTGCGCGATCATCGCCACCGGCAGCGGCACCGCGAAGTCCTTGACGAACTCGCACTCGCCGCGGTCGGCGAAGGCCTCGATCAGCTCGATCGACTTGACCCGCATGTCCTGCTCGATCGCGTTCACGCGCGGCGCCGAGAAGGCGAGGTTGACCAGCTTGCGGTTGCGCGTGTGGACCGGCGCGTCGGCGGTCAGCAGGGTCGGCGGATTGTCCCACCCGGCGGCGAGAATCGCGTCGATCTCGGGGTCGGCTGCGCCCATCAAGGCGCCGAAGTCATTGGAGAAGTCGCCGGGCCGCGCAGTCGCGTCCGAACACAGATCATAGCTGTAAACGACGTGGCAGTTCATCTCGGGGATGAACTCGATGGTCGTCCCGGCATCGTGCGCGTCGCGGTAGTAGTCGAACGGATCGACCAGCGTTTGCGGCGAAAACAGGCTGGTATGCTCGTTCATTCAGACGGGTCCGGATTCTCGATTGGCCCGATTGTTCTAAGCGCAGCCGGTTCGGCGAGGCGATAAGTCAATTTGCTAGGCGCGTGCCGCCACGAAATCGAGCGCGTTGGCCAGCACCCGCCGCACGTTCGGATCGGCATAGGTCGAAGGCCCGTCGCCGAACTGGAGATAGACCAGCTGGGCGTTCCCCGCGCGCTTGGCCCAGGCGATCAGGTCGCTGCCGGGCGGGTGGTCCCAGTCGGTATTGTCGAACATTCGCCCGGCGACTGCGGCGGCAGCGGAATAGAAGTTGTCTAGGACGAAATCGTGTTCGGCGCGGATCAGCGGCACCACGTCCGCCTCGAACACCTGCGCCAGATACAGTTCGTCGGCGATCGGGAAGGCGCGGGGTAGCCCTGTAGTGACCGGGTGATCGGCAACGACTTCCGCCTGATAGGACACGTCGTGGCGGTAGCCGGAGTCCAGTCTCTGAATGCCCCGCACTTCCCCCGGCTGGTAGAGAAAGCGCCCGCCGATCAGTTCGCTCCACTCGGGCCAATCGGCCCATCCGGCGAGGGCATGATGCATCGCCACTGCGCCGCGACCGGTCGCAAACCGCGCCAGTATAGCGCGTTTGAACGCGTCGCTGGGCGGGCGCGCGGTAATGCGGCCATCGGCGAAGTCGTAGCCGGGCATATCATAGAACAGCATCGCATCCGCCCCAGCGGCGCGGCCCTCGCCGACCAAACGCTCGGCCACCGGGTGCTCGAAACGCGTGACGTTCCAGCCTTCCAGGCTCGCCAGCATCTCCGCGAAAGGCTCGGCTTCGTAGGGATGACCACCCGCCAGGACCACCAGCTCGCGCGGCATCAGGCGAGCTTGAGGATCATCTTGCCCTGGTTGGTCCCGGCAAACAGGCGCATGAAGGCGGAATAAGCGTTCTCTATCCCCTCATCGACGTGCTCGTCGACCACCAGCCGGCCTTCCGCCGCCCAAGCCCCCATCTGCGCCGCGCCTTCGCCGAACCGGGTCACGAAATCCATCACCAGAAGACCTCTGATCGAGGCGCGCTTGACTATCAGCCGCCACAGATTGCGTGCGCCGACCGGCTCTCGACTGTTGTACTCGCTGATCAGGCCGCAAAGGCCCACGCGCGCGCCCATGTTCAGGGTCATCAACCCGGCGTCGAGGATCACCCCGCCGACGTTTTCGAAGATCACATCCACGCCGCCCGGTGCTGCCGCAGCAATTGCCGCGGTCAGCGCCGCCTCGTCCTTGCCGCGATAGTCGATCGCCGCATCGAAGCCGTATCGCTCTGTCAGCCGCGCGCATTTCTCGGCCCCACCGGCGATGCCCACTGCGCGGCAACCGGCGATCTTGGCGAGTTGCCCGACGATCGACCCCACCGCCCCCGCCGCGCCCGTCACCAGAACTGTCTCGCCCGGCTTGGGCGCGCAGACTTCGAGCAGCCCGAAATAGGCAGTCATCCCGACCGCCCCGAACAGCGAAAGGTAATTGGTCACGCTCGGCACCGCACAGGGATCGATCGGCTGGGTGAACCCGCCCGCGGCGGCGAGCGAATAGTCCTCGATCGCGTTGAGCCCCATCACCCACTGCCCCGGCGCGAAGCCTTCGGCGCGGCTCGCCTCGACCACCCCGATGGTCGAGGCGCGGACCGAAGCGCCCAGCGGGATCGGCGGCATGTAGCTTTCGGCGTCGTCCATCCACCCGCGCTGCGCCGGATCGAGCGAGGCGTAGTGGTTGCGGATCAGGAACTGACCGTCGGACAGCTCGGGTAGCGGCTCCTCGATCAGCGCGAAGTCTTCGGGAACCGGATCGCCCACAGGGCGGCGCTGCAGGATGAAGCGGCGATTGGTCAGGCTCATGGAGGCTCCCAGTTCAGGCGGCGGCGATGCGAACCGGGATCGCGCTTTGCAGCGCCTGCCCGGTGATCGGATCGAAATCGACTTCGTCGCTGGTCAGGCGATTGGTCGAACTGCCCATTTCGCGGACGTTGTGCTTGCCCGATTCGCTGTCGCCATAGGCATGCGCCATCGAGATCAGCCCGCGGCGGACCTTGTCGCTGGCCTTGGCGACCCCGTGGATCGTCGCGTGGGGCGAGGTGATCGCAATGATTTCGCCCTCCGCGATGCTCAGCGCGGCGAGGTCTTCGGGATGGATATAGGCCGGGTTGGTGGTGGTCTTGGCCTGGAGCTTCTTGAGCGGATGACCGATCGAGTTGAACCGGGTCTTCGAGCGGCGCGAGATCAGACGGAAATCGAACCCGGCGGCGCGGCTTTCGTCGCGTCCGTAGCGGTCGAGTGCGCCCGGCATGTCCCCGGCGGCAAGATCGAAACGGTGGGTTTCGGCGGGGTCAGCTGCGGTGACAACGGGGTGGAGATCGTCGTAGATCACCGCCGCGCCGTCGACCCGGTCCTTGCGCACCTGGCTCGGACGGACGATGCAGCCCGCGGTCATCAGATCGAGGAAGGTTTCCTTGCTCGGGCAGGCGTCCATCGGCAGCGGTCCGCCGGCGAGCTCGAGCTGCAGGCCGAGGTGCTTGGCGATGTGCCAGACCATCTCGTATTCGTCGATCACGTCGCCGGGCGCGGCGACCACCGGTTCGACATAGCGCGCATAGGGCCGCTCGTGCCACCATTCGGAGAGGTTGGTGATGTCCTCGCGCTCGAGGCATTGGCTGGGCGCGAGCACCACGTCGGCGCGCTTGGCGCTCGCCGACATCCACGGATCGACCTGGACGAACATTTCCAAGTGATCGAGCGCGCGGCGCATCTTGAGCTGGTTGGGAAAGCCGACCTCGGGGTTGCCGCCGACCGAGATCAGCGCGCGCACCTGGCCGTCGCCGGGGGTCAGAATTTCGTCGGCGAGGACGTTGCACGGCATCTCCAGGCCGAGCTGGCCGAGCCCGCGGAAGCGCGACTTGTTCATGCCCTCGGCCCCGAACATCGCTACCGGTGGGCCTACCTGCGCCCGCCGCGGCGGCTGCGGGGTGGTGAACACGCCCGGGATCGCCGCCTTCTCCCCCTCTTGCTTGAACCGCGCGCAGAGGACGTTGAGGCAGGTCACGAGGTATTCGGTGAGGGTGCCGTGGCCGGCCATTTCGGGGCCGGTGCCGGTGACCGCGCAGCCGCGCTCGGCCTTGGCGAACATCCGCGCCGCGGCGATCAGCCGGTCGGCGTCGACTCCCGCACGCGCAGCAGCGACATCGGGCGTGAAGGCCGCGACCGCTTCGCGCAATTCGGCCACCCCATCGACATGCGCTGCGACGAAATTGCGGTCGTAAAGCTCCTCGGCGAAGATCACGTTGAGCATGCCGGCGAGCAGCGCCGGGTCCTCGCCCGGCTTCACCGGCAGGAAGATGTCGGCGAGCGAAGCCACATCGCTCTCGCGCGGGTCGACGACGATCAGCTTGAGTCCCTCCCGCTGCCGGTCGCGGATGCGGCGCGAGGGGCTGAACGGCGGCACCCCGCCCGGCGGCGAATAGTGCGAGACCATCGGGTTGTTGCCGATCAGCAGCGCGACATCGGCCTCGGCGAAGGTGTTGCTCCCCGCCATCCATTTGCCGTAGCGCGCGGTAGTGAAGACCTTGGCCGGCTGGTCGAGCGTGACCGAGGTGTAGAAATTGCGTGTGCCGATCGCTTGGGCGAGGCTGTAAGAAGCGGCCCAGGCGGCGCTGTTCTGATAGCCCCCCGAGCCCATGAAGATCGCCACCGCGTTCGGGCCGTGCTCGTCGATGATCCCGCGCAGGGTCTCGGCGACATGGGCCAAGGCCTCGGGCATCGCGGTCTCGGCGAACTCACCATCGGCCCCGCGCACCAGGCTGTGGATCAGCCGATGCGGCGCATTGTGGCTGTCGGGCAGCTCGCGCCCTTTGAGGCAGGTGTAGCCGGCATAGATCGGATCGTCGGGATCGCCGCGCACGGCGACGACCTTGCCATCCTCCACATCCGCCAGCATCGCGCAGTTGGCGTGGCAAAAGCGGCAGAAGGTGCGATGGGTGGATAGGGCCATGGCTCAGCTCCGGATCGATCCCGACCCTTATGCGCGTGCGCGCGGCGTTTGCCTCTGCTTGAATTTGCTAGCTGATGCGCCGCGCCCGATCCGGCACTAGGGCGAGCGGAGGAATCCACCATGGCCCAGGCGTTTTTCGAGCATCCCTATCTTTCCGGGCACCACGCGCCGCAGCGGTTCGAGGCCACCGCGCCCGACCTGTTCGTGCGCGGCGATCTGCCCAGCGATCTCGCCGGGGTGTTCCTGCGCAACGGCCCCGAGACGCTCTACCCCCCGCGCGAGGGCGACTATCACTGGTTCGACGGCGACGGCATGGTCTACGCCTTCGAGATCGGCGAGGGCCGCGTCGGCATGCGCAACCGCTGGGTTCGGACCGAAAAGTTCGAGCTGGAGCAAGCCGCGGGCAAGCGATTGTTCGGCATGTTCGGCAACCCGATGACCGGCGATCCTTCGGTGGCGGGCAAGCGCTACAACACCGCCAACACCAATGTCGTGATCCACGGCGGCAAAGTTCTGGCGCTGATGGAAGGCGCGCCCGCGGTCGAACTCGACCCGCGCACGCTCGGCACCTGCGGCGAGCACGACTACGGCGGGACCATCACCACCACCTTCAGCGCGCACCCGACGATCGACCACGCCACCGGCGAAATGATGAACATCGGCGCGGGGATCAATGGCCCGATGGGCGCGCCCGAGCTGCGCTACGACGTCATCCGCGCCGACGGCAGCGTCAAGAAGCGCGAGATCGTGCCGCTGCCGCACATGGCGATGATGCACACCTTCTTCGCCACCGAGAACTGGGTGGTGTTCCCGGTGATCCCGATCGACAGTGACCTCCAGCGGTTCATGGCCGGCGGGCCGATGACCGCCTGGGTCGACGGGCGCCCGACCAAGCTGGCGATCATGCCGCGCGAGGGCCGCGCCGAGGATGTCCGCTGGTTCGAATACGATCCGCGCCACATGTTCCACGAATGCAACGTGTGGGAGGACGAGGACGGCAAGATCGTCGCCGACGTCGCCGCGGCCGACTGCACCGCGCTGTTCCCCAACCAGGACGGGGTCCGCAAGACCCACGCCGAAAGCCGCCAGGAGCTGCGCCGCTGGACCATCGACCCGCGCGCCAACACCGCCTGGATCAAGGAAGAGACGATCAACGACCGCGACGTCCAGTTCCCGCGCCCCGACGACCGGATGATGACCCGCAAGACCCGCCAGGTCTTCGGCAACATCAACCTCAATTCGCGCGACGGACGGGTCGACGGAATGGATGCCGTGCTGCGGCTCGACACCGTCACCGGGGCCGAAGACATCTGGCACTTCGGCAACGGCGTCTCGGCGGGCGAGCTGGTATTCGCCCCGCGGGTCGGCGCCAAAGACGAGGGCGACGGTTATGCCATGACCCTGGTCCACCGCGCCGATTCGCCGGTGAGCGAGCTCGCCATCTTTGCGGCGATGGACATCGCCGCCGGTCCGGTAGCGACGGTCGAAATCCCCTTCCGGGTGCCGCCCGGATTCCACTGCAACTACTATTCGGCCGACAGCGCGCTCTACCGCGGCGCTTACGCCGCTTCCTGACCAAGAGGAACGCGCCCATGCCGACCACCACCCGCCAGTGGCTGCTCAACGGACACCCGCGCGGGCGCGGGATCGAGGACGGCGATTTCAAGCTTACCCAAACCGAGCTGGCCGATCCCGGACCGGGCGAGATGTTGGTCAAGCTGCGCTGGCTTGGGTTCGATCCGGCGCAGAAGGGCTGGATGGAAAACATCGCCGACTATGTCGCGCCGATGGCGCTCGGCGAGGTCATGCGCGGCAGCGGGATCGGCGAGGTGCTGGCGAGCAACGGCGGGCGTTTCGCGGTCGGCGATCTGGTGTTCGGCACCACCGGCTGGACCGAATACCTGGTCAGCGACGGGCGCGATCTGACCAAGGTCGAGACCGATCTGCCGCCGACCGCGGTGCTTTCGGTGCTCGGCACTACGGGCCTCACCGCCTATTGCGGGCTGTTCAAGGTCGGCCGGCCGCTGGCGGGGGATACCGTCGTCGTCTCCGGCGCGGCGGGGGCGACCGGCTCGATCGTCGGCCAGCTCGCCAAGATCGCCGGCTGCCGCGCGGTCGGCATCGCCGGGGGCAAGGACAAGTGCGCCTGGCTGGTCGAGGAAGCCGGCTACGACGCCGCGATCGACTACAAGGCGGGCGACATCCGCGATCAGCTCAAACAGCATTGCCCGGGCGGGATCGACGTGATCTTCGACAACGTCGGCGGGGCGATCCTCAACGACATGCTGGGACGCATCGCCACCAGTGCGCGGGTGGTGATCTGCGGCGGAATCAGCCGCTACGAAACCGGATCGCTGCCCGCCGGGCCGCAGAATTACTTCAACCTGGTATTTCGCCGCGCGACGATGGCGGGGTTTATCGTGCTCGACTGGGCGAGCGAGTTTCCCGCAATCCGCAAACGGCTGGAGCGGTTCGTCGACGAGGGTCGCCTAGCCTACCGCGAGGATATCCAGCATGGTTTCGACAACGCGCCCGACACGCTGAAACGTCTGTTCAGCGGCGCCAATCGCGGCAAGCAGCTGCTCGAGATTTAGTCGAATTCGGGCGTGGGCTTGCCGTCCGCGCCGTAAACCGCGCTTTCGGCATCGACGCGGTATTTGCGGCTGACCGCCCCCTGCAGCCCGCTCTGGCCGATGTGCGCGAGCATCCCGGCATATTGCGGCCCGGCGAAGTGTGCGGCGAGCGCATCTTCGCTCTCCCACTCCTCGAACACGTTGATCCGCGAGGAATTGTTGAGGTCCGCGCTCCAATCGTAGTGGAGGCACCCCGGCTGCGCGAGCGCCCCGTCGATCCACGGCTGCGCGCTCTTGAGCGCCTGCTCGCGCCCGGCGGGTTCGACGTCGATCTGCGCGGAAATCAAAATCTTGGCCATGGTCACTCCGCGGGTGGGGTATGCTCGGCGACGATCCGATACACCCGCTTGGTGTATTTCCAGACGCCGTCGCGCTTGATCATCTCGTCCTCATAGAGCCCGCCGATGGCGCGCGTGGTGCCGTCTTTGACCCGCATGTACTCCTGGGTCTGGCAGCGGCCCGTGGCGCGATCGCCGTCGATCGCGGTCATCGAGGGGATGCAGTGGAAGCTCACCGCATCGAGCCCGCCCATCGCCTGCTTCCAAAACGCGACGACCGCGTCGCGGCCACTGACCGTGGTGCCCATCAGGGTCCATTCGGCGTCCTCGGTCCAGACCTTGCTCCAGTCCTCGGCATCGGCGCGGACCACTGCGTCGGCATAAGTCTCGTGCAGCTCGCGGATGGCGATGCGGTCTTCGAGCGGTCCGGTGAACATCGCGCGGGTCTCCTTGGGCAGCGGCTATCGTCGCCGGGCCGGCTCGCGGCAATGGACACTTTTGGGAAGGGCGCGCCGGCCCAAGCGCGCCTAGACTGCCTGCGGCATAGCACTTCGGGAGCAGGCGCATGGGACGGCTCGACGGCAAGCAAGCGGTGATCTTGGGCGCGGCCTCGCCGGGCAACATGGGCCAGGTGATGGCGCGCGCATTCGCCAGCGAGGGCGCGACCGTGCTCGTCGCCGGGCGCAAGGAAGACCCGCTGCGCGCGCTGGCGGAAGAGTTGGGCGGTCACTACGCGCTGTGCGACATCACCAGCCGCGCCGAAGTGCGGGCGCTGGCGGATACCGCAATAGCCAAGCTCGGGCGGGTCGATGCCGCGATCAACACCACCGGCTGGGGCCTGCTCAAGAGCTTCACCGAAATCACCGAGGAGGAACTCGCCGGCATCGTCGCACTGCAGTTCGTCGGGGTGCACCACTTCCTCCAGGCGTTCATCGAGAAGATGGTCGCGCAGGAACCATCGGGCGGCTCGCTGATCACACTGTCGTCGGCGACCACCAAGGCGCTGATCAACAACCACGCCGCCTATATCGGCACCAAGACCGGGGCCGAGGCGCTGATCCGCTGCGTCGCCAACGACTATGGCCAGTACGGCATCCGCGCCAACACGATCTCGCCGGCCTTCACCGAATCGCCGATGACCGCGCAGAGCTTTCAGGTGCCGGGACTGGTCGATGCATTCCTGCCGCGCTACCCGCTCGGCCGGCTCAACACCGCGCAGGACGTGGCCAACGCTGCGGTCTGGCTGTGCGGCGACGAGTGCTTCCTCACCGGGCAGAACCTCCAGCCCAACGGCGGACTGACCCTGCGCGGCAATCCCCAAGCGGTGGATATCGAGCGATCAGTGGGTGCAGCGATGGCGCCGAAGGGCGGCTGAATCGAGCACCCGAAATGACCGAAGTCTGCGATGTCATCGTGCTGGGAACCGGCGCGGCGGGACTCACCGCGGCGCTCGCTGCGCACGAGGGCAGCGCCGATGTGCGGGTGATCGAACGGTTCGACCGCATCGGCGGGACTTCGGCGATCTCGGGCGGGGTCATCTGGACCGCCAACAACCCGCGCCAACGCGCTGCGGGCCTCGCCGACAGCCGCGAGGAAGCCCTCGCCTATTTCCGCGCGCTCGATCACGGCGACCTGCGCGAAGACGTACTCGAAGCCTTCGTCGATTGCGGGCCGGAGGCGCTGGCTTTCCTCGAAGGGATCGACGCGCTGCGGGTTTCGCTGCTCGCCGGATACCCGGACTATTACCTCGACCGCCCGGGGGCCAAGCCCGAAGGCGGGCGCGCGCTCGACCACGACCTGTTCGCGTTGGGCGAACTCGGCGATTGGGCCGCGCGGATCTACGCGATCGAAGAACTCAAGCCGATGATGCTGCGCGAAACCCCGCTCGGTGGCGGCAGCGGAATGGTCCCGCCGGTGGAACTGCAGCGCCGCATCGCGGCGGACGAGCGCGGCTTTGGCCAGGCGATGGTCGGCCGGCTGCTCAAGGCCTGTCTCGATCGCGGTATCGAGCCGCAGCTCGGCGTCCAAACCCGGCGGCTGACGATGGAGGACGGGCGGGTCTGCGGTATCGAAGGCGAGCAAGGCGACGCGCCGTTCAAGCTGCGCGCCCGCAGCGGCGTGATCGTCGCCACCGGCGGCTTCGAGTGGGACGCCGACTTGCGCCGGACCTTCCTGCGCGGCCCTGCGGACACCCCCGCCTCGCCGCCGACCGCGTGCGGCGAAGGGTTGGCGCTGGCGATGGCGGCGGGGGCCCGGCTCGGCAACATGACCAGCGCGTGGTGGGCGCCCACCCTCGCTCCGCCGGGCGATCGCTGGCCCGGCGGCGAACAACGCGCCGCCCCAGTGCTGATCGAGCGGACGGTGCCGCATTCGCTGATGGTCAACCGCGCCGGCAAGCGCTTCTGCAACGAGGCGGCAAACTATTCGGCGCTGGCCGGCGCGTTCCACGCTTTCGATCCGCAGAGCTATGCCTATCCCAACCAGCCCGCCTGGCTGGTGTTCGACTCGCAGCATCGCGCGCGCAATCCGGTCGGCACGGTCATGCCCGGCGATCCGCTGCCCGATTGGATCGCCAGCGCCGATACCCTCGTCGAGCTGGCCAATCAGCTCAGGATCGACGGGGAGGCGCTGGTCGCCTCGGTCGATCGATTCAACCGATTTGCCCGCGACGGTCACGATCCCGATTTCGCCCGCGGGACCAGCGCCTACGATCATTTCTACGGCGACCGTTCGCGCAACGGCGCGGCGGTTACGCTCGGCGCGCTCGAACAGCCGCCGTTCTTCGCGGTCGAAATCCGCATGGGCATGCTCGGCACCAACGGCGGGCCGCAGACCGATGCAAACGCGCGCATCCTCGGCCACGACGGCGCACCGATCCCGGGGCTTTACGGCGCCGGCAACGCGATCGCCTGCCCGACCGGCGGGGTCTATGCCGGCGCCGGCGGGACGCTCGGCCCAGCGATAACCTTCGGCTACATCGCCGGCCGCGCCGCCGCACCGGCGAACGCAGCCTGACCGCTCATCCCGTCAGCCAGCGGTCGATGGTGTCGTGGAAAAAGCGCACCCGCGATTCCTGCCCCGAGAGATGCCCGCCCGCATAGCCGCGCGAACGCAGCCCGCGCTGCTGGCTCGACCAGATCGCCACGTCCTGGTCGATCGCCGGGCCGCAGCTCAGCTCGCCGACCTTGCCGCGCAAGTGCTCGACCGGCTTCGAAAGGTCGACCGCCTCGGCCATCGCGTAGCTGTAATAGTCGGTCTTCCCGTCGGGGAACCAGGTGAAATACCACATGTCGAAGACGCAAGCTTCGGGATCGGTCGGGTGCGGATCGGCGCGCAGCCAGATGCAGCCGTCGGGCTTGAGGCTGAAGCTGATGTTGGGGAACACGGTGTAGTGATAGTGATCGGTCAGCTGGTCGTCGTGGAAGCGGGCGTAGTCATAGCCCTTCTCCGCCCCGCGCTCGCGTTTGACCCGCTGCAGCGCCGGGCGGATCGCCATCGGATCGGCGCGGAAGTCTTCCGGATCGAGTCCCCAGTAGCGCAGCTCGCGGCCCAATGCCTCGAGCACCGTGTCGGTCTGGCCGCGCAGGGCCCTCGACGGGCGCGAGCCGGGCATCAGCATCCGCGCATGGCCGTGCGGGGCATAGAGGTCGAACTGGCAGTCCTTGTAGTTCTGCTCCATCACATAAAGCGTTCCGGGATGGACGAAGGGCAGGTGGTAGCTCTCATTGAAATTGTCCTGCACGCACTTCCAGTTGAAATCGCCGTCGAGCGTCACCCAATGGGTGCGGCGCATGTTCTCCATCCGGTAGCATTCGATCTGAGCCGCAATCGGGCCGAGATGCTGGGCGAGCGGCGGCGCGGCGGGATCGAGGTTGACCCAGACGAAGCCGGCAAAGGTCTCACAGTGCACTTCCGCCAGCCCAACCTTGCCGCACGGCGATCCGCCGGCGAAATCCTCGCCGCAGGGGACAAAATTGAGTTCGCCGTCGGGCTTGAAACGCCAGCCGTGATAAGCGCAGGCGATGCGCGTGGCGTGGCCTTGTTCCGCTTCGACCAGCTGCTTTCCGCGATGCGGACAAACGTTGTAGAACGCGCGGACCTTGCCGTCGCCGGCGCGGGTGACGAGGATCGATTCGCGGCCGATCTCGTAAGTGAAGAAATCGCCCGGATTGGGGACCTGTTCGACCAGCCCGCCGATCAGCCAGGCCTTGGTCCAGATCTGTTCCCACTCGGCCTGCATGAACTCGCGCGACCAATAGCGTTCGCCCCCGATCGGGCCGCTCGAAAGCTCCGGCTCGGGGAGCTTGGTCCGGTCGATCCGCCCCGCCGGCTGGTCCATCGTGGTGGCCACGATCAGCGCTTCCTCGGCTCGAATTCGATGTGCAGCGCTTCCATGCTGCGCAGCAAAAAGTGCGGGCGGATCGCGAAATCGTTCTTGCCCGGTGCGAACCACATGTCCTCGAAACGGTCGACCACCGCGGTGAACCCCCAGGTCAGCTCGCGCCGGGCGAGCGGCGCGCCGAGGCAGTGGTGCGGGCCCGAGCCGAAGCCCATGTGGCTCCCCGCGCGAGGCCGATCGAGGTCGAGCGTTTCGGGGCATTCGAACGCCCGCTCGTCGCGGTTGGCGGCGGCGAAGCGGACGTTGACCATCGCCCCCGCGGGGATCTTCGTTCCGGCGAACTCGGAATCGACCGCGCAGAACCGCATCAGGCTCTGCACCGGCGATTCGAGCCGGACGACTTCCTCGACGAAGGTCTTCATGTAGCGTTCGGGATCGCTCTTGAGCTGGCGCCAGACGTCCTTGTTCTCGATCAGAAGCTTCATCCCCGCGGCGAGCGCGTTGGTGGTGGTCTCGCTGCCGCCGACGAAGGTGTCGGCCATCATCTCGGCGTGGAGCTCGTTGTCGGTGAGCGTACGGCCCCACCCTTCGATTACAGTGTTGACCAGCACACTGATCAGCGAGCCGTCGGGCTGCTTGCGGAGGCGCTCGAAGATCGGCTGGAAATAGTGCTGCGCTTCGATCTCGCGATCGACCATTTCCAGGTGCCGGTCCTCGGCGAGCATGAACGAGATGCGCTGGAAGAAGGCGTCGGTCCAGCGCTTGATTTGCCACATGTCTTCGCGCGGCGCGCCCATCTGCTCGCCGATGATGAACAGCGGCAGCGGCACGCAGAACTGGCCGACCCACTCGCAATGGCCATCGGCGAGGAAGCTGTCGATCAGCTCGTAGGCGAGGGTCTCGACCCGCGGGTCGATCTCCTTGATCCGGCTCGGCTTGAACGCCTCGTTGAACATCGCGCGCATCTGCTTGTGGTTGGGATCGTCGCGCCCGGCGAGCGTGGGGGCTGGCAGCCAGCCTTTCTCCTCGAACCGCGCCGCAACCTTGAGCCCGCGCTCGATCGTTCCGTCTCCGGCGCGGAAACCGCCTTTCTCGGCGCTGCTCGGGAACGACATCGGGTCGGTCAGCACCCGGCGGACGTCGTCGTAGCGACTGACCACCCAGATGTCGGTGCCCGGGATGTTGTACGCCGGCGCCTCGTCGCGCAGCGTCTTGTAGGCATCGTAGGGACACTGCTGGAGCGCCGGATCGAACAGGTTGACCGCCGGCGCGGCCTTGGCGAGCGCCTCGGTAGCCATCAGCGCACCTGCACTTTTTCCTGGCCCCAAGGGGCGATGTTCTCGGCGGTCTGGAAGGCCGCAGGCAAGTCCTCGACCATGTGCCAGGTCGCGGCGAGCCGGCCGAAGCCGACGAAGAAGGCGCAAGTCATCCCCAGCTCGACGATCTCGGCCTCGTTGAAGTGGCGGCGCAGTTCGGCGAAAGTATCGTCGCCGATCGCCAGGTGATCGGTCGCCATCAGCTCGCCAAAGCGGATCGCGGCCTTTTCGGCATCGCTCAATTCGGAGGCTTCCTGCGGGCGTTCGAGCGAGCAGACCAGGCCCTCGGTCACACCGTCTTCGACCGCGTCGGCATAGCGGATCGCCATGCAACTGCGGCACTGGTTGAAGAAGGCGATGCGCAGCCGGACCAATTCGACCAGCCGTTCGGGCAGGTTTCGGTGGACCTTGAGCGCGCGGCCGAACCCCAACAGCCCGAGCGCCTGCTCGGGACAGTGCGCGAAAAA
The DNA here is from genome assembly GCA_050725835.1 of Novosphingobium sp. Classification (GTDB taxonomy): domain Bacteria; phylum Pseudomonadota; class Alphaproteobacteria; order Sphingomonadales; family Sphingomonadaceae; genus Novosphingobium. Next base: position 44,155 of record JBOHIC010000279.1, read on the forward strand.
CCGCGTCAGCCCCTGTTCGAGGTCGCTGAGCTGGTCGGGCCGCACTGCTTCGCGCAGGCGGGGATCCCAGTCTTCGCTGGCCAGCTTGGCGATGCGGCTCAATCCGGCCTCCTAAAAATGCGCATGGTTATTGTCGTCACGGTGGGGCGACAACGCCGCGCGGACAATTGACAGATTCGATAGACGGACCCGGGAATGCAGCGACACGCGAACCACGATCTGAGCGCGATGGCCTGCCCACGCTCGCTCGGCGATGTCGACCTGTTCGGCGCGGGCGCGGCGGAGCATTGGTACGAGGCCTATGCGATCCTCCACGACGAAGCGCCGGTGGTGCGGCTGCCCGGACAGGGACTGACCCCCGATCGCGACGCGTTCATCCTCACCAAATACGCCGACGTCGCCAGCGTGGTCCGCGACTGGGAGCGATTCACCCCGACGCTGTCGCTGCTGCTCGCGCAGATCGCGCAAACAGGGAATCTCGCGCGAGAGATGCCCGATCTCGACGCGATGGTGCAATCGATGGTCGCGCTCCGCCCCACGCCCGAGCTGTGGCGTGCGCATCGCCAGGAGCTGACCGACCCGTGGGTCGGACCCGGCGCGAAGCGGCATGAGGCGATGATCGCGGGCCACGTCGAGGACCTGCTCGACGCGATGGCGGTCGCGAAGGAAGTGGACTTCATCGACGCGTTCGCCAGGCCGCTGCCGCAGCGGACGATGGCGACGGTCCTTGGCTTTCCGCTCGAGGACATTCCACAGCTGGCGATCTGGGGCGGCGCGCAAGTGATGTCTTACGTGCACGGCTGCGGGCACAACAACATCTTGACCCCCGAGCAGACCGGCGAGAAGTTTCGCCTGCTCGCGGGGTTCTCCGACTATGTCCGCGACCAGGTTCGCGAGAAGCGGGCGCGGCCGCGCGACGACATGATCAGCTTCCTGACCCGGGTCACCTACAAGGCGCTCGACCGCAAGCTCGGCGACGACGAGATCAACGGGATTGTTTACGCGATGGTAATCGGCGGGCTCGAGACCACGCAATACGCGCTCGAGGAACAGGCGCAGCTCGTCTGCGAAACGCCGGGGCTGTTCGGCCGCCTCAAACGCAACCGCGATCAGGTTCGCCCGTTCACCGAGGAGGGAATGCGGCTGCGATCGCCGACGCAGGGCTTGTCGACTCGTGTCACAACCCGCGACGAGGTGTTCCAGGGGGTCGAAGTCCCCGCCGGATCGACGCTGCACTTGCGCTGGGGCGCGGCCAACGTCGACGCGGACGAGTTCGAGGATCCACGCGAGCTAAAGCTCGATCGCAAGGCGGTGAC
>JBOHIC010000280.1:0-3159 GCA_050725835.1 Novosphingobium sp.
CGGACGGCGTGTCTCCGCTGCGGGTCTCGACCATTATCGGCAGGCCGAGCTCTTCGATCGGCGTCATCAGGTTGCGCTGGACGTCGTGCGCGAGAGCCTTCAGCGGCGAGACATAGAGCGTGTGGAGCCCATCGGGCGGAGCGCTGCCGTTCAGCCGCTCGGGGCTGAACGCCGCGAGCGTCGGGAGAAACCCGGCGAGCGTTTTGCCCGCGCCGGTATCGGCGACCAGCAGCGCGTGCCGGCGCGCATCGTCGGCGGCGAGCATGGCGTGTTGATGCGCGCGCACCCGCCAGCCGCGGCCGGCGAACCAGGTTTCGAGCGATCGGGGCAAGGGCGCTGCGGCCATCTGCCCCTATTTAGGCGATCGGTCGGCCCGCGCTATCGGCAAAGGCCGGCGCCGCGCTCAGGGCTTGGCTTCGAGCGTCGCCTTGATTTCGCCGAGGCGATCGTAGATCCCGAAGAAGACCATGTAGATCTCGATCAGGATGCGCCAGAACAGCACTCCGAAGGCAAAGCCGAGCACCGAAAACAGCATCGTCCCGAGCGCCATAGAGGCGCTGTATTGCAGCATCCCGAGCGCGCCTACGAACGACAGCAGGCACGCCACCGCGATGCCGGCCAGGCCGATCCAGTAAACGATCTTGAGCACCTTGGGCGCGATCAGCTTGTCGAAGCTGGTCAGGTCGGAAACCGCAAAGTTCTTATCCATGTCACTAGCCCCCCTCTGTTGATCAGGGAGGCGCAGCGGACCACTTTTGGTGCGGCGGGTCAATCGCTTGGTGCGCACCGCCGCGGTTGCGCCAGGCGCGCCGGGGGCGCATCATCGCCGCGCGCAGGAGGGCGTGCGATGCACTTCCATACGATTCCCGACGGCGGCTGCCGATCCTATGTCATCGGCTGCCCCGAAACCGGGGCGGCGACGGTGATCGATCCCGCGCTCGGCCAGGTCGAGCGCACCGCCGGATTGCTCGCGCGCGAAGGCCTGCACCTGCGTTACGTGATCGAGACCCACACCCACGCCGACCATTTCTCGGGCGCGCGGGCGCTGCGCGAGCGCTGCGCCGCGCCGATCGTGATGCACCGCGCCGGCGGCGCGGGCGACGTCGACCTGCGCGTCGACGACGGGCACCAGCTGGCGCTCGGCAGCCTCCGCCTCAAGTTTCTCCACACCCCGGGGCACACCGCCGATTCGGTCTGCGTGCTACTGCCGGGCAAGGTCTTCACCGGCGACACGCTTCTAATCGGCGGCACCGGGCGCACCGACCTGCCCACCGGCGATCCCGAGGCGCTTTACGACAGCCTGTTCGGCAAGCTGCTGGCACTGCCCGACGAGACCCAGGTGTTCCCCGCGCACGACTATCTCGACAAGGGCCATTCGACGATCGGCGCGGAGCGCGCCGATAACCGCCGGCTGCAAACCACCGAGCGCGGCGAATTCATCGCGATGATGCGCTCGCTCGACCTCGCCATGCCGATCCACCTGACCGAAGCGCTGCGCACCAATATCGCGGGCGGGACCACCGTGCGCCAGCTGCTTGAGCGCGCCGCGGCGGCAATCCCGTTCATGGCGATGGACGAGCTCGCCGCCCGGCTCGAGGCGCGGCGCAACGATTTCGTCGTGCTCGACGTGCGCGAGCGCGAGGCCTGGTCGCGCGGGCGCATCCCCGGGGCGCGTCACCTCGCCCGCGGCCAGCTCGAACTCAAGGTCGACGAGCATTTCCCCGACCCCGACGTCGAAATCCTTACCGTCTGCGAGTTCGGCAAGATCTCGACCCTCGCCGCCGCCACCCTGCGCACCCTCGGCTTCCGCCGCGCGGTCGCGCTCGACGGCGGGATGAAGGCGTGGCGCGAAGCGGGCCTGCCGGTGGATGACGGCAACGACCCGGCGCTGATGATTTGAGGCTAGTGTCCCGCTTGCGCGCCGCGCTCGAGCCCTGATGCCGCCAGCTGCGCGTCGATCTGGGCGAGCAGCCGGTCGAGCCCGGCCTGGTCGGTGCTTTCGGCGCGCGCGACCAGCACGTCCTGGGTGTTCGAGGCGCGCAGCAGCCACCAGCCGTCGGGGGTGGAGACACGGACCCCGTCGGTGGCATCGACCTCGGCCCCGGCCGCCGCGAGGCGCGCGGCGACCTCGCCGACCACCGCGAACTTGCGGGCTTCGTCGACCTGAAAACGCAACTCGGGCGTGTTGACCAGCGCGGGCATTGCGCCGCGCAGTTCGGTGACGCTCTTGCCCAGCCGGGCGGAGGCCGCGATCAGCCGGATCGCGGCGTAGAGCGCGTCGTCGAAGCCGTAGTATCCATGCGCGAAGAACACGTGGCCGCTCATCTCGCCCGCGAGCGGCGCGCCTGTTTCCTTCATTTTGGATTTAATCAGGCTGTGTCCGGTTTTCCACATAAGCGGCCGTCCACCCAGCCTTGAGACTTGCTCGAATAGAGCCCGGCTCGCCTTCACATCGGCGATAATCGTAGCTCCGGGAACGGAGCGCAGCAGGTCCTCGGCGAAGATCATGAGCAGCTGGTCGCCCCAGATCACCCTTCCCGCGCCGTCGACCGCGCCGATCCGGTCACCGTCACCGTCGAAAGCCACGCCAAAATCGAGTCGCTTGGCCGCGACCAGCGCTTTCAGATCGGCGAGGTTCTTCTCCTCGGTCGGATCCGGATGATGGTTCGGAAACGTGCCGTCGACCTGGGTGAAAAGCAGATGGTGTTCGCCGGGAAGTTTCGCAGTCAACGCCTCGAGCGCCGGTCCCGCGGCGCCGTTTCCGGCGTCCCAGCCGATCCGCAAGGCGGCGAGCCGGTCGCGCCCGATCCCGGCGAGACCTTCGAGCAAGCGGTCGATATAGGCGCCGAGCACCGCGCGGCTTTCGCTGCCGCCTTGTCCGGCGTCCCAATCGCCCGCGGCGGCCATCGCGCCGAGCGCCAAGATATCCGCGCCGAAGAACGGTCGGCCCCGAAATACCATCTTGAAGCCGTTGTAATCGGCGGGATTGTGGCTGCCAGTTATCTGAATGCCGCCGTCCACGTCTTCGGCTGAGGCTTCGGCGTAGTAGAGCATCGGGGTCGGCCCCATCCCGATCCGCACCGCGTCGATCCCGCTGGCGTTGAGCCCTGCGACCAGAGCGGCTTCGAGCACCGGCGAGCTGACCCGCCCGTCGTAGCC
>JBOHIC010000281.1:0-7479 GCA_050725835.1 Novosphingobium sp.
CCCATAGGAAAACCCTAGGTTCTGGGTGGTCGGGCGGGGGAGCGGGCCGGTGCCGTGCGAGGGGCCAGCTTGCTGGACCCGGTCAACGCATTATCCGATTGTGAAGCTTGGCTTGTAGAACCCTGGAAACCGCACCTTGAGGGCGCGGACCTTGGGCAGATCCCAGGCCTGGATGTAACCGTGGTTCGGGTTCTTGCGCATGAAGTCCTGGTGATAGGCTTCGGCCGGGAAAAAGCCGCGGTTGGCCTCGATTCGGGTAACGGTGCGGCGACCCCAGGTGTTGGCTGCGTCGAGCTGGGCGAGATAGGCGGCGGCGACCTGGCGCTGCTCGTCGCTCAACGGGACCAGCGCGTTACGATACTGGCTGCCGACGTCGGGCCCTTGCCGGTTGAGCTGAGTCGGGTCGGTCGCGACCGAAAAGAATATCCGCAGCAGTTGGTCGTAGCGGACCACGCGCGGATCGTAAGTCACCCGCACCGCTTCGGCGTGGCCGGTCGTGCCGTTACCCGTCCGCTCGTAGGTCGCATCGGCGCGCGAGCCGCCGTGATAGCCCGAAACCGCGCTGGTCACGCCCTGGACATGGCTGAACACGCCCTCGACCCCCCAGAAGCAGCCGCCGGCGAAGACCGCGGTCTTGAGCCCGGCGGGTTCGGCCGACTGGCGCGCGGCGGCGGGGGCGAGCACGGTGCGCTCGGCGGCCTCGGCCGCGGGTTGCTGGCAGGCCGCGAGCAGCGCGGCGAAGATCAAACCCGCGGCGCGGCGGCTCACTGGACCGAGGCGGCGAAAGCGCTCGGCGCGACCTGCGGCGGGTTGTCCATCGTCGCGACCAGCGCCAGCGCGCCCAGCGCGAAGCCGATCGCGAAAGAGCGGTAGAGGTCGGATTTGAACAGGCCCATGGTCGGTCGCTTGGCTCGCAAAGGTTTCGTCGGCGGTGCTCATGCCGCTGTTTCGCTTACCGCCAAGTGAATGTTACGGCCGTCCGCCACCACTCGCGACGAACCGCGCGGGCGCTGCGACGAACCGATGCTCAGTGCCGAAAATGACGCATCCCGGTGAAGACCATCGCGAGGCCCGCAGCGTCGGCGGCGGCGATCACTTCGTCGTCGCGAATCGATCCGCCCGGCTGGATCACCGCGGTCGCGCCCGCTTCGGCGGCGGCGAGCAGGCCATCGGCGAATGGGAAGAAGGCGTCCGAGGCGACCGCGCTGCCGACGGTGCGAGAAGCCGCCCAGCCGAACTTTGCCGCCGCCTCGGCCGCCTTCAGCGCGGCGATGCGCGACGAATCGCGGCGGTTCATCTGGCCCGCGCCGATCCCGGCGGTGACGCCATCCTTGGCATAGACAATCGCGTTCGACTTGACGTGGCGCGCGACGGTCCAGGCGAACAGGCAGTCCTTGAGTTCCTGTTCGGTGGGCTGGCGCTTAGTCACCACCTTGAGATCGGCCAAACCGATCGTCCCGTTGTCGCGGCTCTGCACCAGCAGCCCGCCGGTGATCGGCTTGATCGCCAAGCCGCCGCGCCGCGGATCGGGGAGGTCGCCGGTGAGCAGCAGGCGCAGGTTCTTCTTCTTGGCGAAATGGGCGCGCGCGGCTTCGTCGGCGGCGGGGGCGACCACCACTTCGGTGAAGATCGCGCAGATTGCCTCGGCGGTTGCCCCGTCGAGCGCAACGTTGGTGGCGACGATCCCGCCGAAGGCCGACACGTCGTCGCAGGCGAGCGCGCCGTGCCAGGCTTCGAGCAGGCTGCCCGCCTGCGCCACCCCGCAGGGGTTGGCGTGTTTGACGATCACCACCGCCGGGTCCTGCCCTCTAAACTCGGCGGCGAGTTCGAGCGCGGCGTCGGCATCGGCGTAGTTGTTATACGAAAGCTCCTTGCCCTGAACCTGCTCGGCCTGCGCAATGCCCCTGCCGTGCGGCCCCTTGGGCAGGTAAAGCGCGGCGCGCTGGTGCGGGTTTTCGCCGTAACGCAGCTCGGCCTTGCGCTGCCCGGTCACCGCGAGCATTTCGGGGAACAATTGCTGCTGGTCGACGAAAGCGAACCACTGGCTGATCATCGCATCGTAGGCGGCGGTCGCAGCGAAAGCGCGCGCGGCCATCAGCTTGCGGAAGGCGAGGCCGGTCGCGCCCTCGTTGCCCGCGAGTTCGGCGAGCAGCCCCGGGTAGTCGGCGGGATCGGTGACGATGGTGACGAAGGCGTGGTTCTTGGCGGCCGAGCGGACCATGCTCGGCCCGCCGATGTCGATGTTCTCGATGACTTCGGCCCGGCTCGCGCCCTTCATCACCGTCGCCTCGAACGGGTAGAGGTTGACCACCACCAGATCGATCGCGTCGATGCCGTGCTCGGCCATCGCCGCGGCGTGGGCGGGGTCGTCGCGCACGCCAAGCAGCCCGCCGTGGACCTTGGGGTGAAGCGTCTTGACCCGGCCGTCCATCATTTCGGGAAAGCCCGTAAGCTCGGACACGTCGCGCACCGCCAGCCCCGCCTCGCGCAGCGCCTTGGCGGTCCCACCGGTCGAGACCAGCTCGACGCCTCTGCTCGCCAGCGCCTGCCCCAGCTCGGCCAAGCCGGCCTTGTCGGACACCGAAAGCAGCGACCGGCGGATCGTCACGTCGCTCACCTGAATGTCACCCCATCTTCTTGAGCAGCCAGGCGAAGTTGCCCCCGCCGCGCGAGACCATCCCCTGCACGACCAGCTGCTGGATCGGCTGCGGGCGGCCCTGGCCGTCGGCCCAGATGCTCTCCTCGAGCGTCACCTGCGCCCCGGTCGCGGCGCGGAACTGCCAGTAGGAACCGTCGGGCAGCGCCAGCCCCGCGCCCTGCCCGTCCTCGGCCAGCCCGGCCTCGATCCCAGGGCCGAGGTGGAAGCGAATCGCGAAACTCACCTTGCCGCGCTTGCCCTTGCTCCCCGCGGGGACCAGCAGGTCCTCGCCGCGCAGCTCGCTGCCGTCGTCGCGCAGGATCAGGATGCGGCGATGGGTCAGGCCATAGCGCGCGGCATAGCCGTCGTGGCTGGCCTCTAGCCGGGTCGCGCCGGCCTGCTTCTCGCCGCCGAGCATGCGCCGGTCGATCTCGACCTCGCGCACCCCTGCACCGATTCGCCCGTTGATCAGAATCGCGGTCGAATTGGCGTCGTCGAGCGTCAGCGTCGAATGCGCCGCGGTGGCGCGCAGGCCTTGCTCGAGCCGCACCGGCATCAAGCCCCCGGCAGCCGCCGCGCCCCCGCAGTTGACGACCAGCCGCTGTCCGGCGTGGCTGAGCTCGAACGCGAGGGTCGAGGCGCAACCGGTGCGCGCGTGGCGCGCGAGCGGCGGCGGCGCGGCGTCGAACTGGAGCACGCACTTCGCCGCCACCGCGCGCTGGTAGCCCCACTGGTGCACGTCGCGCAGCGGCCGGGTGCGCACCCCGGTGGCTTCGACCAGCGCGGCGATCTCGGCCGCTTCGATCGCCCAGCCGCCCTGCCAAGAGCCGAGCGAACCGTCGCCGTGGGTCAGCGCGATCAGTGGCGGGACCAGCACCGCGACGATCCCCTCGAGCGCCTCGGGCGGATCCTCGCGCAGCGCATGGTAGCAGGCCCGCAGCCGGACCAAGAGCGCGATCGCCTCGATCTGGCCGAGCGGGCTGCGCGACAGCACCCCGCCGTCGTCGCCGATCAGATCGCCGAGCGTGCGGATCAGCCCTGCCTCGCCGTAGAGCCGGCGCGGGCGGCCGTCGGGCATGAGCAATCCGGCAGCGACGATCCCGCACCATCCGGCGAGCTCGGCAAGCAGATCTTCGGCGCGGCCGACGTTCCTGTCGAGCCAGCGGGCGTTATCGGCATAGGCGGCGAGCAGCTTCGAGCGCAGCGCGCGATCGCGGCCGGAGAGCAGCAGCGGGGCGTGGACCACCCACTGGAGCAGCCGCGTCCCGGCGTTGGCGACCGTCCAGGCCGGGCCCTTGCCCGGGCGCGAGGGCGGCTTGGGGTTGGCCTCGAGCCAGCCCGATGCGATCCGCTCGGCCACGCCCGCGACCTGCTCGCGCGGGGCCGCGGCTTCGAGGTCGGAGAGCCAGGCGAACGAATGGACCAGCCGCTCGAACGGCGGCGCCATCCGCGCCGCGCCGGCGAAATCGACCTGGGCGATCGGCAGCTTGGCGCCGTGGAGCAGGAAGTGCCCGGCGCGCAGCGCGGTCCCGCCGACGCGGCTGCCCGGGAGCGGGTTGCGCACCGTCGCCAGCAGCCGCGGCCGCGCCTTCTTGCCCACCGGCGAGACCAGCAGCGAGCCCGGCACCCCGAGCTTGTAGGCCAGCCGGATCAGCCGCTCGCCCGCCCCGAGTGAGGGCGGGGCGAAATCGGCGAGCGCCAGCGCGCGCCCCGGCTCGATCAGTTCGGCCTGCGCGGGCGCGGCTTCGAGCACGCCGGCTTCGGGGCGGTCGTCGAGCGGAATCGCCATGCCGGGCTCATCTGCGGCGGAGGCCGGACGATAGGTCGTCGCCGCCTCGCTCACCGCTCAGCCCTCGCCCTTGAGCGCGGCGATGTTCGCGGCGTAGCGCTCGGGTCCGCCGCGGAAGGTGGCCGAGCCCGCGACCAGCACGTCGGCCCCGGCATCGACGCAGAGCCGGGCGATTTCGGCATCGACCCCGCCATCGACTTCGAGGTGGATCTGCCGCCCGGTCTTGTCGATCGCCTTGCGCACCGCTTCGATCTTGCGAAGTTGGCCCGCAATGAAGCTCTGCCCGCCGAACCCGGGGTTGACGCTCATCACCAGGACCAGATCGATCTCGTCGATCAGATAGTCGAGCATCTTCGCCGGGGTCGCCGGGTTGAGCGAAATGCCGGCCTGCTTGCCGAGCGCCTTGATCGCCTGGACCGTGCGGTGGACGTGCGGCCCGGCTTCGGGGTGGACGGTGATGATGTCCGCCCCCGCCTCGGCGAACGCCTCAAGCCACATATCGACCGGCGAGACCATCAGGTGAACGTCGAACGGCTTGGCGGTGTGCGGGCGCAGCGCCTTGACCACCGCCGGACCGATGGTGAGGTTCGGCACAAAATGCCCATCCATCACATCGACGTGGATCCAGTCGGCCCCGGCGGCGTCTATCGCGCGCACTTCCTCGCCGAGCCGGGCGAAGTCCGCGGAGAGGATCGAGGGCGAAATGAGCGGCGCGGGCATGCGGGGGCAGCTCCTTTACCGGCGCTTAGCCACCGCATGTGGTGGCAGCAACGCATCCGCCACGCTTTTCCACACCGTATCCGGCGCAGCCAGCCCCGCGCGCCGATTGACGGCAAGCAGTGCCGCGGGCAAGCCGACCGGCGATGTCCGCCTCGCTCTCCCCGGTCGAACTTCTCGCGCACGAAAGCCGGGTTCGTTACGGCCCGGTCGCGGCGGAAGTCGGCGGCGCGACGGTTGCGCCGGGCCGCCTGGAGTTCGGCGACTGCGGGTTCGTCCTCAATTGCCCAAGCGGGCTCCGTTTCCGCTACGACAAGGGCGCGGGGGTGACGGTCGACCGACCGCCCGGCGCGGATGCCGCCGAGGAAGTCCTGTGGCTGCAAGGCAGCTGTTATGCGGCGATCGCCAGCCTCCACGGATTCTTTCCGCTGCACGCCTCTGCGGTAGCGTGCGAAGGCCGCGTATATGCTTTCAGTGGCCCGGCTGGCGCAGGCAAATCGAGCCTGGTCGCCGAACTCGGCCGACACGGCCTGGCGCTGTTCTGCGACGACACCTTGCTGCTCGATCTGTCGGGTGCGGAAGTTCGCTGCCTGCCCGGGCACAAGCGTCTGAAACTGCTGCCCGACGCGCTTGCCATGACCGGAGCGAGCCGCGAAGAGAAGGTGATGGACGACTGGGACAAATTCTATGCGACGCCGCCGGGCGGCACCGTCGAGCAAGCCCTGCCGTTGGGACGGCTGTGTTTTCTCGAGACCGGTGGCGAGGTAGCATTCGCGCCGATCGCAAAAGGCGGCGAGCGGCTCGCACGGCTCGAGGACGACCACTATACCGCCGACCTGTTCGCCCGTGCCGCGGGGCACCCGCTCGCCGAGCGGTTCCGCCTCCTCGGCCGCCTCGCCCGGGACGTGGCGATGAGCCGTTTCATCCGGCCGTTCGATCCAAACCGCTTCGCTCGCGATGCGGCGCTGGCGGCGCGCCAGATTCGCGACTGGGCGGCGGCATGAGCGCGATCCGCAAGGTGCACGACCGCTTTGCGGAAACCGTGATCGACGACGAAGCGGTGGTGATGGATCTCGATAGCGGTCAGTTCTATTCGCTCAGCGGAACCGCGCTGGCGGTTTGGCGGCTGGTCGACGGAGCGCGCGGACGCTCCGAACTCATCGCCGAATTGGCCGACCGGTTCGGAACCCGTCCGGCTGAGATCGCGGCGGATGTGGACGCCTTCCTCGACGAGCTTTCAGATGCCGGGCTGATTTGCGCCGGAACCTAGTTAATCGGCAATTGGTTGGACTTGCCAAGCGCAACGGGTTTGCGCCATATGCGCGGCTGAAGCTATTCCGGAACCACCAAGATGCACACGACCGACCAGACCGAGAAGACTTGGCAAAAGCCCCGATTGGTCCGCCTCGGCACCATCAAGGATGTCGCCGGACCTGCCGGTGCGGCCGCGCAGTCGCCGGTTCAAACGCGTAGCTGACCTCCGGCGCTTCGTGCGCCGATCGGATAGCGGTCGGCTTTTCCCATGATCTGCGCCGCGCTTGGGGTCGCCGGGCTGGATGCTGCGACCGCGCGTGAATTCGTCGCGCGGCTCGAACCGCTACCGGGGCGTAGTCCGCGCAGCCATGCCGAACCCGGCCTGGTTCTCGGCCAACTCTCCGCCGACCCTGCCTGGACCCCGGGCCGTTCGGCCAGCGGGCGGCGCGTTGTCTTCAACGGCCAGTTGCACAACCGCGCCGCCCTCGCCGCCGAATTCGGACAGCCCGCAGCCACCGCCGCCGATCTCTATGCCGCCGCCCTCGACCGTTGGGAAGATCGCGCCGACGAGCATGCGATCGGTCACTACTGTGCGGTGGCGACGATGCCGGGCGCAGACACCCTACGCTGCGCTCGTAGTCCGATCGAGGCGCCCCCGCTGCATTTTCGCCTGCATAGCGGCGGTGCGATCGCCGCCTCGCTGCCGCGCCCGTTGTTCTGGCGTGACCCCGTCCCGCGCGCGCCCAATCTCGATCGCCTCGGCCGCACCCTGCTGGTCGATTTTTCCGAGGCTTACACCGGAATTTACCGTGACTGCCTGCGGTTGCCGCAGGGAGCGGCGGTGGTGCTCGGCGGCGCGGGTTGGCGCGAGGTGTGGCGTTACGATCTGCTGTCGCGGCCGCAAATCCGACTCAAACGCGCGGCGGACTACGTCGAGGCGGCGCGCGAACTGCTCGACGCGGGCGTGGCCGCGACGCTCGACGGGGCGACGCGGCCCGGAGTGCTGCTCTCCTCGGGACTCGATTCGCCCACGGTCGCGGCAAGCGCTCTGCGCCGGCTCGACGGCGCGGGCGAGGTGTTC
>JBOHIC010000282.1:0-1272 GCA_050725835.1 Novosphingobium sp.
CGTTGAAGTCATCGAGGTGATTCCGCACGACGAAGGCGTCTGACAGGGTGAAGGCGACCTTTCGCCCGGCGCGCCGCGCCGCGGCGTTCGCCCGGCGCATCGCCGCGCGCGGCTCTTCGGGACCCCACAGGTAGCCTTCGAGGTAAAGGATCTTCGCCGCCGCGATCGCGCTTTCGTCGAGCGCGGCGGGGGGCAGGAATTGCGAAGCGCCGAGATAGGTGTTCATCGTCCGCTGCCCGTCGGGGGTGACGAAGATCAGGCAGCGCGCGGTCGGCGGATCGCCAGCGCGCGGCGGAATGTCGAAAGCGATCCCGCCGGCGCGGATGTCGTGCGCGAAAACCTCGCCGAGCTGATCGTCGGCGACCTGGCCGATGAACTCGCACCTGGCGCCGAGCGCCGCCAGTCCGGCCAGCGTGTTCGCCGCCGAGCCGCCCGAGATTTCCTTGGCCGGCCCCATCGCATCGTAAAGGTCCTGCGCGCGGGCGGTATCGATCAGGGTCATCCCGCCGCGGACCAGATCCATCCGCTCGATCAGCTCGTCGGCGCAAGGGGCCATGACATCGACGATGGCATTGCCGATGGCGATGACGTCGGTGGTGAGCCCATTCATGTCGGATTGGGGCATGGAAGTCCTTGGCTGGGGAGACGGCATACGCCCGCGCCGGTAGCGGTGGGGCGAGCCGCGGGCAAGGCCGGGCGAGACGGCCTGAGCGTTGACAGCGGCGCGCGGGCGGGCGATTCGCCGCGAACGATGCCGACTTGCCTGCGTTCCGCCGCGATCCTCGCCCTTGCCCTCACCCTGACGGCCTGCGGCGGCGCGGGTGCAAGCGCGGTCAAGAGCGCGGCCGCCGCTCCGCCCCCGCCGCCGACAAAAACCATCGTCCGCGCGCCGGTTCGAGCCGTCCCGGCCGGGACCAGGGCGCAGGTCCTGCCCGGGCTCGAGGGGGTGATCGGTGCGGGCCAGGCCGAGCTGGTCCGCCAGTTCGGCGCGGCGCGGCTCGAGGTGTGGGAGGGCGATGCGCGCAAGCTCCAGTTCGTCGGCACCGCCTGCGTCCTCGACGTTTACCTCTACCCGCCCGAGAAAGGCCGCGAGCCCGAGGCGACCTATGTCGATGCTCGCCGCGCCAGCGATGGGCAGGATGTCGATCGCGCGGGGTGCGTCGCGGCGCTTAGGAAGAGTCCTTGAGTGTGCGGCGGGGCCGTCCGGCCCCGCCTTGCGGCACCGGCCCGCTCCCCCGCCCGGCCACCCAGAACCTAGGGTTAACCTATGGG
>JBOHIC010000283.1:0-2260 GCA_050725835.1 Novosphingobium sp.
GAACCCCCGACCTCCGGTACCACAAACCGGCGCTCTAACCAACTGAGCTACGGTCGCCATAGTCGCGCGCGCATCGGACCTGCGCGCTGTTAGGGAGCGTCAAAGTGCACCGCAAGCGGCGTTTCGAGCGGTTGCGGCCTGTTGCACAAGGGGCCCGGGTTTGGAAGTGAAAATCGGCGTCGGGCGCCATCCACACGCAATTTTCTTTCGCCGCCGATTTGCTATCGTCGGGCGATGAAGCGACCCGGCGAATCTTGGAGCGCACAGCTGATGGCGGTGACCGGGATGCAGCAAGTCCCCAGCCCGAAACTCGCGCTGTTCATCCTGCGCGGATTTCTCGATGCCGAACACTGCGCGGCGCTGATCGCGTTGATCGACACCCAGCGCCGTCCGTCGACCATCGCCGACGACAACGGCGACCGCTATTTTCGGACCAGCGAGACCTGCGACCTCGACCCTGCCGATCCGGCGGTGAGCGCACTCGCGGCGAAGCTGGCGGCGGTGTCGGGGATCGATCCCGCCCACGCCGAGCCGCTCCAGGGCCAGCGTTACGAGGTGGGGCAGGAGTTCAAGCCCCACACCGACTATTTCGACGCGGAAGGCGCCGACTATGCGCGCTATTGCAGCGTCGCCGGACAGCGCACCTGGACCTTCATGGTCTATCTAGACGCGCCGCTCGCCGGCGGCGCGACGCGGTTCAAGGCGGTCGACAAGATCGTCCAGCCCGAGCCGGGCAAGCTCCTCGCGTGGAACAACCGCCGCGCCGACGGCTCGGTCAACCCGTCGACGCTGCACCACGGGATGAAGGTCCGCGCCGGGGTCAAGCACGTCGTCACTTGCTGGTACCGCGAGCTGCCGTGGGGCTGACCCGGGCCGCGAAGGGTTCGTTAACGCCCCGGCGTTACAACGAAATCCGTCCTGAGCAGAAAGGGTCGGCTGGGTGAGTTCGCGGCAACTACGTCTCGATGATGTTTCCGGTGCGGGGTCCGCCTCGCAGCCGGACCGGCGCCGGATCGAGCGCCACACGGCGCGCGGCGAGATCGGCATCGCCTCGTCCTCGGGCGAGCGCGCCTCGGCGCATGTCAACGACGTCTCGGCCTATGGCTGCAACCTTGAAAGCGGCGCGGCCTGGTTGCGCAGCGGCCGCTTCATCACCCTGCACGCCGGCGAACGCGCGATCCAGGCGGTGGTGCGGTGGGCGCGCGAAGGGACCGCGGGGGTCGAATTCCTCCGCCCGATCGCCGCGGCCGACGAAACCGCGCTGGCCGGCTGAAACGAAAAAGGGCGGCGCGAAGGCCGCCCTCTCCATCGCTGCCGCGAAGCTCTCAGCCCTTCTTGAGGCTGAGCCCGCCGAACCGCTTGTTGAACTGCGCGACGCGGCCGCCCTGGTCGAGCTGGCGCTGCCCGCCGGTCCACGCCGGGTGCGAGGTGGGATCGATTTCGAGCACCAGCGTGTCGCCCTCCTTGCCCCAGGTGGAGCGGGTTTCGAACACGGCGCCGTCGGTCATCTGCACCTTGATGGTGTGGTAATCGGGGTGAATCTCGGACTTCATCGGATGCACTTTCGCTGCGGCCGGTTCCGACCGGCCTGAAAGGGAAGCGCGCGCATAGCTACGCTATGCTCCCTTGTCCAGCCTTTCGGCTGGGAGCGGCACCGGCCCGGTGCCGCAAGCCCATGACGGATGTCATGGGCGCACCACCAGAATCACGGGTCCGCCACCATCGCGGTGAATTCGACCTCGCAGGTGGTCTTGCCGGCGATCGAGGCCTTGCCCCAGAACTTGCACACCCGCGCCCGCTTCTGGACGAAGCCGACCTCGAGATCGAGCAGCACCCCGGGTTCCACCGGGGCGCGGAACTTGGCCCCGTCGATCGCCATGAAATAGACCAGCTTGCCCGAGCCGCCGAGCTCGAGCGTCTCGATCGCGAGAATCGCCGCGGCCTGGGCGAGCGCTTCGATCTGGAGCACCCCGGGCATGATCGGCCGCCCGGGGAAATGCCCCTGGAAGAACTGCTCGTTGAAGCTGACCGCCTTGACCGCGTGGATCCGCTCACCGATTTCGAGCGAGATCACCCGGTCGACCAGCAGCAGCGGATAGCGGTGCGGCAGCGCGGCGAGGATCGCGCGGATATCGTAGGCGGGCGCGGAGGCCGCGCCCTGCCCCGAGGTCTGCTCGCTCATCGCCGCCCCGCTCCGCCGGATCAGCGCCCGTCGGGCTGCGGCCCGGCCGGACGCGGTGCGACCGGGACAGTCCCGGCC
>JBOHIC010000284.1:0-1319 GCA_050725835.1 Novosphingobium sp.
CCGGCGGCAAGAAGCAGTCCGGCCACCCGCTGCGCCACGTCTTCACCCGCGCGATCCCCACCGCGCAGTGCATGAGCTGCCACATGCACCAGCCCAACATGTTCGTGAACACCTACCTCGGCTACACCATGTGGGACTACGAGGCCGACGCGCCGACGATGTGGCCGGGGCCGGAGAACCGCGCGCCCAAGCCCGAGGGGATCGGCGCCGCCGATTACGAAGCGCTCTACAAGCGCCAGCGTTACCCGAACGCCGAAACGATCCGCGAGGTCAACCGCCGCAACCCCGAAGCCGCGGCGGCGCGCGGGCTGTGGGGCGATCTCGATTTTCTGCGCGAGGTCTACAGCCTCAACCCGCAGCTGGAAGACACCCAGTTCGCCGACTACCACGGCCACGGCTGGAACTTCCGCGGGGTGTTCAAGCGCGACCGCGCCGGCAACCTGCTCGACGCCGGGGGCAACATGGCGAGCTGGGGGACCGACACCGATCACATCGTCGCCCCCGACGATCCCGAAAAGTGGCGCAAGCTCGGCGAAGCGGCCTTCGTCGCGCCAGGCGCCAACCCCGGCAAGTCGGTCCACCTGATGGACATCCACGCCGAGAAAGGGATGCAGTGCGCCGATTGCCACTTCGCGCAGGACAGCCACGGCAACGGGCTGATCTACGGCGAGGTCGCCAATGCGGTCGAGATCGGGTGCAAGGACTGCCACGGCACCGCCGACGCGCTGCCCACCCTGCGCACCTCGGGCCCGGCCGCGCCGCCCAGGGGCAACGACCTCGCCCTGCTGCGCAACCCCGACGGCCAGCGCCGGTTCGAGTGGAGCGAGAACGAGGCGGGCCGCAAGACCCTGGTCCAGCGCTCGATCGTCGATCCCGAGCTGAGTTGGGAGGTGCGGCTGACCAAGGACGGGGTCGATCCCGGATCGCCTTACTTCAATGCGAAGTCAGCCCGCGCCAAACTGATGAGCAGGGCCGGCGGCGAGGATGGAAAGTTCGGCTTCGGCCCGGGCATCGCGCCCAAGGACCGCGCGCACAAGGACGAGGCAATCGCCTGCTTCACCTGCCATCTCTCGTGGACCACCTCATGCGGCGGCTGCCATCTGCCGATCGAGGCCAACTGGAAAAGCGAGGTCCAGCACTTCGAGAGCGAGGAGACCCGCAACTTCGCGACCTACAACCCGCAGGTCGCGCGCGACGACGTGTTCCAGCTGGGCAAGCACCAGACCACCAAGGGCGGGATCGTCGCGCCGGTGCGCTCGTCCTCGGCGCTGATCCTATCCTCGACCAACGCCAATCGCGAGCGCATCTACATCCAGCAG
>JBOHIC010000285.1:0-2275 GCA_050725835.1 Novosphingobium sp.
ACCCAGAACCTAGGGTTTTCCTATGGGTGGTCGGGCGGGGGAGCGGGCCGGTGCCGCACAGGTTTCAGTTTATCTGAAACCGACTATATGACTCGCATGGGCCTGCACCATCACCACGAGCACCAGGGCGAGAGCCTGATCCAGGCGGCGCAGCACGCGCTGACCGACGCCGGCGAGCAGTGGACCGAGATGCGCGCCGACGTCTTCGCCACGCTCGCCGCGCAGGAACGCCCGGCCTCGGCCTACGACATCGCCGAGGACGTCTCCAAGGCGCGCGGCAAGCGCGTCGCCGCCAACAGCGTCTACCGCATCCTCGATCTGTTCGTGAAAACCAACCTCGCCCGCCGGGTCGAGAGCGCCAACGCCTATGTCGCCAACAGCCACCCCGGCTGCCGCCACGATTGCATCTTCCTGATCTGCGACGCTTGCGGGCGCGCGGTCCACATCGACGACGACGCGCTCACCGGCGCGCTGGTCGAAGCCGCGCACAAGGCCGGATTCGCCGATATCCGTCCGGTGGTCGAGCTGCGCGGGGTGTGTCAGGACTGCAGCTAGCCGAGCTGCGTCAGGCTCAGCACATTGCCGTCGGGATCGTTGAACCACGCGACCTGCGCCTCGCCGCCTGGTGTGCTCCACACCCCGTCGTCGTCCTGCCCGAACCCGTCGTAGACGTTGCAGTGCACCCCTGCAGCGACCAACTCGGCGAGCGCGGCGCGAATGTCGGGGACATTCCACCCCAGGACGGTGTGCTGCGCGGGAACATGTCCCGGATGCGAGGTCAGCCGCAGCGGCATTCCACCCCCGACATCGTAGACAATTGCATGGTTGTCTTCGCCGATTACCGCGAGCCCGAGCACCCCTTCCCAAAATGGTCGGGCTCGGGCGCGATCGACGGTCATCACTGAGCAACAAGGCTGTGCGGCGGTGGGCAGCGGCATGGCAAATATCTCCCTGGCAGGTGCAGCATAGCAAAGCTGCGGCGGCCAGCGCAATCGACACTCCCGTGGCGAGCGTGTAAGGCGCTGGGCATGACTGCAAATCCTGCCCAAAGCCCACAAACCCCGCTGCTCGATACCGTCGATACCCCCGCCGACCTCCGCCAGCTCGCCCCCGGCCAGCTGCGCCAGTTCGCCGACGAGCTGCGCGCCGAGATGATCGCCGCGGTCGGGCAGACCGGCGGACACCTCGGCTCGGGGCTGGGCGTGGTCGAGCTGACAGTCGCGGTGCATTACGTGTTCGACACCCCGACCGACCGGCTGGTCTGGGACGTCGGCCACCAGGCCTATCCGCACAAGATCATCACCGGACGGCGGAATCGGATCCGCACCCTGCGCCAGGGCGGCGGGCTTTCCGGCTTCACCAAGCGCAGCGAGAGCGAATACGATCCGTTCGGCGCGGCGCACTCTTCGACATCGATTTCCGCCGCGCTCGGCTTTGCCATCGCCAACAAGCTGTCGGGCCGTCCCGGCAAGGGTATCGCGGTGATCGGCGACGGCGCGATGAGCGCTGGCATGGCCTACGAGGCGATGAACAACGCCGAGCAGGCGGGCAACCGGCTGGTGGTGATCCTCAACGACAACGACATGTCGATCGCGCCGCCGGTGGGCGGGCTTTCGGCCTACCTCGCGCGGCTGGCCTCTTCGCCCGGCTATCTCGGGCTCCGGCACTTCGCCAAGAAGGCGCTCGGCAAGATTTCGCGCCGCGCGCACAACGCCGCCGAAAAGGCCGAGGAGTTCGCCCGCGGGATGTGGATGGGCGGCACGCTGTTCGAGGAGCTGGGGTTCTACTACGTCGGCCCGGTCGACGGGCACAACCTCGACCAGCTGATCCCGGTGCTCGAAAACGTCCGCGACGCCGAGGACGGGCCGATCCTGGTTCACGTCGTTACGCAGAAGGGCAAGGGCTACGCCCCTGCCGAGGCGAGCGCCGACAAGTATCACGGGGTCCAGAAGTTCGACGTGATCACCGGCGAGCAGGCCAAGAGCGCGGCCGGCCCGCCGAGCTACCAGAACGTGTTCGGCGAGACGCTCGCCAAGCTCGCCGAGAGCGACCCGAAGATTTGCGCGATCACTGCGGCAATGCCTTCGGGCACCGGGGTCGACAAATTCGCCAAGGCGCACCCTTCCCGCGCCTTCGACGTCGGCATCGCCGAGCAGCACGCGGTGACTTTCGCCGCCGGCCTCGCCGCGCAGGGGATGCGCCCGTTCTGCGCGATCTATTCGACCTTCCTCCAGCGCGCTTACGACCAGGTGGTCCATGACGTCGCGATCCAGAA
>JBOHIC010000286.1:0-11488 GCA_050725835.1 Novosphingobium sp.
GCGTCGCGGTGGACGATCCAGCCGGCTTCGGGAACGTTGTCGAGCCCCTGGCTCCAGCCGAACCCCCGGTGGCTGCGGAAAACGCCGCAGGTGGCGACGATCCGCGGTTCGCCCTTGCGGCGGACCATGAACACCCCGTAGCCCCACAGCGACCAGCTCCCGGCGTTGCGCAGCAGGCGGTTGAAGCTGTCCATTTCGGAGGGTTCGAGCGGGCCGAGGAAGCGGCGGGTTTCTTCGTCGCGGGTCAGCTCGAACAGGTCGGCGAGATCGCTCGGCGCGGGGCGCCATAGCCCAAACCGTTCGGTGGTCAGCACCGGCGTCTTGCTCACAGCAGGGTGTCGATCATATGGATGATCACCCCCACCAACCCACCGACAAGAGTGCCGTTGATACGAATAAACTGCAAATCGCGCCCCACCGCGCCCTCGATCCGGTCGGTCACGGTGCGCGCGTCCCAGCGCTTGACCGTCTCTGAGACCAGCCGGACGATCTGGTCGCCATAGCGGGTCGCCACGCCGACGAGGGTGCGCCGGGCGAAGCGGTTGATCTGGAGCTGGAGCGCGGGATCGTCGCGAAGGTGCGCGCCGAGCTCGGCCAGCGCCTCGCCGAACTGGCCGCCGAGCTGCGAATCGGGCTGACGCAGCCGGGCGATGGTCCGCGTCCGCAGCCGTTCCCACACCCCCCGCCACCAGGCCGAGACCGCCGGGTTGGCGAGCAGCTCGTCCTTGAGCCGCTCGACCCGTTCGCGCAGCTCTTCGTCGTGGCGCAGATCGTCGCCGAGCTTGGCAAGTCCTTCCTCGATCTTGCCGCGCAAGGGATGGTCGGGATCGACTACCACTTCGGCGAGCAGCTTGTAGAGCCCGTCGATCACCGAGGACGCGAGCCGGTCGTCGAGCCCGGTCCAGCGGATCACCGCGTTGGTGCGGCGGTGGACGAGGTCGCGGACCAGCTCCTCGTTATCCTCGAGCGTCAGCCCCGCCCAGCGCACCAGCGAATCGATCACGGGGAGGTGGCGGCGGTCGGCGATCGCGGTCTCGACCAGTCCGCCGAGCAGCGGCGAGACGTCGAGCTTGCCGAGCTGGCGCACGAGTCCCCCGCGAACCTGATTGCCGAGCCGTTCGGGATCGAGCGAATCGAGCACTTCGGCGAGCAGCTCGGCGGCGCCCGAGCGGACCCGCCCGCGTTCGTTCTCGGGGGCGGCGAGCCAGTTACCCGCCGCGGCGGCGAGGTTCATGCCGCGCAGCCGCCGCGCGACCACCGCGGGGGTGAGGAAGTTCTCGCGCAGGAACGCCGCCATCGTTTCGGCGATGCGGTCCTTGTTTTCCGGGATGATCGCGGTGTGCGGGATCGGAATGCCGAGCGGGTGGCGGAACAGCGCGGTCACCGCGAACCAGTCGGCCAGCCCGCCGACCATCGCAGCCTCGCTGAACGCGACCAGATAGCCGACCGCCGGGTGGAGGCCGACGAATTGCCGCGCGATCAGGAACACCGCGGCCATCGCCAGCAGCATCCCGGTGGCGAACAGCCGCATCCGCCGCGCCCGGTCGAGGGTGACCGGCGGCGGCGGAAGCAGGCTCAGGCGCGGTAGGGTCACTCGGCCGGGTAAGCCTCGGGACCGGGGCCGAGGCGCGTCGCGGGAACCGCCGCGGGCCGGGGCTGCGGCGCCGGCGCCGTCACCGTCCGCGGACCGTTGGCGTCACCCGGCTCGAAAGTCAGCAGCGAGCGCCGCAGCTTCGGACCGATCCGCTTTTCGACCCCGTCGGCGAGACTGAAACCGGCGGGCACGATCAGCAGGGTGAGCAGGGTCGACATGATCAGCCCGCCGATCACCACGGTGCCCATCGGCGCGCGCCAGGCGCCGTCGCCCGAGAGCGAGATCGCGGTCGGGATCATCCCGGCGACCATCGCCACGGTGGTCATCACGATCGGCTGGGCGCGCTTGTGCCCGGCTTCGACGATCGCCTCGAACTTGGCGGTTCCGCGAGCCATTTCCTCGAGCGCGACGTCGATCAGCAGGATCGAGTTCTTGGCGACGATTCCGAACAGCATGAGGATCCCGATGAACACCGGCATCGACACCGGCTGGCCGATCAGCGCGAGCAGGATCAGCCCACCGAGCGGGGCGAGGAACAGCGAACCCATGTTGACCAGCGGCGAGATAAAGCGGTGGTAAAGCAGCACCAGCACCGAGAACACCAGCAGCACCCCCGCGCCGAGCGCGACGAGGAAGCTGCTGATCATCTCGGCCTGCCACTGGTCCTCGCCGAAGGGGGCGTTGCTCACCCCCTGAGGCAGCGCGGCCATCACCGGCAGCTTGTTGATCTTCTCCATCGCGGTACCCTTGACCACGCTGGGGGCGAGATCGGCGCCGACGAAGACGCGGCGGTTCTGGTTGTAGCGCTGGATGCTGACCGGACCCGAGCCGAAGCTGATCTCGGCGACCCGCGAGAGCGGGACCGAGCCGCCGCTCGCGGTGGGCACGGGGAGGTTCTGCAGCGTCGCCAGGTCGCGCCGCGATTCGATCGGCAGGCGCACCCGGATTGGCACCTGGCGGTCGGACAGCGAGAACTTCGCCGCGTTCTGATCGATGTCGCCGATCGTGGCGATGCGGATCGTCTGGCTTAGCGCCTGGGTGGTGACCCCGAGGCTGGCGGAGAGTTCGAGCCGCGGCTTGATGATCACTTCGGGCCGGCGCATGTCCGCCGCGATCCGCGGCGCGACCACTTCCTTGAGCCCCTTCATCTGCTCGACCAGCTGCGAGGCGGTTTTGTAGAGCAGGACCGAATCCGAGCCCGACAGCATGATCGAGATCGGCCGCCCGGTGCCGCCGCCCGGTCCGCCGCCGTTCATGCTCTGGAAGGTCACCCGCGCATCGGCGATGTCCTGCAGCTTCGGGGTCAGCGCGCGCTCGAAGTCCATGCTGGTGCGCTCGCGCTCTTTCTTGAGCGTGACGAAGATCCGCGCGTTGCCCTCGCTGATCCGCTCGAGCGCGGCATCGACCTCGGGTTCCTTGCGGATGATCGCGGCGACCTCGTCGGCGATCTTCTCGGTCTGCTGGAGCGTGGTGCCCGGCACCGTCTCGATGCGAACCTGGCTGAAATCGCTGTTGGTGGTCGGGAAGAATTCGCCCGGGATGACCATGAACAGCACGATCGTGAGGATCAGCGCGCCGATCCCGGTCCCCATCATCCACACCCGGTGATCGCGCAGCCGGGCCTGCCAGCGGTCGTCCATCCAGCGATACCATTCGGCAAAGCGCGAACCGGGTCCGCGGCGCAGCAGCCGGAACAGCCGGTAGGCGCCCCACGACGCGCCGAAGCCGGCGAGCACGCCGGCCACCACCGTAACCGCAGCCGGAAGCTCGAGCGCTCCGAGCGCGCCGTTGACCCCGCCCGCGCCGGCGGCGAATGCGGCGAGCACCAGCAGCATCAGCACGATCCAGGTCAGGACGTAGTGGACCCGGCCTTTGACCGGGGTCAGCCCGGCGCGCATCGCCTTGGCCTTCGAATCGTCGAGCGACCAGTTGAGCACGCCGAGGTAGCGGTCCATCCACGCCCCGGTGCCATGCTCGGCCTGGCCCTTGGCCTTGAGGAAATAGGCCGCGACCATCGGGGTGATCATCCGCGCCACCGCGAGGCTCATCAGCACCGAGACCACCACGGTCAGCCCGAAGTTCTTGAAGAACTGCCCCGAAACGCCGGGCATCAGCCCGACCGGCAGGAACACCGCGACGATCGAGAAGGTGGTCGCGACCACCGCCAGCCCGATCTCGTCGGCGGCGTCGATCGAGGCCTGGTAGGCGGTCTTGCCCATCCGCATGTGCCGCACGATGTTTTCGATCTCGACGATCGCGTCATCGACCAGCACCCCCGCGACGAGGCCGAGCGCGAGCAGCGAGAGGCTGTTGAGGGTGAACCCGAGCAGGTCCATGAACCAGAAGGTGGGGATCGCCGAAAGCGGGATCGCCAGCGCCGAAACCATCGTCGCGCGCCAGTCGCGAAGGAAGAAGAACACCACGATCACCGCGAGGATCGAGCCTTCGACCATCGAGCTGATCGAGCTTTCGTATTGCTGCTTGGTGTAGTCGACCGAGGTGAACAGGCGGGTGAAGTGCACCCCCGAATGCTCCTTCTCGAGCTTCGCGATCTCCTCCACCGCGCTGTCGTAAACGGTGACGTCGGAAGTGCCGCGGGCGCGGGCGATGCCGAAGGTCACCACCGGCTTGCCGTTGACTTTGCCCACCGAAGTGATCTCGCCGAAGCTGTCCGAGACCTTGGCGACGTCGGTCAGCTTGATCGTGCGTCCGCCGCCGAGCGAGATTTCGGTCTGCGACAGCGCGTAGGGATCGGGCGCATTGCCGAGGACGCGGACCGACTGGCGCGAACCGGCGATCTCGGCCTTGCCGCCCGCGGCGTTGACGTTGAGCTGGCGCAGCGCGGCATTGACCTGGCTCGCGGTAACCCCGAGCGACTGCATCCGCGCCGGATCGAGCGTGACCACGATCTCGCGGTTGACGCCGCCGCCGCGGTTGACCTCGGCCATTCCGGGGACCGAAAGCAGCCGCTTGGCGACGGTATCGTCGATGAACCACGAGAGCTGCTCGAGCGTCATGTCGTCGGCCGAGACCGCGAAATAGGCGATCGGGTCGGACGAGGTCTGGGCCTTGAACACCTGCGGCTCGAGGATCCCGTCGGGCAACTCGCCGCGGGCCTGGTCGATGGCGTTCTTGACCTCGTTGACCGCCTGATTGATGTCCTCGCCGATCTTGAACTGGACCATCGTCTGGCTGCGGCCCTCGGACGCGGTCGAACTGATCGTCTCGACCCCGCTGATGGTCCGCACCGCGGCTTCGACCCGCTGGGTGATCTGGGTCTCGATCTCGGTCGGCGCGGCGCCGGGCTGGGCGATGATGGTGATCACCATCGGGAACTCGACGTCGGGGTCGTTCTGGACGTCCATCCGCATGAAGCTGAGCACGCCTGCGAGCAACAGCCCGAGGAACAGCACGATCGGGACCACCGGATTGCGGATCGACCAGGCCGAGATGTTGCGGAAGTTCATTGGGTTATCGTCCTGTTCGGCCGGATTACTGCCGAACCGTCTTGGGCTCGACCGTCTCGCCCGGGGAGAGGAATCCGCCGGCACGCAGCACCACGCGCTCGCTCCCGCTGAGACCCGAGGCGATGGCGATGCCCTTGTCGGTGACGATCCCGGTCTTGATGTTGCGGCGCTCGACCTTGTTCTTGGCGCCGACGATGTAAACGTAGCTGCCTTCCTCGTCAGAGAGGATCGCCGATTCGGGCAGCATCGGGGCGACCACAGTCCCGGCGCGGATCACCGCCGTGGCGAAGCCGCCGGGGCGCAGCTCGGGGGCATAGGCGAGCGCGACCCGGGCCGTTCCTTCGCGGGACGCCGGGTCGATCACCGGCGAGACCTGCCAGACCTGCCCGGTGAAACTGCGCGTCGCGCCGACCGGGGTGACCTCGACGTTCACCCCCACCGGGGTCTGCGCCAGCGCGGTCTCGCCGAGCTGGGCTCTGAGCTCCATCTCGCCGCCCTTGGCGATGCGGAACAGCACGCCCGAACCCCCGCCGACCACTTGCCCCGGCTCGACCTTGCGCTCGAGCACCAGCCCCGCCGCAGGGGCGACGATGTTGAGCCGCGCGGCCTGCGCCTGGAGCTGGCCGAGCGTGGCGCGGGCGACGCGGACGCGGGCGTTGGCGGCATCGCGGGTCGCGGTCAGCCGATCGACGTCGGCTTTGGAGATGAAGCCGCGTTCGACCAGCTTAAGCGCGCGATCGAGATTGGCCTGGGCGAGCCGCGCGTCGGCCTCGGCAACCTGGATCTGCGCTGCCTGGCCGGCCTGCTGCTGCGACTGGACCGAGCGGTCGACCACCGCCAGGACCTGGCCCGCGCCGACCCACTGGCCCGGCTCGACCAGCACCGCGACGACCTGCCCGCCTTCGCCGACCGAGCCGACCGGCAGCTCGCGCCGCGCGGCCAGCGTGCCGGTGGCGTTGATCGTTCCGGCAATCGTGCCGCGACCCGGCGAGATCACCGAAACCACCGGCGCCTGGCCGGCGCGATCGCCTTCGGCCGGGCCGGCCTCGCGGGTGAAAAACCAGATCGCCACCAGCGCGGCGAGCACCGCCGCGACAATCAGGGCAATCTTGGGCCAGCTGCGCCGCGGTTCGCCGGTTTCGACCATGAGCACGTCGTCGCCGAGCGGGGCGCCATCGATCCGGGTTTCATAATTCATCGCGTTCACTGCCTTGGTCGCCGCCTCTGCGCCATTCACGGCGCGCCAGCTGTATTAATAGACTAAGTCACCACTGGCAAGCCGCGCCGTGGCGATCGGCTCCGCGCGGCCGGAGCGAAGCCGCAGCGCCATACCGGCAAGCGCCGCGGCAGGCAATGTGCGTCTCGGCGAGCGACACTTGCGGCACGATGGCGGTCGCGCCGCTGCGCCAACGGCAAACCCCGGCGCCGATGGTTCAGCGTCGGGGTTTGGCTACTCGTCGGTGAACTGCGCTAGCGCACTCGGCCGCGCTGGATCAGGTTGAGCACAGCCAGCAGCACCACCGCTCCGCCCAGCGCGATCAGCAATCCTTTGAGCGAGAAGTCCTGAACGGTACCGCTCACCTGGAAAAATGTACGCGACACCCAATTGCCAATCAGTGAGCCAACGCAGCCGACGACGATGTTGGCGATCACCCCCATCGAGGCGTCGCGATTCATCACCATGCTCGCGAGCCAGCCAGCGATCCCGCCGACGATCAATGCCGTTATCCAATCGCCCATCTTGGCATCCTCCTGTTCCTGTTCGCGGCGCGCGGCATTGCGCCGGCGCGCGATCCATGCGGGCCCGTGCAAGGACCCGCCTGATGCGGCGAAGCTAAAGGAGCAAATTGCGGATGTCTTGAATTTTTGCAGTGCGCCATTCGCATCCGCGATTGGCTTGCGGCGCCGGCCCGCTCCCCCGCCCGGCCACCCATAGGGTAACCCTAGGTTCTGGGTGGCCTGGCGGGGGAGCGGGCCGGCGCCGTATCCGCCGTCAGGCGGATCAAAACGCTCAGTACTTGAGCTGACGCTCGTAGAGGTCGCGGTAGTGCTGGATGCGGGTGACCCGCAGCCCCTGCATCCCCGAACGATCGACCGCGCGCTGCCACGAAGCGAACTCTTCGAGGGTCAGGTTGTAGCGCTCGCACACCTCGTCGATCGATAGCAGCCCGCCGTTGACCGCAGCGACGACTTCGGCCTTGCGCCGGACCACCCAGCGGGTGGTTTCGGGGGCGGGCAGCGAATCGACCGTGAGCGGCTCCCCGAGGGGGCCGATCACCATCGCCGGTCGGATTTTCTGATTCTCGATCATTCTTATTCCTCGGTCGCCGGCGAATGAAGCGCCGGCGACGTGTCCCCCATGCCCCGGGCGGGTTTGCCATCGCCTAAATCGTTTCGGTTAACGGACGCTAAGACTTCGCCCAGCGCAGCAAGCGATTCGGCCGCGGCAGGGGCGAAGCTGCCCTTGGCCGGCGCGGCGGGCGCGCTTGCCGCGAGCAGCACCCGGCGCGCGGAATGCGCTGCGGCGAGCCGGGCGCGCAGCCCCGCCCAGTCGCCCGCCTGGCCGGAGGCGGTCGCAGCGCGAGCCGCCCATGCGCGGTGAATCGTCTCGAATCCGGTATCCATCGCCGCCGCTATAGGCGCGATAAGGTCAAGAGCCGGTAAAGCCCGCCTTTACCATGCGTTGAGGTTGGTTAAGCGGATTCGCGTCGGCGGCTGGCCGTTTGCGCGGGGGGCGTGTATGGGCCGCGCGCGATGGCGACGCTTGCCTCCCCCCTCGATTCCGCCGCTGCGGCGGCGCTGTTCGACCTCGGCGGCGACCTCGCCCGCAAACGTGTGGTCGTGGCGATGTCTGGCGGGGTCGATTCGTCGGTGGTGGCCGCGCTCGCCGCTGCGAGCGGCGCGGAAACCATCGGGATGACGCTCCAGCTTTACGATTCGGGACCCGGCTCGGGCCGCAAGGGGGCGTGCTGCGCGGGCGACGACATCCGCGACGCGCGCGCGGTGGCCGACCGGCTCGGCATCGTTCATCACGTGATCGATCACGCCGACCGCTTTCGTGAGGAGGTGATCGGGCAATTTGCCGACGATTACCTCGCCGGGCGCACCCCGATCCCCTGCGTGCGCTGCAACATGGGCCCCAAGTTCACCGACCTGCTCGCGATGGCGCGCGAACTCGGGGCGGATTGCCTCGCCACCGGGCATTACGTGCGGCGCGTGGTCGGCTCTGCCGGTGCCGAGCTGCACCGGGCGCTCGATCCGGCGCGCGACCAGTCCTATTTCCTCTTCGCCACCAGCGAGGCCCAGCTCGATTTCCTGCGCTTTCCTTTGGGCGGCCTGCCCAAGCCGCGGGTGCGCGAGCTGGCCGCCGCGGCAGGCTTGCGTACCGCCGCCAAGCCCGACAGCCAGGACATCTGCTTCGTCCCCGACGGCGACTACGCCAAAGTCGTGCGCCAGGTGCGCCCCGATGGCGACGCGCCGGGCGATATCGTCCATGCCGAAACCGGCGCGGTGCTAGGCGCGCACAAAGGCGCGATCCACTTCACCGTCGGCCAGCGCCGCGGGCTGGAGATCGGCGGGCTGGCCGAACCGCTCTACGTCACCGCGCTCGATGCGCCGAACCGCCGCGTCATGGTCGGGCCGAAGCGCCTGCTCGCGGTCTCGGCGGCGCGGCTGGTCGAGACCAACCGCATCGGCCCGCTGCCCGGCGCGCGCCTGACCGCGAAGGTCCGTTCGCTGGCCAAGCCTGTCCCGGTCACGCTCGACGGCACGCTCGGCGAAGGCGCCGCGGCGACGATCCGCTTCGCCGCGCCCGAATACGGCGTCGCCCCGGGCCAGGCGGCGGCGCTCTATGCCGGCGAACGCGTGGTCGGCGGCGGCTGGATCGAAGCGACTTCGGCCTAGTCCCGCCAGGCTTCGAGCACGCAGCCTTCGCCCTCGCGATATGTCGCGGTCTCGGCGTGGACCAGCGCGAAACGCGCTGTGACGCTTTTGGCCTCGGCATCTTCGCTCAGCGAAATCAACTCCATCCCCGGCTCGAAGTCCTTCTCGCAGTCTTCCAGCCCGCGCCCGGCGACGAAGCGGCACGAGCAGGCGACCCGCGCGCCGTAAGCCGCGCCGACTTTCGCGTAACCCGCCACAGGCTGCCAGAACAGCGCGACCAGAACCGCCACTATGGCCGCCGCGATAAGCCAGATTCGGCCGCGGCGGCGGGGGCTGGCGTGGGGGTTGGGCTTTGCGGTTGCCATCGGGTGCCTGCTTGCGCCAAGGGTTCGCGCCATGCCGACGCGCCGCCGCCTTATCGCGCCGCTGCTTGCCCTGCCAGCCCTGTTGGGCTGCGGCGAGCCAGCGCCCGACGCGCCGCCGCCGCTCGCCCCTGCGGCGCTTGCCGCGGTGGCCGAGAAGCCCGGCGCGGAGCGCGAGGCGCTCGCCCGCGCGGTCGACGCGCTGTTCACCGCCGAGGACGCCGCCGAGACCCGCGCGGTGCTGGTGCTGCACGAGGGGCGGATCGTCGTCGAGCGCTACGGCCCGGGCTACGATGCCCGGACCCGCTTCGTCTCGTGGTCGATGGCCAAGACCATAACCGGGGTGCTGATCGGGCTGCTCGTCGCCGACGGGCGGCTGCGGCTCGACGAAAGCGTGCCGATCCCGGCGTGGCAGCGCGCCGGCGATCCTCGCGGCGAGATCACCCTGCGCCAGCTGCTCCAGATGCGTTCGGGGCTGCGCCACACCGAGGCGGGCGATCCGGTTTACGAGAGCGACGAAGTGCGGATGCTATTCCTCGACGGGCGGGGCGACATGGCCGCCTATGCCGAAGCCCAGCCGCTCGAAGCCGAAGCCGGGCGCAAGTGGGAGTATTCGAGCGCGACCAGCGTCATCCTGTGCGATCTCGCGGCGCGCGCGCTCACCCCCAGCGCCGATCCGGCCGAGCGTCGCCGGGTGGTGAGCGACTACCTGCGCACCCGCCTGTTCGACCCGCTGGGGATGAAGTCGGTGGTCCCCGAGTTCGATGCCAAGGGCACGCTTATCGGCTCGAGCCTGGTCCACGCCAGCGCCCGCGACTGGGCGAAGCTCGGCGAGTTCCTCCGTGCCGGCGGATCGGTCAAGGGCAGCCAGCTGATCCCGCGCGGGTGGATCGAGTTCATGACCGCGCCGAGCCCGCGCAATCCGGGCTACGGCGCGCAGACCTGGCTCAACCGACCGCAGGCGGGGGACGGCAAGCTGCTCTTCCCCGGCGCGCCGCGCAGCGTGTTCTCGATGAACGGCCACCTCGGGCAATATGTCGTGGTCGCCCCGGCGCAGAAGCTGACCGTGGTCCGCCTCGGCAAGAGCGACGATCCCGTCGGCGCCCCGGTGCGCGCGCGGATCGCCGATATCGTCAAACTGTTCGCCCGGAAGGCCTCGTGACTTGCGCGTGCGAAGGGCGCAGCCGCCGTGGCTGACGGGGCCTATCGCCTCGCCGGCAAACGGGTGTGGGTGGCGGGTCACCGCGGCATGGTCGGCTCCGCGCTGGTGCGGCGACTTGCGGCCGAGGACTGCGAGGTCGTCACCATCGGGCGCGAGGCGCTCGACCTGACCGACCAGGGCGCGGTGCGCGGCTGGCTCAAGACCACCCGGCCCGACACGGCGATCCTCGCCGCTGCCAGGGTCGGCGGGATCCTCGCCAACGACAGTCATCCCGTCGCCTTCCTTCGCGACAACCTCCTGATCGAGACCGCGGTGATCGGCGGGGCGCACGAGGCCGGGGTCGAGAAGCTGCTGTTCCTCGGCTCGAGCTGCATTTACCCGCGGGCCGCCGCCCAGCCGATTGCCGAGGAAGCGCTGCTCACCGGCCCGCTCGAGCCGACCAACCAGTGGTACGCGCTCGCCAAGATCGCCGGGATCAAGCTCGCCGAGGCCTATCGCCGCGAGCACGGGGCCGACTTCATCAGCGCGATGCCGACCAACCTCTACGGCCCCGGCGACAACTTCGATCTCGCCTCCAGCCACGTCCTCCCCGCGCTCGTCCGCAAGGTGCATGAGGCCAAGGCGAGCGGCGCGCCGGTGACGCTGTGGGGCAGCGGAACCCCGCGCCGCGAGTTCCTCTATGTCGACGACTGTGCCGACGCCTGCCTCCACCTGCTGCGGCACTATTCCGGCGCCGCGCCGGTCAACGTCGGATGCGGCGAAGACATCGCGATCGCCGATCTCGCCGCGCTGGTGATGGAGGTTATCGGCTACGAGGCCGCGATCCTCACCGACCCGTCGAAACCCGACGGCACCCCGCGCAAGCTGCTCGACGTCTCGCGGCTCACCGCGCTCGGCTGGACCGCAAAGACTTCGCTTCGCGAAGGCATCGCGCTGACTTACAAGGCCTTCCTCGCCTTGCTTTAGAATCCGCCCCTTCGGACTCCCCTCCCCGGCGGGGAGGGGTTGGGGGTGGGGGCTC
>JBOHIC010000287.1:0-2654 GCA_050725835.1 Novosphingobium sp.
TCGGCGCCCAGCGTGGTCAGGCAGTGGACGTTCGAGCGCGCGACCCGGCTGTGGAGGATGTCGCCGCAGATCGTCACGGTCAGCCGGTCGATGTCGCCTTTCGCGCGGCGGATGGTCAGCGCGTCGAGCAGGCCCTGGGTGGGATGTTCGTGCTGGCCGTCGCCGGCGTTGAGCACCGGGCAATCGACCTTGTCCGCGATCAGCCGCACCGCGCCGCTGCTGGCGTGGCGGATGACCATCGCATCGGCGCGCATCGCGTTCAGCGTCATCGCCGTGTCGATCAGCGTTTCACCCTTCTTTACAGAGCTTTGTGCGGCGTGCATGTTGACCACGTCGGCCCCGAGCCGCTTGCCCGCGATCTCGAAGCTCAAGAGCGTGCGGGTGCTGTTCTCGAAGAAGGCATTGATGATCGTGAGCCCTGCCAGCCGGTCCGAATGCTTCTTGGGCTGACGGTTGAGCTCGACCCACTGCTCGGCCTCGTCGAGCAAATAAAGCAGCTCCCACGGCGCGAGGCCCGCGAGGCCGGTGAGGTCGCGGTGGGGGAAGGCGGCGGAGCCGGATGGATAACGGCTGGGATCCGGATTGGCCGGAAGATCGCGGCCGTAGTCGGCCATGAACCTTTGCAGTCGCTCGGCCGTGCTTGCGCGCAGATCGCGCCCGGTGCGGAGCTGCGAGACAAACGGCTTATCGCGCAGCGCCAGCTCGCCGAAGCGGGTCTCGGACATGCCGTTCCGGGCGCAAAACGCTTCGATCTGACTAAGGAGGTCGTGCACGCCGCTGCCTCTAGGTTGGAATAAACCAACCGTCTAGGTAGGAAATCTCGCGACAGGCAAATTGTCACCTTGGTCGAGCGGGGCTGGCCTAACCCGCCGCCGCTGCCTATCTCACCCGCAACGCTTTTTCGGGAACCCCACATGGCATTCGCGCGCAAGGTCTGGAAGCTGCTGGTCGGCATCAAGGACGGGCTCAGTCTGATCTTCCTGCTGCTGTTCTTCTTCGCGCTCTACGCGCTGCTCACCGCGCGGCCGAGCCCGGGGGCGGTGCGCGACGGGGCGCTGCTGCTCGAGTTCCGCGGGGCGATCGTCGAGGAGCCGCACGTGGTCGATCCCTTCGCGGCGCTGCTCTCCACCCAGGCGCCGACCAAGGAATACCGCGCCCGCGACGTGATCCACGCGCTTCGCGCCGCGGCCAAGGACGAGCGGATCAAGGCGGTTGTGCTCGACCTTTCGCGCTTCACCGGCGGCGGGATGGTGACATTGCAGGAGGTCGGCGCGGCGCTCGACGCGGTGCGCGCCGCGAAGAAGCCTGTGCTGACTCACGCGATTGCCTACAGCGACGACTCGATGCTGCTTGCCGCCCACGCCAGCGAGGTCTGGGTCGATCCGCTCGGCGGGGCCTTCGTGGTCGGCCCGGGCGGCAACAACCTCTACTTCGGGGCGCTGCTCGAGAAGCTCAAGATCAACGCCCACGTTTACCGCGTCGGCACCTACAAGGACTTCGTCGAGCCTTACATCCGCAACGACCAGTCCGAACCCGCGCGTGAGGCGCGCAAGGCGCTCTACGATGCGATCTGGGCCGAATACCGCGCCGACGTGGCCAAGGCGCGGCCCAAGGCGGATATAGCGCGGGTCACCGGCGACCCGGTCGCTTGGGTCAAGAGCGCGAATGGAAACCTAGCCGAAGCGGCCAAATCGGCCGGGCTGGTCGATCGGCTCGGCGACCGCGCCGAATTCGGCAACCGCGTCGCCGAGATCGTCGGCGAAGACCCGCTCGATCCGCTCCCCGGCAAGTTCGCGCACACCGCGCTCGATCCGTGGCTCGCCGCCAACCCGCTCGACACCGGCGGCAAGGCGATCGGCGTGGTGACCATCGCCGGCGAGATCGTCGACGGCAAAGCCGGCCCCGGCACCGCCGGCGGCGACCGCATCGCCAAGTTGATCGACGAGGCCGGCGCCAACGAAGACCTTGCCGCGCTGGTGGTGCGGGTCGATTCGCCCGGCGGCTCGGTGCTCGCCTCGGAAGTCATCCGCGCCGCGATCGTGCGGCAGAAGGCCAGGGGTATCCCCGTGGCGGTGTCGATGGCCAACCTCGCGGCGAGTGGGGGCTACTGGGTGTCGACCCCGGCCAACCGCATCTTCGCCGAGCCCGGGACGATCACCGGCTCGATCGGGATCTTCGCGGTGGTGCCGAGCTTCGAGCGCACGCTGGCCGACTACGGCGTCACCGGCGACGGGGTGCGGACCACGGCGCTGTCGGGACAGCCGGACTTCCTCAGCGGCTTCACGCCCGAGGTCGAGGCGGTGCTCCAGGCCAATGTCGAGCACGGCTACGCGCGCTTCCTCGACGTCGTCGCGCGCTCGCGCGGCAAGACCACGCAGCAGGTCGATGCCATCGCCCAAGGCCGCGTGTGGGACGGCGGCACCGCGCGGCAAAACGGGCTGGTCGATCAGTTCGGCGGCTTGAACGAGGCGCTCGCCTGGGCGGCGCAAGCGGCCAAGCTCAAGGATGGCGAGTGGCACGCGCTCTACATCGGCAAGGACGGCAACCCCTACCAGTCGCTGGTCGAACGCCTCGGCGGCGACGAGGAAGCCGCCCCCGCCGCCGATTTCGCCGCGCTCACCGCGCGGCGTCAGCAGGCCGCGGTGGGCCAGGCG
>JBOHIC010000288.1:0-1063 GCA_050725835.1 Novosphingobium sp.
GCGCCCGATCCGCTGGCTGGTCGACGACGCCGCGAAATTCGCCGCGCGCGAGGTGCGGCGCGGCAAGCGCTACGACGGGATCATCCTCGATCCGCCCAAGTTCGGGCGCGGCCCCGAGGGCGAGGTCTGGCGGCTCGAAGAGCACCTCGCTCCGCTGGTCGCCGATTGCCGCAAGCTGCTCGATGCCGACAGCCGCTTCCTGTTCCTCACCGTCTACGCGGTGCGGATGAGCTCGCTGGCGCTCGCAGGATTGCTGGAGGAAGTGTTTGCCGAGCTCCCCGGCAGCATCGAGCACGGCGACCTAGCGGTGCGCGAGGAGGGCACAAACGGCCGCTTGCTCCCCACCGCGATTTTCGCGCGCTGGAGCAATGAATCATGACCCGACCCCGGCTTGCGCTCATCCCGGCGCTGGCAGCCATCGCGGCGGCGGGCTGCTCGACCATTCCGAACGGTCATGCGAGCGGCGTCTGGGTGGGCGACCTCAAGCTCTGCCGCGACACTGTGACTGGGGCCGTACCTGGGACCAGCCCGTATGACCTCAGCCCGGTGCTGACGCTGCGCTTGAATGAAGCTGCCGCGCGCAGGTTCGGGATCATGACCGGCGCGCTGGTCGGCAGGCCGCTGGCGGTCCGGGTGAACGGCAGAGTGGTGATGGAGCCGACCGTCACGGAGCCGATCCTGGGCGGCGAGGTCCAGATCACGGGACCGGACGAGGCCGCCATGCGCGAAATTGCGCGCGCAGTGAAGCAGCCGTGCTGATCGCGCGCCGGGGCAATCGGAGCTAAGGCGCTGGCGATGGCCGATTCGCTGATCCTCGAAGTCGCCGAGTTCGAGCACCTGGTGCTGACCGGGATCTATTCGGAAGAGACCGGACAGCCGCAGCCGCTGCGCTTTGCCCTGCAGGCCAGGCTGAGGCCCGCCGAGCGCTATGCCCCAGACACGCCGATTTCGGCGAGCAAGAACTACATGGACTTGAAGTTCGCGGCTTCGGCGGCGTTTCCGCCAGGAGTCCATTTCAAGCTGATCGAGGCGGTCGCCGAGCATGTCTGCGAGACGCTGTTCG
>JBOHIC010000289.1:0-19108 GCA_050725835.1 Novosphingobium sp.
TGCCGATCGGGTCGACGTGGCGCAGCGGGTTGAGGCTCAGCCGCCGCCGCTCCTGCGCGGTCGGATCGCCGAGCAGCTTGGCGACATAGCCATGCGCCACTTCGTGAAACACGATGGCGATGACCAGCGGGATGATCAGCGCCGCGGCCTGATAGATGGTATCGTTCAAAGCCCGAGCCTTTCGCGGTCGCGCGTCACCACGCTGAACACCGCCGTGTCGCGCTCGTGCCCGGTCCAGGTCACAAGGTGATTGCGCAGCGTGCCCTCGTACGTCGCGCCGACCTTGCGGCAAGCGGCCTGCGAACGCGCGTTGCGGCTGTCGACATGGAGGCTGATCCGCTTGAGCCCACGGACGAAACCGTGCGCGAACAGTAGCCGCTTCATCGCGCCATTGACCGCGCCGCCGCGGTGCGCCGGGGCGATGAAGGTATTGCCGATTTCCGCACTCAGCCGGTTCGGATCGGCGTCGATCCACGCGGTCATCCCGGCTAGCGCGCCATCGACCAGCAACGCCAGGGGCAGCCGCGCCGGGTTGGCCAGTAGCCCATCGAAGCTCGCGTCGAAATGCTCGGGATCGAACGATGTGGCGTAAATCTGCCAGATCTCGCGGTCCTCGGCGCAAGCGGCGCGCAAGGCTTCGCGGTGCCGCTCGGCGAGCGGCTCGAGCCGCACCGCGCCGTCCTCGATCACTGCGAGCAGTCCGAGCGGATCGTCATTGCTCACCGTCCCAGCGCTTCCACGAAATGCTTGCGGCACAGCGCGACGTAGCGGTCGTTGCCGCCGATCTCGGTCTGCGC
Organism: Novosphingobium sp.; assembly: GCA_050725835.1. GTDB lineage: Bacteria > Pseudomonadota > Alphaproteobacteria > Sphingomonadales > Sphingomonadaceae > Novosphingobium. The sequence goes on from JBOHIC010000289.1 coordinate 798, forward strand.
GCCTTCCTTCACCGCCGCGCCGCTTTCGTCGACGCGAAGGTTCATCGTCGCCTTGCGCCCGCAGTGGCATACTGCCTTGAGCTCGACGAGGCTGTCGGCGATCCCCAGCAGCACCGCCGCGCCGGGGAACAGTTCGCCCTGGAAATCGGTGCGCAGGCCGTAGCACAGCACCGGTATCCCGCCCTCGTCGGCGAGGCGTGCGAGCTGCCAGACCTGCGCCGGGCTGAGGAACTGGGCCTCGTCGACCAGCACGCAGGCCAGCGGCTCAACCTTGTGCTCGGCGGTGACGCGATCCCACAGGTCGGTCTCGGCGGTATAGCGGTGTGCATCTGCGCCCAGCCCGATCCGGCTCTCGATCGCCTGATCGTCGGAACGGTGATCGAGCGCCGCGGTCCAAAGCATCGTCGCCATCCCGCGCTCGCGGTAGTTGAAATCGGCCTGGAGCAGCGTGGTCGATTTCCCCGCGTTCATGCTGGCATAGTAGAAATAGAGCTTGGCCATCGCGGTTTATAGTATCTCCACGGCAACGGGCGTCGATGCGCCAGCCTGCTTGCCAAGGGACTGGTCGAAGGTTGTAAAGGTCGCGGCCTCTTGCGTTGCCGAGATGTGCATGACGTCGTCCCAATCGGCACCGGCGCGAAAGCGGTCGATCGCCCAGCGCACCCTCGCCCGATCCTGAACGAATGCGGTGCGCACAGCGAGGATTGCCGACATCGCATCTGCAAATTGATCGCGCGACATGCGTCCGATACTCATCAGGACCCAAGCCAATTCGAGCAGGACGGTCGGGGTGATCTCGATGGGCTCGTCCATGATTCCGTCGGCGACTGCCGCTTGACCCGGATCGTCGCGCAACAGCCATCGCACCACAACGTTGGTATCGACCGATCGCATCAACGATCCCGCTTGCGGAGGTAGTGATCGACCGCCGCCTTTCGGGCAGCGTCCTTCATCTCCTGGAGCGAAACGGGTGGCCCGTCGTAGCGATAGAAAGTCCGGATTTCCCGCAGCGCGTCTGCCCCGCTCAATCCGGACGCATAGGCACCCTCCTTCTTGAGGACGATGTCACCATCACGCTCTACCACGTCGAACACCATGCCTTCGACCAGTCCAAGTCGATCCCTGACGTCCTTCGGGATCACCACTTGGCCCTTTGCCGACAATTTGGTTTGCGCGGTCATGCAGGTAAGATACGTCTTACCATGAGCCGGGTCAAGTTGTGGGGCGCGATTGACCCGGCGCGGCGCGAGGCGCACCCTTGCCCGATGCGCTCACTCCTGTGCCTGCCCTTGCTGCTGCTCACCGGCGCGAGCACGCCGGCGGTGCGCTATGCGATCGATCCTGCGGCGAGCGAAGTCAGCGCCAGGGTCGCCTTCCTTGGCCTGGCCAGCAAGACCGCGCGGTTTCCGAAGATGAGCGGGGGGATCGCGCTCGACCCAAACCGGCTCGACCGCATCGACCTTGCGGTCGAGCTTGACGCCCGCGCGCTCACCGCGGGCGACAGTGTCACCCTCGCCCGGCTCAAGGGGCCGGCGTTCTTCGACGTCGTCAACCATCCGACAGTGAGTTTCCGCGGCAGCGCGATGGCGATGACCGGGCCGGCCACAGCCACCGTCCCCGGCGAAATCACCGCGCGCGGCGTGACCCGCCCAGCGGTGCTCGCGGTGACGTTCGACAAGCCTCCGGCGCAGGCCAGCGGGCGCGCGCCGATCGACCTCACCGCGCGCACCACCATCGACCGCCGCCAGTTCGGCATGACCTCCTACGGGCTGATCGTCGGCAGCAAGGTCAAGATCACGATCCGCGCACGGATGGCGCCGGGTTAGCCCTCGTCGCCCAGATCGCGCGCCACCTTGGGGTCGGCCAGCAGGGTTTCGATCTTGGCGGCGACGTCGAAGCTTTCGTCGGGCAGGAACTTGATTTTGGCGGCGTATTTGCGCTTGAGCCGCTGCGCGACTTCGCGCTGGAAGAACGCGGTGTGGGTGCGCAGCGCCTTGAGCACCGCATCCTCGTCCGCGCCGAGCAGCGGCTTCACGAAGACCGTCGCATTGCGCAGGTCGGGGGTCATGCGCACCTCGGTGACCGAGATCGTGTGCGCGCCAAGCACTTCGTCGTGGACCTGCTGGCGCACCAGCAGCTCGGAGATCAGGTGGCGCACCTGTTCGCCGACCTTGAGCAGGCGGACCGAGCGGGTTTCGGGGGTGGCTTGCTGGCGCATCACTGATCCATCTTGGCGAGGATGCGGCGGAGCGAGCGGATATTGCGCGCGGTGCCGCGGCATCCCAGCCGCCGGGCGATGAAGTCGCCGGTGAGCCGGCTGTTCCCGGCGCCGTCGACGTAATCGGTATAGAGCGCGCGGTCGCCCAGCGCGAGCCTTTCGCGCCCGCGCCCGGCGTGCTCTTCGACCAGCAGCGCGAACTGCTCGGCGCTGGGCTGGCGTTCGAGGAACTGGGTGTGGACCAGGTTCTCCGCACCGTCCGCCGCGAAAGGGTTGTCGTCAATCGCCGCCGCGACCTCCGCGCGGCTCCGCACCGCGGCGAAGCTCTTGGTCCCGAAGCGATCGGCCATGACCCACTCGAACAGCTCGCCGAGCCCTTCGGTGGGGCGCTCGGCGAAGTCGAACAGGACGTTGCCGCTGGCGACCACGGTCTCGACGTTCTCGATCCCCTCGCGCTCGAGCGCTGAGCGCAAATCCGCCATCGCCACCCGGTTCCCGCCGACGTTGATCGAGCCGAAGAAGGCAGCAAAGCGCGGCATCGCTATTGGTCCGACGCGTAAATCTGCTTCAGGTTTGACAGTTCCTCGATCCACGTTCTCTCTTGATCTGCCACCGCTCGCCCAAGTGACTTCGCAAGGACAAAGAATCCTGGACCGGGCTGCCCGTCGTGCTTGTGCACGACCACCGCCGTCAACATCCCTCGACCGGCCGCATCTTCTTCGGTCGAGATCTGTCCAAGAAAGTGCGGCAATCGTGAGTCGTGCGGATCGAACCGGATCGCAGCAATTTCGTCGCAAAGATCGGTGTAGCTCATGGTGCGTCCACGCCGCGCACGTCGAACCATTGCGATACGGGCTTCCGCCTTTGCATCTTCCCAGACTTTGTCTGGGAACCCATGATTGTATGTCGGGCCGCGATCCATCGCTCGAATTCCCTACAGCGTCCGTTCGCGCTCCTCGACCTCGAAGGTTTCGAGAATGTCCCCGGCCTTGATGTCGTTGGTGCCTTCGAGCACCACGCCGCATTCGAGGCCGGCGCGCACTTCGGGGACGTCGTCCTTGAAGCGGCGCAGGCTGGCGATCGTGGTCTTGGTGATGATCACATCGTCGCGGGTGACGCGGGCGTGGATGCCCTTCTTGATGTAGCCGTCGGTGACCAGCAGGCCCGCCGCCTTGTCCTTCTTGCCGGCGGGGAAGATCTCCTTGATCTCGGCGCGGCCGACCACGGTTTCGATGATCTCCGGACCCCAGATGCCGGCCATCTCCTTGGCGACGTCTTCGGTCAGGTGATAGATCACGTCGTGATACTTCATCCGCGTCTTGTGGCGCTCGATCATCTCGCGCGCCTTGGCGTTGGGGCGGACGTTGAAGCCTATGATCGGCGCGCCCGAGGCCGAAGCCAGGGTAACGTCGCTCTCGGTGATCGCGCCGACCCCCGAAGTCAGCACGCGCACCTTGATCTCGTCGTTCGAGAGGCGGTGGAGGGCATTGACGATCGCCTCGGTCGAGCCCTGGACGTCGCTCTTCACCACCACGGGATATTCGATCACCTTGGCCTTGTCGGCGAGCGCAGAGAACATCGTATCGAGGCTCGCGGGCGCAGTCTGCGTGCGCTTGGCCGTGGCCTGCTCCTGGCGGAATGCGGCGACCTCGCGGGCGCGGGCTTCGCTCTCGACCACGGTCAGGACATCGCCGGCCATCGGCACGCCGCTCAGCCCGAGCACCTCGACCGGAAGCGCCGGCGGCGCTTCCTTGATCTGACGGCCCTTGTCGTCGTGCATCGCGCGGACCCGGCCCGAATGGGTGCCGACCACAAGAATATCGCCGGTCTTGAGCGTCCCGCGGTTGATCAGCACGGTCGCCAGCGGACCCTTGCCCTTGTCGAGCTTGGCCTCGACCACGGTCGCCTCGGCGGCGCGGTCGGGGTTGGCGGTGAGCTCCATCAGCTCGGCCTGGAGCAGGATCTTCTCGACCAGCGTGTCGAGTCCGGCCCCGGTCTTGGCCGAAACCTCGACGTCCTGGACCTCGCCCGACATCGCCTCGACGATGACTTCGTGCTCGAGCAGCCGCTCGCGGATCTTCTGGGCGTTGAACTCTGGCTTGTCGCTCTTGGTGATCGCGACGATCATCGGAACTCCGGCGGCCTTGGTGTGGGCGATAGCCTCGATCGTCTGCGGCATGATCCCGTCGTCGCCCGCCGCGACCAGCACGACGATGTCGGTGACGTTGGCGCCGCGCTGGCGCATCTCGGTGAAGGCCTCGTGACCGGGGGTGTCGAGGAAGGTGACCAGCTCGCCGCCCTTGGTCTTGATCTGATAGGCGCCGATATGCTGGGTGATCCCGCCGGCCTCGCCCTTGACCACGTCGGTCCCGCGCAGGGCGTCGAGCAGACTGGTCTTGCCGTGATCGACGTGGCCCATGATCGTCACCACCGGCGGACGGACCTTGAGCGTTTCGGCCGCATCGACGTCGGCGGCGGTGTCGATGTCGACGTCGCTTTCCGAGACCCGCAGGATGTTGTGGCCGAATTCCTCGACCAGCAGCTCCGCAGTATCCTGGTCGATGGTCTGATTGACGGTGACCGGCATGCCCAGCTTGAACAGCGCCTTGACCAGGTCGGCGCCCTTTTCGGCCATGCGGTTGGCAAGCTCCTGGACGGTGATCCCCTCGGGCACCACCACGTCGCGCGCCTGCTTTTCGCGCGGCTGCGATTGCCCGGCGAAGTGCGCGCGCTTTTCCTTTTCACGGGCGCGCTTGAGCGCCGCGAGGCTGCGGGCGCGGGCGCCCTCGTCCTCGTTGAGCGCGCGGCTTACGGTGAGCTTGCCCGACTGGCGGCGGTGATCGGCGGTCTTGTCGCGCGGGTGCGCGACCTTCTTGGCCGGCTCGGGGCGCTTGGGCGCGGGCGAGGCTACGGGCGTGAAGCGGCGCGGCGCGGGCGCGGCGTCGCGCGCGGCTTCGGGCTCGGCTTCGCCCTCGGCGACGGGAATCTCCTCGGCGACCGCCGGTGGCGGCGGCGCGGCGGGAGCTTCGGACTCGGCCTTGCGGTTGTCCTCCGCGCGCTTGCGCTCGTCGTCCTGGGCACGGGCGCGTTCGAGATCCTCGCGCTTGCCCGCGGCCTGGAGCGCGGTCATCCGCGCCTCTTCGGCCTCGCGCTGCATTCGTGCGACGCGTTCCTGCGGGGTTTCGCCTGCGGGTGCGCTAGGCTTGGGCGCGGGCTTGGCCGCGACCGGCGGTGGGGGCGGCGGAGGCGGAGGCGGGGCGACCTCGGCGGCGCCGGGACGGCCGATCAGCTTACGCCGCTTGACCTCGACCACGACCTTGTTGGTGCGGCCGTGGCTGAAGGTCTGCTTGACCTCGCCGGCTTCGACCGAGCGCTTGAGCCCGAGCGGCTTGCGCCCCAGGGTCGGCTTGTCGGTGGTGTCGTCCATAATCTCTCTAACGCCCTTCAATCGTGTGTCGTCGCGGCCACCGGGAACGCCCGGTCGCCCTGGTCTTCAGTCGCGTCGGCGCGGCCGAGGAAATGCAGCAGGCGCCCCAGCGCTGCGGAAAGCCTTGCGGCTGCCGCGCGGTCGGTGAGCGCCAGATGGACGACGTTGTCGCGGCCCAATGCCACAGACAGCGCCGCGCGGTCCAGCGGCAAGATCGCCCCGCCGCGGCCGGTTCCTTCGGCCTCCTCGCCCACCCGCCAGGCCTGGTCGAGCTTGCGCGAGCCGTCTTCGCCGGCGTCGCTGGCGTGGGCCAGCCAGGCGACCTTTCCCGCGCGCGCGTTCTCGGCGATGCGGTCCGAGCCGGTCAGGAGCTTGCCGGTGCGCTGTTCGAGCCCGAGCCGGTCGGTCAGCGCGCGGGTCAGCCCCGCCTCGATCCGCTGCGGCAGGTCGGCGGGGATGGTCAGCACCGCGCCCTTGAAGGCGCGGGCCAGCGCGGCCTTGAGCTTGCCCCTGGCCAGCGCGGTTTCCAGTTCGCTTCGCGAAACCCCGATCCACGCCCCGCGCCCCGGCGCCTTGGCGAGGACGTCGGGCAGGACTTCGCCGTCGGGCGAGATTGCCAGGCGCAGCAGCGCATCCCGGGAACCGTGGCTCCCGGTCAGCACGCAGCGCCGCTCGGGCGCTCCAGAGCTGGCGGAACCTATCGGGTCATTGTGAGGAATCCGCATCGGCGGCCTCCTCTGTTGCAGGCTCGTCGTCGAACCAATGCGCGCGCGCGGCCATGATGATCTCGTTGCCCTGCTCTTCGCTGAGCCCGAATTCGCCGAGCACTCCGCCCTTGTCCTCTTCGCGCTGCGGTCGGCGCGGGGCCAGCGGCGGCGCGCCTTCGGGGTTGCGGCGGCGCTGTTCGACGCGCTTCTTGGCGATCAGCTCGTCGGTGGCGAGGTCGGCAAGGTCGTCGAGCGTCTTGATCTTGGCCTTGCCCAGCGTGACCAGCATCAGTTCGGTGAGGTGCGGGATTGCGGCCAGCGCATCGTCCACGCCGAGCTCGCGGCGCTGCGCGCGGTAGGCTTCCTCGCGGCGTTCGATCGCCTCGGCGGCGCGGCTCTGGAGTTCTTCGCCGAGCTCCTCGTCGAAGCCTTCGATTGCGGCGATTTCCGAAAGGTCGATATAGGCGACCTCCTCGAGCTCGCTGAACCCTTCGGCGACCAGCAGCTGCGACAGGGTCTCGTCGACGTCGAGCTCTTCCTCGAACATCTTCGAACGCTCGGCGAATTCCTTCTGCCGCTTTTCGCTCGATTCCTGCTCGGTGAGGATGTCGATCGCCGAGCCGGTGAGCTGGCTGGCGAGGCGGACGTTCTGGCCGCGGCGGCCGATCGCCAGGCTGAGCTGGTCGTCGGGGACCACCACCTCGATGCGGTTGTCGTCCTCGTCGATCACCACCCGGCTAACCGTCGCGGGCTGGAGCGCGTTGACCACGAATGTCGCGGTATCCTCGCTCCACGGGATGATGTCGATCTTCTCGCCCTGCATTTCCTGGACCACCGCCTGGACGCGGCTGCCCTTCATGCCGACGCAGGCGCCGACCGGATCGATGCTCGAATCGCGGCTGATCACGCCGATTTTCGCGCGGCTGCCGGGATCGCGCGCGGCGGCCTTGATCTCGATGATGTTGTCGTAGATTTCGGGCACTTCCTGCGCGAACAGCTTCTTCATGAATTCGGGGTGGGCGCGGCTGAGGAAGATCTGCGGGCCGCGGTTCTGGCGCTCGACCTTCATGATCCAGGCGCGGACCCGCTCGCCGGTGCGGGCGGCTTCGCGCGGGATCTGCTGGTCGCGGCGGATCACCCCCTCGGCGCGGCCGAGATTGACGATGACGTGGCCGAACTCGACCGACTTGATCACCCCGGTCACCAGTTCGCCGGCGCGGTCCTTGAATTCCTCGTACTGGCGCTCGCGCTCGGCGTCGCGGACCTTCTGGAAGATCACCTGCTTGGCCGATTGCGCGTCGATCCGGCCGAGATCGACCGGTGGAAGAGGGTCGACGATGAAATCGCCGAGCTTGGCGTCCTTTTCGAGCTTCTGCGCGGCCTTCAAGTCGACCTGCTTGAAGTAATCCTCGACCTCCTCGACCACCTCGACCACGCGCCACAGGCGCAGGTCGCCGGTGCGCGGATCGAGCTTGGCGCGGATGTCGTTCTCCGCGCCATAGCGGTTGCGCGCGGACTTCTGGATCGCCTCTTCCATCGCCTCGATGACGATGGCTTTGTCGATCAGCTTTTCGTTGGCGACCGAGGTCGCGATCGCGAGCAGTTCGGCGCGGTTGGCGGAAATCGGACTAGCCATCGGTGTCTTCCTGTTCTTCCAGAACTTCGTCTGCCCCGGACGAATCGAGGGGGCGGGTGGCGGCAATCAGGCGGTCGGTCAAGACCAGCTTGGCGGATTGGATATCGGACAGCGGGAACTCGACCCGGCCGGACTTGCGGTCATCGAGCGAGACCGTTTCGCCGTCGATGCCGACAAGATCGCCCTGGACGGTCGTGCGGTTGCCGTCGACCGGGCTAAGCAGCATGACCCGCGCCTCGTGCCCCGCCCAGTTGGTGAAATCCTTGGGCCGGGTAAGCGGGCGGTCGATCCCCGGTGAGCTGACTTCGAGGCGATAGGCGCCCGCGATCAGTTCCTCGCCCGCTTCCTCGCGCGCGTCGATCGCGTCGGAGATCCGGCGCGAGAGCGCGGCGCAGTCCTCGATCACCAGCTGGCCGGTGTCGGGCCGTTCGGCCATGACCTGCAGCGCACGCTCGTCCTCGCCGTGCTCGCTGACCCCGCCGCCGGCCTCGCTCTTGCCAAAGATCTTCACGCGCACGAGATCGAAGCCGAGGGCCTGCGCCTCGGGCTCGATCACTTCGGTAATGCGCGCGATATCCGCCATTTCAACTCCGCTGCCCGAAGCTTGTGACAAACCGACTTCGCGCCGGCCCCTTTCGGCGCCAGCCCCTCCGTTGCGTCACAATGTCGGGATTGAGCGGCCAGATAGGCGGCGACGCCGGAAATGGCAAGGGTGAACGTAACCCGCTGCTAGTGGGGGTGCACCGGACCGGCTGCGGTCAGCGTTTGCCACCCTGCCATCGAGAACCCGTCGTCATTGTGAACCCAGCGGAAGGCTCGATCGAGTTCTGGGACGCGCGCGCCGTTGACCAGCACCCGCCCGACGAACGCCACGCCGTTCGATTCGGGCAGCACGCAGATTTCCTTGCCCGCGATCCCGCGGTAGCCAATTTCGACCTGGCGCATGATCGGCGCGGCCTTCGCCGCCGCAACGGGCTTGCCGTCCATCAGCAGTTTGCCCGCCCTCAATTTGGCGAGATCGGCTTGCTCGCAGATCGCGCCGTTCCTGATCGAGACGACCGAGCGAGTTTCGATGGCCGCGCCGTGCATGCCTTGGAGCGGCGTCAAGCTGACCTGGGCGTAGCGCACGTCGCCTTCCCGGACATAGCGCGCCATGCCGTCGCAGCGTTTGGCGGCCACATCGGGTTCGAAGCAGAGCACCCAGTTCTCGGTCCCGGCCAGGGGATCTGCCTGGGGAGCGGCGAGCCCGGCGGCCGATGCCAAAATAGCCAACGAGATCATAAAGCCTGCCCAGATCGCTTCGAAGTCACCATCATTCGGGGACGAGCCTAAGATCGGATTAAGCCGTCGCCGGCACTTATCGCGGGCTGCTTGTGCGGCGCATTGCCTTTTGCGCCGGAAGCGCCCATAGGCTGCGGGCTAACGTCGCCTGCGACGGGACCTTCGGCCGCACGGCCCCTCGTTCCTTTACACGCTACCTTGCTCCGCCGGGCACATCGCCTCGCGGGAACTCTTGGCTTCGTGAAAGGAGCTCATCATGCCCGTAGGCACCGTCAAATTCTTCAATTCCGACAAGGGTTACGGCTTCATCGCCCCCGATGGCGGCGGCGCGGACAGCTTCGTCCACATCAGCGCGGTCGAGGCCTCGGGGATGGGCACGCTGCAAAAAGACCAGCGCGTCAAGTTCGAGATCGAGACCGACCGCCGGGGCAAGCTCTCCGCGGTCCAGCTCGAGAACGCCTGAGCCGGGATCGGGGCCGCGGCGCCTGGCGCCGCGGCCCGCTTCCTGCGCCTGTGAGGAGTCGCCGATGAACGCCCCTTTCCTGTTCTACCTCGAACAGGCGCAAAGCTGCGCCAAGGCCGCCGCCGCCGCGGCGCTGCCCAACCAGCGCGAGATTTTCCTGCGTTCCGAAAAGGCCTGGCAGACCCTCGCCGACCGCACCGCCGCGACCACCGCCGCGCGCGCCCTGCGCGAAGCCGAAGTCAAGACGCTCACCCCCGTCGCGGAGCCCGCCGGTGTCGCATGATCTCCCCCGCCCGTTCCTGATCGCCCGCGACGCGACGGGCGATTTTCGCCTGACCGTGCGCGACGTGCGCTACAATTCGCAGAGCTACCCGATCGTCACCGCGACGCTCCAGCCCGAACGCTTCCCCACCGCCGCCGCCGCCAAAGCCTGGGCCCGCGACAACTTCGCCGCCAAGGCGGGCCAATACGCGACGAAATAGGCTTCCTGAATTTCGCGCAAAGCCCGCAAAGCTCGCAAAGAGGGGTTCGCGCAGAGGACGCTGAGGAAGAAAACCGCGGAGAGCGCAAAGAGGTAGCGCCCGCGGCGACGCCGCTGTCGATCCAGCCGCTGCGTTTGCCGCGACCAGGGAATGGAAAGCGGCTGCGCCGCAAGCAAGACCTTTTTGCGCGCTCTGCGTACTCTGCGCTCTCTGCGCGGACTCACCTTCTTCTTTGCGGCCTTTGCGGGCTATGCGCGAACCGTTCATCTTCTCCGCGCCTCCGCGCGGGCAGCAAATTATGCGGTCGTTTTCGTCACGCCCGTTCCATCAGCCCGTGCTTCTTGAGGCAGTGGCGGAGCTGGTCGTAGCTGAGGCCGAGCGCCTTGGCGGTCTGGCGCTGGTTGTAGCGGTGCCGGCCGAGCGCGTTCTCGAGGATCGCCTTCTCGTGCGAATCGACCGCGCCGCGCAGGTCGGCGATGGTGTCGAGTTGGGCGGCGGGCGCGGTATTTGTCGCAGAATGCGGTGACATCGGGCGCGGATCGGCGTGCTCGGGGCGCGGGCCGGGGGCGGGCTTCCACGGGCTGTCGAACGGATCGAACACGATGTGGCCGACCGGCTCGTCCCAGTCGTCCCAGCGGTAGACCGCGCGCTCGATCACGTTCCTCAGTTCGCGGACGTTGCCCGGCCACTGGTGTTCCTCGAGCGCGCGCGCGGCAGTTTCGCTGAAGCCGGGCCATTGCTCCCAGCGCAGTTCCGAAGCCATCCGCCGCCCGAAATAGTCCGACAGCACGTAAATATCGCCCTCGCGCACTCTGAGTGGAGGAAGCGTGATCACCTCGAAGCTCAGCCGGTCGAGCAGGTCGGCGCGGAAGCGGCCCTCCTCGGCGAGGCGGGGCAGGTCCTCGTTGGTTGCCGCAACGATGCGGACGTCGACGTCGATCGGGCGCGAGGCGCCGATCCGGGTGACCTCGCCGTATTCGACCGCGCGCAGCAGCCGTTCCTGCGCGGCCATCGACAGGGTGGCCAGTTCGTCGAGAAAAAGCGTCCCTTTGTCGGCTTCCTCGAACCTTCCCGCGCGGGCCCTGGTAGCCCCGGTGAAGGCCCCCGCTTCATGACCGAACAATTCCGCCTCGATCAGCGTTTCCGGCAGCGCCGCGCAGTTGAGCGTAATCAGCGGCTCGGCCCAGCGCGTGCTGAGCTGGTGGAGCCGCTCGGCGATCAGTTCCTTGCCGGTCCCGCGCTCGCCGATCACCAGCACCGGGCGGCGCATCGGCGCGGCGCGGCTGGTGCGCTCGACCGCGTCGAGGAACACCGAAGACTGACCGACGAACTGGGTTTCCCTCTCCATCCCCAAGATATAGCGGATTTTCCCAACATCGGGCAAGTAGCGCCATATGCCGCCCGTCGATTGGGCAAGGCGTTGGCGGAATTCCGCGCCCCAACGAAATTGGCACGGCGGTTGCACAGTATCGGGCAACACCGCTCCCAACCGAAGGCACTCGCCATGATCACCCAGTTCTTCACCCCCCGCACCAAGCTCGACAAGGCGGCGCTCGCCTCGGTCGCGGCGATGGTCGCGATGAACCTGTTCGTCCTCGCCCAGCAGCTCCAGCCCAGTCCGGCGCCAATAGCCTTTGGGGCCGCCGCCGAGGGCGCAGTCGCGGCGCAGCAGGCTTGAACGCGCTCCTGATGGGCGATCCCTTCAACCCCCTTGGGCCGGACCCCGACCAGTCCCCCGCCGGCGGAGATCAGTCCCCCCGCCACGGTGGTCCGGCCCAGACCTTCATCCGCGAAACCCGCCGCGCCTCGCGGCTGGACGCCGAAGTGGATCGCATCCGCCGCAGTCCGTCCCCCCAATTCTCGCCAGGTATCGGAGCACCCTTGATGGGCATTTTCAACCGCACCCGCGACATCATCGCCGCCAACTTCAGCGACCTGCTCGACAAGGCGGACGACCCCGAGAAGATGATCCGGATGATCATCTTCGAGATGGAAGAGACGCTGGTCGAGGTTCGCGCCAGCGCCGCGCGGACCATCGCCGACCAGAAGGAGATGCACCGCCACACGGTCAAGCTCGACCGGCTCCAGGCCGACTGGGGCGAGAAGGCGCAGCTCGCGCTGAGCAAGGAGCGCGAGGACCTCGCCCGCGCCGCGCTGGTCGAGAAGAAGAAGGCCGCCGACATGGGCGACCAGCTCAAGGAAGAGATCAAGGTGCTCGACGACGCCCTGCGCGCCTACGAGCTCGACATCGAGAAGCTCCAGACCCGTCTGCGCGAGGCGCGCAGCCGCCAGTCGGCGATTGTCGCCCGGCTCGAAAGCGCCGAGAACCGGGTCAAGCTGCGTACGCTGCTGGCGAGCGAGCGGGTCGACGAAGCGATGGCCCGGTTCGACCAGCTCGAGCGCCGGGTCGACTACGCCGAGGGCCGCGCCGATGCGCTGAGCCTGGCCGACGGAACCAAGGCGCCGAGCCTCTCGGACGAGATCGCCGCGCTCGCAGGCCAGGACAAGATCGACGAAGAACTCGAAGAAATGAAGCGCGCGCTGGGGGCATCGAGCTCGCAGGCCGGCGCCGCCAAGGAGGACTGACACCGTGTTTGAAACCGAACTTATTCTGGTGCCGGCGATCGTCCTCGGCCTGCCGTGGATCATCCTGCACTACATCACCCGGTGGAAGACCGCCGCGACGCTGACCGTCGACGACGAGGCGATGCTCGACGAGCTTTACCAGCTCGCCCGCCGCCTCGACGACCGGATGGACACGGTCGAGCGGCTGGTCGGCAGCGACCACCCCGACTTCAAGCCAGCCCGGCTGATGCACGATCGGGAGATCGACAACCAGCCGCTCCGCGAGCTCGACCGCATTCTCGCCGACAAGAAAACCCGTGGGGGGAGGAATTGAGATGAACAGCCCGCGCACCACATTCTACCGCGACAAGCAGAACGCCAAGCTGCTGGGCATTTGTGCCGGCATCGCCGACTACACCGGGGTCAATGCGATCTGGGTCCGGCTGGGCTTCCTCGGGCTGGTCTTCATGACCGGCGGATCGATTCTGCCGTTCTATTTCATCGCCGGGTTCCTGGCCAACAAGAAGCCGCCGCACCTCTACGTCGACCAGCAGGAACAGAAGTTCTGGCAGCGGGTGCGCCAGTCGCCGACCCGCACCGCCCGCGATGTCCGCGCGTCTTTCCGCGATATCGACCGCCGCCTCGCCGACGTCGAGCTCTACTACGTCACCGCCAACCCGCGGCTGTCCGAAGAAATCGAGCGGCTGCGCTAGGCGCGCCGCATCGCAAGGGGGAATATCCAGATGGACCCGATCCTCATCCCGATCCTCGCGCTGTGCATCCCGATCATCGCGATCTGGAGCAAGCACCAGCAGAAGATCGCCGAAATGCAGGTCTCCAAGACCGCCGAGATGACCGCCGAGAAGGCCGCGCAATATTCGGCGCACACCGCCGAGCTCGAAGACCGGGTGCGCGTGCTCGAACGCATCGTCACCGACAAGGGCTACGATGTCGCCAGCCAGATCGAGGCGCTGCGCGACGCCCGCCGGGTCGACGCGCTGCTCGAAGCGCCGCAGCGGGAGAAGCAGCTGTGAACTGGGGCAGCCCCGAATTCGTCGTCCTGATCGTCGCGATCTCGACCGCGGGGTGGCTCGTCAACAACTGGATCCGCGCGCGCCATGGCTATGCCCTGGAAGACGAGTGGGGCGGCAAGACCGACCGCGCGGGTTCCGGCCAGGCTGCTGCGCTGGCCGACGAAAACCGCGCGCTGCGCGAGCAGCTCGGCACCGTCGGAGAGCGGGTCAAAGTACTCGAACGCATCGTCACCGATAACGGCTACGGCGTCGCCACCCAGATCGAAGCCCTGCGCGAAAAGGACCCCGCCTGATGGACCCCGAGAAGATTCAAGTGATCCAGACCATTGCCCCGATGATTGCCATCGTCGGCGTCTCGGCGATGGCCGGCTGGGTGATCACCACCTGGATGCGAATCAAGGCGGGCTACCCGCTCGACGGCGCCTGGGGCCAGGCGGTCTATCCCAAGGCCGCGAGCGAAGACCCCAAGGTCAAGCAGATCGTCCACGACAACGCCGCGCTGCGCGCCGAGCTCGGCGCGGTTAAGGACCGCCTCGCCACGCTCGAAGCGATCGTCACCGACGGCGGCTATAGTCTGACCCACCAGATCGAGGCGCTGCGCGACAAGCCGCGGCTCGCCGCGGGCAAGCTGGAGACCGCCGAATGAGCTTCTGGACCGCCGTGGTTGCGATGGTTGCGATCCTCTCGTTCGCGGCGATCCGGATCGCCCATTACAACAGCCGTGCGCGGCGCGACGACGGCGGCCTGCCGCGCGGGTCCTCGCCGCGCGAAGCCGAACTGGAACGCGAAGTGATCGAGCTGCGCAAGCGGCTCGAGGTGCTCGAACGGATCGCCACCGACGACCGTGGCACCAAGGCGATCGCCGCCGAAATCGAAAGCCTGCGCGACCGCTGAGCGGCCGCAAATCGGGAGCACGTCGATGGAAACCGCTTATCTCGTCCTCGCCTCCGCCGCGCTGCTCGGCCTGACCATCGTCGCCGCCGCGACGCTGCGCGGCTGGCAGGGCTGGCTGACGCTCAAGGCCCGCGAACTCGAAACGCAGCGCCCCGAGCTGCGCGACGGCGCGCCGATCGGGATGGCCCGGATCGAGATCGCCGATCTCAAGGAGCGCATCCGCAAGCTCGAGGCGATCGCCGCCGGGGTCGACCTGTGAGCGACCGCACCGGCCACGCCGCCCGCGCCGGGATCGGCCTCGGCAGCGCGCTCGCGGTGGCGATCTCGTGGAGCCTGCACAAGTCGATCGTCTGGGCGGCGATCCACGGCCTGTTTTCGTGGTTTTACGTGATCTATTACGCGCTGACCCGTCCCGGCGGGCTGGCGGGGTAGCCGCGCAGCCCCTACATCGCGCGGCATGCGCTCCCTCCCCGACATCCGCGAAGAGTACGAATTCCTCGACGGCGATGAACGCTACCGGCTGCTGATCGAACTCGGCCGCGAGCTCGAGCCGATGCCCGCGGCGCTCAAGACCGAGGCCACGCGGGTGCGCGGCTGTTCGGCCAGCGTGTGGGTTTACCCGACCCGGCTCGACGCCGATGGTGGAACGGGGGGCCGCCTTCACTTCCTCGCCGACAGCAACGCCGCAATCACCAAAGGGATAGTCGCGCTGGTGCTGAGCGCGGTGCAGGACCGCCCGGCGGGCGAAGTCGCCGCTACCGACATCGCCGCAGCGCTCGCCCCGTTCGACCTGAAAAACCAGCTCAGCGCCAACCGCACCCAGGGGGTGCCGAGCATGATCGAGTTGATCCGCGAAACCGCCACTCGCCTCTCCGCGACATGACCCGGCAGCTGTGGCAGGCCGCCGGGCTGCTCTCGGTCGGGCTCGGGGTGGTCGGGATCGCGCTGCCGATCGTGCCGACCGTGCCGTTCTTGCTGCTCGCCGCGTTCTGCTTTGCGCGCAGCCATCCCGAATGGGAGGCGCGACTGCTCGACCATCCGCACTACGGCCCCTCGCTGCGCGACTGGCGCGAACGCCAGGCGATCTCGCGCCGGGCGAAAGTCATGGCGATCGGGGCGATGGCGGCGGGGGTCGGGTTCACCTGGCTCACCGTCGGCTGGCCGTGGGTGCTGATCTCGATCGGAGTGCTGGCGATCGCCGGGGCATGGATCTGGACCCGCAACGAGTAGGCCTCAGGCCTCCAGCGCCTCGCGCAACACCGCGATTCCCGCCGCGCGCTGCGCCGCCAGCTCGCGCTTCAGCCGCGCCGGATCGCGCGCGAAGACGAAGCCGAAGCTGACCCCGCCCTCCTTGCCCAGCGTGGCGTGGTGGAGCTTGTGCGCCTGGACGATCCGCCGGGCGTAGCCGCGCTTGGGCACCCAGCGGAACCAGCGCTGGTGGACCAGCCCGTCGTGGACCAGCGTGTAAACAATCCCGTAGCCGAGCACGCCCAGCCCGATCCAAGTCGCCGGTTCCCACGCCGCCGGCCCCCGCACCAGCGGGCTGCCGAGCGCGAAGAACGAAATGCTCAGCGCCGCGCCGACCAGCGCAAACAAATCGTTTTTCTCGAGAGGCTTATCGTGCGGCTCGTGGTGGTCGCGGTGCCAGCCCCAGCCGAAGCCGTGCATGATGTAGCGGTGGCTCGCCCAGGCGACGCCTTCCATGCCGAGGATCGTCGCGAGCACGATGGCGAGGGCGGCGTACCAGGTCATCGCGCCAGTATAGTCGCCCGCGCCCACGCTGTCCAAAAGCTACAACCATCGCGGCGCGAATGCGCTAGACTGGGGCCGAAGCAAACGATCGGAGGGACCGTCATGCATTATCGCTCGAAAATCCTGCTCGGCGCGGCGCTCGCCGCGGGGCTCACGGTGTCCGCCGCGGCCAAGCCGACTCCGGCGCGAAGCGCGGCGGTGTGGGCCGACATCGAAGCGCTCGCCGCCGAGGTTAACCGCGCCGACGTGCGCGACACGATCTCCGAACGCGAGGCCGCCGGGCTGCGCGGCGAGATCGGCGAGCTCAGAGCGCAGTACCGCCGCTACAACGCCAACGGGCTGTCGCCGGCCGAGGTGGGCACACTCGAGGCCCGGATCCGCACCCTGCGTGGCCGGCTCGGCAACGAGCGCGCCGATCGCGATGGCCACCGCGGCTGACCGCCCAGCGAACGGCGCGGTCCTTGCCGCTTGAATTGCCGCAGGGGCGCGCCTAACCGCGCGCCATGACCAGCCGCCCGCGCACGCTATACGAGAAAATCTGGGACGCCCACGTGGTCGAGCGGCAGGACGACGGCACCTGCCTGGTCTACATCGACCGCCACCTCGTCCACGAAGTCACCAGCCCGCAGGCGTTCGAAGCGCTGCGCTTGGCGGGGCGCAAGGTGCGCCGCCCCGACCTGACGCTGGCGGTGCCCGACCACAACCTGCCGACCACCCCGCGCCGCGACGCCGCGGGCAACCGCCTACCGATCGCCGATCCTGAAAGCGCGCAGCAGCTCGCTGCGCTCGAAGCCAATGCTCCCGCTTTCGGGGTGCGCTACATCGGCGCGACCGACGCCGAACAGGGGATCGTCCACGTCGTCGGCCCCGAGCAAGGGTTCTCGCTCCCCGGGGCAACCATAGTATGCGGCGACAGCCACACCGCCAGCCACGGCGGGCTGGGCGCGCTTGCTTTCGGGATCGGCACCAGCGAGGTCGAGCACGTGCTGGCCACCCAGACCCTGCTACTGGCGCCGTCGAAGACGATGGAAGTGCGGGTCGAGGGCGCGCTCGGCCCCGGGATCACCCCCAAGGACCTGATCCTCCACATCATCGGCAGGATCGGCGCGGCGGGCGGGACCGGCCACGTCATCGAATATCGCGGCAAGGTGTTCGAGGAGATGAGCCTCGAGGGCCGGCTGACGGTGTGCAACATGAGCATCGAGGCAGGCGCGCGCGCCGGTCTGATCGCGCCCGACGAGACCACTTTCGCCTTCCTCAAGGGCCGCCCCTATGCCCCGGCCGGCGCGGAGTGGGACGGCGCGGTCGAATGGTGGCGCAGCCTCGCCACCGATCCCGGCGCGGTCTTCGACAAAAGCGTGAACATCGACGCCGCCGCGGTCGAACCCACGGTGACCTGGGGGACCAGCCCCGAGGATGTCGCCCCGATCGGCGGCAGGGTCCCAGATCCGGCCAGCTTCGCCGACCCGGCCAAGCAGGACGCGGCGCGCGCGAGCCTGGCTTACATGGGGCTCGAACCGGGCCAGCGCCTCGCCGAAGTCGCCATCGAGAACGTGTTTATCGGCAGCTGCACCAACAGCCGCATCGAAGACCTCCGCGCCGCCGCAGCGGTGCTTCGCGGGCGGCACAAGGCGGCGGGGGTCAAGTGGGCGATCGTGGTCCCCGGCTCGGGCCTGGTCAAAGCCCAGGCCGAGGCCGAGGGGCTCGACAAGGTCTTCACCGATGCGGGCCTCGAATGGCGCGAGCCGGGCTGCTCGGCCTGCCTCGGCATGAACCCCGACAAGGTTCCTCCGGGCGAACGCTGCGCCTCGACCTCCAACCGCAATTTCGTCGGCCGGCAGGGCCCGGGCGC
>JBOHIC010000290.1:0-6812 GCA_050725835.1 Novosphingobium sp.
CTCGACCGGCCGGTGGTGCTGGTCGGGATGATGGGCGTGGGCAAGTCGAGCGTCGGGCGCAAGCTCGCCAACCAGCTCCATCTGCCTTTCGTCGACGCCGACGAGGAAATCGAGGCGGCGGCGCAAATGTCCGTCGCCGAGATCTTCGAGCAGTTCGGCGAAGCCTATTTCCGCGACGGCGAGCGGCGGGTGATCGGCCGCCTGCTCGACGGGGAACGCAAGGTCATCGCCACCGGCGGCGGCGCCTTCGCCACCGAAGCGACCCGCGCGACGATCCTCGAGAAGGGCATCGCGGTGTGGCTCGACTGCGACATCGACACGCTGATCGAACGGGTCGGCCGGCGCGATCACCGGCCGTTGCTGCGCAGCGGCAATCCGCGCGAAATCCTCACCCGGCTGCAGGCCGAGCGGACCCCGGCTTACGCCCAGGCGCCGTTCCGGGTGAACAGCCGCAGCGGCCCGCACAGCCGCACAGTCGGCGCGATCCTGAAGGAACTCGAGCGATGGCAGTGATCCCGGTCGACATCGCCGGCGCACCTTACGAAGTCCACGTCGGCCCCGGGCTGCTCGCCGAGCTGGTCCCGCATTGCCGGGGCCGTTTGCGCAAGCGCCGGGTGCCGGTGATTACCGACGCCAATGTCCATACCGCCTGGGGTCCGGTGATCGAAAGCGCGCTGCACCAACACGGCCACGAAGCGGCGTGGCGGGTTCTCCCACCCGGCGAAGCGACCAAGAGCTGGGACCAGCTCGCGGCAACGATCGACTGGCTGCTCGCCGAGGAGGTCGAGCGCGGCGATCACATCCTCGCGCTCGGAGGCGGGGTGATCGGCGATCTCACCGGGTTCGCTGCGGCGGTGCTCAAGCGCGGCTGCGGGTTCATCCAGCTCCCCACGACGCTGCTCGCCCAAGTCGACAGCTCGGTCGGCGGCAAGACCGCGATCAACACGGGCGCGGGCAAAAACCTCGTCGGCGCGTTCCACCAGCCCGCACTGGTGCTGGCGGACCTCGCGGTGCTCGACACCCTGCCCCAGCGCGAGCTGCGCGCGGGATATGCCGAGGTGGCCAAATACGGCCTGCTCGGCGACGCCGATTTCTTCGCCTGGTGCGACGCCAACGGGGCAGCGATGCTCGCCGGCGATGCCGCGCTGCGCGAATACGCGGTGGCGCACAGCGTGGCGGCCAAAGCGCGGATCGTCGCCGCCGACGAGCGCGAGACGAGCGGCCAGCGCGCGCTGCTCAACCTCGGCCATACTTTCGGCCACGCGCTCGAGGCGCAGACGCATTTTTCGGATGTCCTGCTCCACGGTGAGGCGGTCGCACTCGGCATGGTCCTAGCCGCACGTTATTCGGCTCGCCGCGGGTTGCTGCCGCAGGCCACCGCCGAACATGTGGCAAGGCACTTCGCCGCGGTGGGGATGAAGAGCCGCCTGGCCGACCTCCGGCTCGACTGCGACGGCGCCGATCTCGCCGCGCACATGCTCCACGACAAGAAGATGGACGCGGGAACGCTGCCCTTCGTCTTGCTGCGCGGGATCGGCGAGGCGTTCCTGGCGAAGGATGTCGTGCTGGGCGATGTCGCCGCATTCCTCGAGGAAGAACTGGCGCGCTGATCCTGCCCCGGCCCGGGGAGGATTTGCTTGCGCCTCGCACTCACCCCGCTAACCCGTTGCAACTGCAACCAACGGGACGCGCCATGACTGCTGCCGAAGCCACCCCCGAACTAGACCTCCCCGCCTCGGACCGCGCCTTCCTCGGCCATCCCAAGGGGCTCGGCTACCTCGCTTTCGTCGAGGGTTGCGAGCGGTTCAGCTACTATTCGATGCAGACCCTGCTCGTGCTCTACATGGTCAAGTACCTGCTCATCCCCGAACGCATGGTCGGGGTGATCGGGCTGCAGTGGATCCAGGGCGCATTGTATGACGGCCAGCAGGGCCAGCCGCTCGCCTCGGCGATCTTCGGCGACTATTCGAGCCTGGTCTACCTCACTCCGATCGCCGGTGGGCTGATCGCGGACCGCTGGCTGGGCCGGCGCGCGACGCTGATCCTCGGCGCGGTGGTGATGGCCATCGGCCATTTCCTCATGGCGTTCGAGGGCATGTTCCTGTTCGCGCTGCTCTCGCTGATCGTCGGAGTCGGGCTGTTCAAGGGCAACATCGCGAGCCAGGTGGGCGAGCTTTACGGACCCAAAGACCTGCGCCGCGCGATGGCGTTCCAGATCTTCTACATTGCGATCAACGTCAGCGTGATCGTGGCGCCGCTGATCTCGGGCACGCTGGGCGAGAAGGTCGGCTGGCACTACGGCTTCGGCACCGCCGGCATCGTCATGGTCGCGGGCCTGCTGCTTTATCTCAAGGCGGGGCCGTGGTTGCCCAAGGACAGCCGCGCGGAGAAGTCCGCCGCGGCCGCGGACGGGGTCAACAGCGTCACCCTGATGATCTGGCTGGTCGCCGCCTTCGCCGCGCTTTCGGGGCTGGCGACGGTGTTGCCGATCCTCGCGACGATCGGGGTGTCGGGGCGGATCGGCCTCGCGGTCGCCATCGGCCTGCTGGCCTCGGTCCAGTCGCAGGACCGGCCGCGGCTGCTTGCGCTGCTGCTGCTGATCCCGATCCTCGCGCTGTCGATGCTGACCAACCAGGAAATCTTCAACGCCTACCTGGTCTGGGCCGACGAGCATTTCCAGCTGACCTTCTTCGGAACCACTCTGCCGACCAGCTACATGATCACCATCGACGCGGCGCTTTCGTTCGCCATGCTAGCCGCGGTCGCGCTGTACTGGAAATGGCGCAGCGATCACGGCAAGTGGGAACCCGACGAGATCGGCAAGATGATTATCGGCAGCGTTTTCGTCATCGCCGGGGGGCTGTGCCTCTATATCGCCGCGCTGACCCAGGGCGACGGCAAGATCGGCCTCGGCTGGCCGCTGATGTTCCACCTGCTCAACTCGATCGGCTTCAGCCACATCATGCCGGTCAGCCTGGCGCTGTTCACCAAGGTCGCGCCGCGCGCGATCCTGGCGACGGTGGTCGGGATTTACTATCTGACCTTCTTCTCCGCCAACAAGACGGTGGGGATCATCGGCGGGTGGTATTCGACGATGGACACGCCGAGTTTCTGGCTGGTCCACGTCGGCACCGCGGCGGCAGGGATGGCCGGCTTCGTCGCGTTCAAGCTGCTGATCGGCAACCGGCTTAACGAAGCGGCCTAACCGAACAACGCGATCGCCTGCATCCCCGCAGCGATCGGCGCGCCGTCGGCATTCCAGATCGCCATGTCCTGGCTCGAGCAGCCGTTCTCGGCGTAATTGCCAGCGGCGCGGAGCAGGAACCAGCCGTTGCGGCTCTGCGGTTGCGGCGTGAGCAGGTTGACCAGCCAGGTCATCGAGCTGACCGGCGACCACTTGGTCATCAGCGGCATCACTCCGGGCGGCAGCGCGTCGGCGATCAGCATCAGCGACACCATCGGGTCGAGTCCCGCGGAGTCCTTGGCCCGCACCCACCACAGCAGTTCGGGGCGCTTGTCTTCGCTGCGCGGCAAGCCCCAGCGGCGCTCGAAATGGCGGGTGAAGCCCGGCCCGGCGCTCTCGGGCAGCGGTATTGCGCCATCGACCGGGATGAGCCCCGCAGGCGCCGGCAGCTCGTTGAGATGCAATGCGCTGTCGACCGGTCCCATGAACACGAATGTCGCGGTGAGCCCGACTCCGGCCTCGCTCGCCACTTCGGCGCTGACCCAGCTGGCGTTGCGCCCGCGGCGGAGCAGCCTCGCGGTGACCGAAACCTCCCCCGCCAGCGGCCCGACGAAGTTCACCGTGGCCGAACGCAGCGGCGGGAAGTCCTCAGCAAGCCCCTGCGCCGCGGCCAGCGCCAGCGCGCTCGATAGCCCGCCGTAGCTGGTCCGCCCCTGCATCCACGCCTCGGGGATCGCGGTGGAGAACCCGCCCTCGATCGGGCGGGCGGCGGCGAGGATCGCAGGAAGGCTCATCGGCTTTCCATTGACGTAAACGGAAAGCAGGTCAACACTCGCGCCCCATGCGCCGCTTCGTCGACCTCTCGATCCCGATCACCGACCGGGTGATCTCCGATCCGCCGGGAATGCAGCCAATCATCGAGCGCACCGCGCACGACACCAGCTGGCAGACAATGGCGCTGTTCTTCCCCGGTCTGACCCGCGAGGACCTGCCCGACGGCGAAGGCTGGGCGGTCGAAACGCTGACGCTAAGCACGCACAACGGCACCCACATGGACGCGCCGTGGCACTATCATTCGACTACCGACAGCGGCGCGCGGCGCGCCCCGGGGATCGACGAAGCGCCGCTCGACCGGTTTCTTCGCCCCGGGGTGAAGCTCGATTTCAGCGGCTTGCCGCATGGCACGGTGGTGAGCGCGGTCGAGGTCGAGGCCGAATTGGCGCGGATCGGGCACGAGCTGCAACCGCTCGACATCGTCCTGGTCCAGTCGGGCGCGGTTTATGGCAGCGAAAACTTCACCGATCAGGGCGTCGGGCTCGGCGGCGAGGCGACACTGTGGCTGACGGAGCGCGGCGTCGAAGTGGTCGGCACCGATGCCTGGTCGTGGGACGCCCCGTTCAGCCACACCGCGCGGCGCTGGGCCGAAAACCGCGATCCGGCGATCATCTGGGAAGGCCACAAGGCCGGCCGCATCCGGCCGTACTGGCAGATCGAAAAGCTCACCGACCTCGCCGCGCTACCCGCGCACGGCTTCACCGTGAGCTGCTTCCCGGTTAAAATCGAGGGAGCGAGCGCGGGCTGGATCAGGGCGGTGGCGATTTTCGACGATTGATCGCGCCAACCCGGACTTTCCTTCGACTCGCCGCATTCGCCGCTCCGCTCGCCCCTGCCGCCATTCCATTCGGCGCACCGGTTCATTTAACGGCACGGTGTCGCCAAGGCCCGGCGACCCGATTTCCCAATTTCGAAGGAGTTTTCCATGCCTGTTTCCCCCAAGCAGCTTGGTTTCTGCGGCCTGATCGCCGCGGCCACGCTGCCAATGTCGTTCGGCGCTTCCGCGCAAACTGCGCCGGCCAACGCCACGATCATCGTCGAAGGCGAGCTCCAACCCGACATGACCGCGATGACCCCTGGTCCCGAGCTCAAGGGAGTGATCACTGCGCGCACCGCCGATCGGCTACGCGTGACCACTGCCGACGGCGCGAGCACGATCGTATTCGTCAACGAGACCACCAGGATCAAGGCCAGCAGCGGAATTTTCGGCGGGCGGACCAAGCTCGGCCGCGACGCGCTGCTCAACGGCATGCCGGTGACGGTCAAGACCATGCAGGCCGGCCCTGTGCTCCTGGCGAGCCAGGTCAGCTTCAAGAACGGCGATTTCAAGACCGCCGCGATGATCCGTACCGGCACCGCCCAGGCCTTCGCCGAACAGACCGCCGCCACCGCCGCGCTGCGCAGCCGGGTGGGCGACATCGACAATTACAACATCAAGGGCACGACCAACGTCTACTTCGACACCGCCAAGGCCAACCTTTCGCCGCAGGCCAAGATCGAGCTGTGCCAAGCCGCGGCCCAAGCGGAGGGCATGAACAACTCGCTGCTGCTGGTGATCGGCTACACCGATTCGGTCGGCAGCGAGGAATACAACCAGACCCTCAGCGAGCGGCGCGCGGCCAGCGTGATCAACTACCTGCAGCAGTACTGCAAGTGGAAGCCCTATCGCGTGATGACGCCCACCGGCATGGCCGAATCCGATCCGCAGGCGGACAACACTACCGAAGAAGGCAAGGCGCAGAACCGCCGCGTCGCGGTCAACATCCTCGTCAGCAAGAGCGTCGACGGGTTGTAAGCGGCGAGCTTTCGATCCTCCCCGTTTGTGCAGAGGGCGCAAATGGGGAGGACGTCGCGCGTTCAGATCGTCGGCATCATTCGAGCTCGAGAATCACCGCATCCACAGCCAGGCTGTCGCCAGCCTGGGCGTTGACCGTTTTCACCGTCGCGCTCTTTTCCGCGCGGAGGATGTTTTCCATCTTCATCGCCTCGACCACCGCGAGCGGCTGGCCGGCTTCGACCTTGTCGCCCTCCTTGACGTTCAGCGTCACCAGCAGCCCCGGCATCGGGCAGATGAGGTATTTGGAGAGATCGGGCGGGACCTTCTCGATCATATGCCGGGTCAGCTGTGCAAGCCGCGCGGGAAGCACCTGAACATCGTGGATCGCGCCGCGCGTGGTCATGCGCAGGCCCCTGGGCGTGATCGACAGCTTCACCGCCAGGATTTCGTCATCGAACTCGGCTTCGATCAATCGGTCGCCGGGAGTGTATTCGAGGCCAAGGTCGATCCCCTCGCCGTCGACCGAGATTTCCTCGTCGCCGATCCCGACCGCATAGGCGGTGCCGTCGATCCGCACACTCCATTCGCAGGGCGGATCGAGCGGTCCGTCGAGCTGGCCATCGACCTGCCGCGCCCGGTCCGCCCGCGCGGTGGCGACGAAACCGGCGATGGCGGCGAGGTTGCGCTTGAGTTCGTCCGAAGCGGGCGCACCGGTGAAGCCATCGGGATATTCCTCGGCGATGAACCCGGTGGTCAGCTCTCCCGAGCGGAAGCGCGGGTGCTGCATGATCGCGCTGAGGAAATCGATGTTGTGGCCGAGCCCCTCGATCTCGAAGGCATCGAGCGCGGCGATTTGCAAATCCGCCGCTTCGTCGCGGGTCTCGCCCCAGGTCACGAGCTTGGCGATCATCGGATCGTAGAACATCGAGACCTCGCCGCCCTCGATCACTCCGTCATCGACGCGAATACCATCGACCCCGCGGATTTCGGCAAGGCTAAGCCCCTCCTCTTTCGGGG
>JBOHIC010000291.1:0-1870 GCA_050725835.1 Novosphingobium sp.
TGTTGCGGAACTCGCCGTCGCCGAAGGTGTCGACATCGACCAGGATCAGCCCTTCCTTGCGGTCGGCCACCGCGGCGTAGTGGTAGATCGGCAGGAAGGCCTGCTCCTGGTTGGCCGCGCGCATCGCTGCGGTGTTGCGCCCCGGCGCGATCGGCTGGGTGGTCGGGAGTGCGACGCAGGCGGCGTCGGCGGTATCGACCATGGCGTCGCCGGCGAAGGGCGCAGAGACGATCGCATCGGCGATGCCCTTGTTGGCCACCGAAGCCACGTCGTAAACGCGCAGCCCCCCGCTCCCTTGCGCGACGAACATGTATTCGCCGCGCAGCTGGAGGCAGCCGACCCGGCCCGAGGTGCCCTGGACGACGTTGCGGAACTGCTCGACATCGCCGTTTGGCGCGGTGCGGGTCCAGTCTTTGAGCTCGCGGGCGTTGGCGTCGACGTGCATCCGCCACCAGTCGGGATAGGCGTAGCGGTGGAGGTAGGAACCGATCACCGCCTGCGGCTCGTCCCATTCGGTCACCCGCACCGCCTCGAACCCGCCTTCGAGCCCGGTCCAGGCATTGAGACCCACAAAATTCACGAACTGGGTGCCGAGCAGCAATGTCTGCGCCATGATCGCGTTGTTGTCCTCGGCCTGACTGACGTGGCAATCGCTGCAGGTCTTGGTCTCGGCGGTGCGGACGGTGTGGGGGAAGTGCGGGGCGAAGGCCTGGCTGGAGAAGCCCGCGGCGCTCACCGGCGGCTGCTGGACGTAGATCCGCTCGCGGTTGGCGTTGGTCGAGGAGAGGATCAGCGCCGAGGACGAGCGCACCGGCGCGACTATCCCGCCCTTGGTGGTCTGGTGCTTGCCTAGCTGGAACACGTCGTCGCGCGCGATCTGCGGGTTGTAGGTGGCGAAGTTGCGGGTTTCCTCGGCCTCGAAGTGCTGGACCTCGCTCTTCCAGTTGGCCTCGATCGGCAGATGACAGCCGCCGCAACTGGTGGTCCACGATAGGTGGCAGGTGAAGCAGGCGATTTCCTCGTCCTGGTGCGCGCGGTCCTTGGGCGCGATCCCGGTGCCGAAGGCGAACTTGCCGTCCTCGCCGCCGGCGCGGCTCATCAACTTGGCCCGCGCCGACCTGGCGTTGAAATAGGGTGATCCGGGATCGACCCCGTCTTTGGTCAGCCGCACTTCCCACGACAGTTCGGGATCGACGATCGAGCGCTGGACCAGCGTCTTGCGGCCGCCCTCGCTCTCGCTCCACTCGAACCGCCGCTGGCCGTCGGGGTTGCGCAGCAGCGCCAGATCGTTGCCCCTGGGCGGCGCGGCCGGGCCCGAGGTGCGCAGGGTGGGGAGGGCGTCGGCGGTGCCGTGGCAGTCCTTGCACCCGATCTCGACCGCATTGGCAACCTCGGCATAGATCAGGCCGTTGCCGTGGCTGTCCTGCGCGAAATGGCAATCCGCACATTGCAGGCCTTTTTCGGCGTGAATGTCCATCATATGCACTGTCTTGCCGGGGTTCACGCCGGGTTCGACAAATTTTCCTTCGCCCTTTCTGCGCCATTTTTCCGGGTCGTTGTCGGCAACCTTTTTGCCGTCCTCGTCGAGCAAATTGCCCTCGCGGTCGCGCTTGAATATGCCGCGGAAATTCCAGCCGTGGCCGTGATAGTCGGCAAACTGCGTGTCTTTCAGATCGGGATTGAGGTCATAGACATTGCGCAGGAAATCGAGGTCGGACCATTTGCCCTTTGGCGCGGCAGCCTCCGGATTGCGGTCCAGAACTTTGAATTTTTCCGCCGATGTCGGATATTTCTGTTTCTCCGGCCACATCGACGGCGCGTCGGACTCGTAATCCCACATCGTGTAGCCGAGATAGCTGTTCAGGAAGAT
>JBOHIC010000292.1:0-2443 GCA_050725835.1 Novosphingobium sp.
GACCGCCTCAAAGTCCAACAGCGCGAAGCCGGGGTCCGCCACGACCTGATCGACGCGGTGTTCGCGCTTGGCGGGGAGGACGATCTGGTCCGCCTGCTCGCTCGGGTCCACGCGCTGCAGGCCTTCGTCGGGACCGAGGACGGGGCCAACCTGCTCGCCGGCTACAAGCGCGCGGCGAATATTCTCAAGAAGGAGGGCTTCGCTTCCCCCCTCCCCGTCGGGGAGGGGGTGGGGGCTCCCAGGCCCGCGTCGAACCCCCACCCAACCCTCCCCGACGGGGATGGCTCAAGTGTGAAGATTCCCCGCGACGGCGAGGAAGACCCCTTTGCGATGGTCGACGATCCCGATGTCGCCCACGCGATGCGCGAGCGAATGGCGGTGCAGAAAGCGCTTTCCTACACCCCCGAGCCTGCGGAAAAGGCGCTGATCGACGCGCTCGACGCCGCTGCGCCGCGCGCCGCCGCGGCAGTGGCCGAGGAGCGCTTCGCCGATGCCATGGCCGCGCTCGCCAGCTTGCGGGCGCCGATCGACGCCTTCTTCGAAGAGGTCACCGTGAACGACGCCAATCCGGATATCAGGGCGGCAAGACTTTCTCTGTTGGCGCGCTTTCGCGAGGCGGTGCACGGGGTCGCCGATTTCTCGAAGATCGAGGGATAGCGCGATCGTTTTGGTGTGACGTTCGTGTGACCTTAGACTGGAAAGTCCGAACCTAGATGAACAGGCAGGTCTACGCCTTCGGCGGCAATTCCACCTCGGACGATCCGCGCAGCCGCGACAAGACGATCGTCGGCGGGAAGGGCGCCAACCTCGCCGAAATGGCCGGAATCGGCCTGCCGGTGCCGCCGGGGTTCACCATCGTCACCGAGGAATGCGTGCGCTACCTCGCGGACGGAGGAGACTTTTCCGACGCGGTGAAGGCGGAAGTTGCCGCTGCGCTGCCCCACATCGAAGCCACGGTTGGCAAGAAGTTCGGCGACCCGGCCGATCCGCTGCTGGTCTCGGTCCGCTCGGGCGCGCGGGTGTCGATGCCGGGGATGATGGACACCGTGCTCAACCTCGGGCTGAATGACGCCACCGTGGCAGGGCTCGCCGCAACCTCGGGCGATGCGCGCTTCGCCTGGGATTCGTACCGCCGCTTCATCCAGATGTATTCCGACGTGGTGCTCGGGATCGACCATCACCTGTTCGAGGACGCGCTCGAGATCGTCAAGGAAGACAACGGCTTCTACGCCGATGTCGAGATGGAATCCGAGCACTGGCAGGCGCTGGTGAGCGAATACAAGGGGATCGTCGCCGCCGAACTGGGTCGCGACTTTCCGCAAGACGTCACCGAGCAGCTTTGGGGCGCGATCCGCGCGGTGTTCGATAGCTGGGATTCGGACCGCGCCAAGGTCTATCGCCGCTTGAACAGCATCCCCGGGGACTGGGGCACCGCGGTCAACGTCCAGGCGATGGTCTTCGGCAACATGGGCGATACTTCGGCCACGGGGGTCGCCTTTACTCGCGATCCCGCGACCGGTGAGCGCGCGTACTACGGCGAATGGCTGGTCAACGCCCAGGGCGAGGACGTGGTCGCCGGGATTCGCACCCCGCAGTATCTCACCCGCGCTGCCCGCGAATTGGCGGGAGCCAAGCCGCTTTCGATGGAAGAGGCGATGCCCGCCGCTTATGCCGAACTGGCGCAAGTGTTCGACCTGCTCGAGGCGCACTACCGCGACATGCAGGACATCGAATTCACCGTCGAGCGCGGCCAACTGTGGATGCTCCAGACCCGCAGCGGCAAGCGCACCGCCAAGGCCGCTCTGCGGATGGCGGTCGAGATGGTCGGCGAAGGGCTGATCGACGAGGCGACTGCAGTGAAGCGGGTCGATCCGATGGCGCTCGATCAGCTGCTCCACCCGACGCTCGACCCCGCAGCGCCGCGCGAGGTGCTCACCCGCGGGCTCCCGGCGAGCCCCGGCGCGGCCTCGGGCGCGATCGTGCTCGATGCGGACACTGCGGAAAAGCTGGCCGAACGCGGCGAGGCGGTGATCCTGGTGCGGGTCGAGACTAGCCCCGAGGACATCCACGGAATGCACGCCGCCAAGGGCGTGCTCACCGCGCGCGGCGGCATGACGTCGCACGCGGCGGTGGTCGCGCGCGGGATGGGACGGCCCTGCGTTTCGGGGGCGAGCGCGGTGTCGATCGACCTCGCCAGTCGGACGCTGCGGATCGGCGAGCGCCAGATGAAAGAGGGCGACCTGATCACGCTCGACGGCGCAAACGGCGAGGTCATGGCCGGGCTGGTCCCGACGATCGAGCCGGAACTCGTGGGCGATTTCGGGGTGCTGATGGGCTGGGCGGACGCGCACCGGCGGATGAAGGTGCGGGCGAACGCCGAGACCCCCGCGGACTGCCGGATGGCGCGTCAGTTCGGGGCCGAAGGCATCGGGCTGTGCCGCAC
>JBOHIC010000293.1:0-1001 GCA_050725835.1 Novosphingobium sp.
CGCGACTGTGTAGTAGCCGGTCACCGTCACGAGATTGCCGAGGGCGGGGACCGTCGCGGCGTAGCTCGCCCCGGAAACCGCCGCGAGATCGGCATAGTCCGCATCGGTATACCGCAGCAGCGTCCCGTCGAGCGAGATGCGGTTGGCGCGGATCTCGAGCGGCGCTTCGAATCCCACGGTGCCGGCCAGCGCAATCCGCTCGTCGGCGTCGGTGTCGATATCCAGCACGTTGGGATCGAGGCCGTAGGCGCCATCCGCCGAAACCCCGATCCCGCCGACCACCACGCCGTTCTTGAAGAGCGGAAATCCGCCCGGATCGGCCGAAAGCCCCAATGGCGAACGCTTGGGTCCGATCTGGAACGCCGGGCCGGGGGCTAACCGGGCGGACAGGTCAGAGCAGGGCAGCTGGCTGAACTGCACCCCGAACAGCGGCCCGCTCTCGAGCCCGACGGTCGAGGGTGCGGGCGGGAAATGCTGCTGGACGATCATGCTCGCGGTGCGGCTGGAGAAGGCGTTGCCGCCGCTCGAAAGATAAGCGCCGGTGATCGCCTTGGCGATGGCGGCGGCTTCGGCGGGGACATCGAGCCCCTGGATATCCTGCGCCGTGCCGTCGGCGGCGCGCGGGATCCGCGCGGTGGCCGGGGCACCGGTCATCCGCAGTACGGCAAGGACATTGCCGACCCGGTCGGCTACCGCGATCGTTCCCGGCTTGCCATCGGCCTGCGCCTGCGCCGCGGCTTCGGCGAGAACCTTCTGCACGTCCGCGACCGAGAGCGCTTCGGCGGCGGGGGCGGTGTAGAACGGCGCGCTCGACGGCGTGGGCGTGGGTGTCGGGCTCGGCGCGCTGCCGCCGCCACCACCGCCGCCGCTGCCGCCGCCGCCGCACGAGGCGACCGCAGCCGCCAGAATCAGCGCGATGACGAGTTTTGTCGTGTTCATGGAAGAGACCTCTCTGGTTATCGATTTGTCAATGCGGCGGCTTATGACGGTTGTCGCCGGCG
>JBOHIC010000294.1:0-1043 GCA_050725835.1 Novosphingobium sp.
CGGGACGCTGCTGCGGTATACCGATGCGGACTATGCCGATCTCGCGGCGGTTTCCGGGGCGAGCTACGCCGCGACGGTCCCCGCCCTCGGCAATCTCGTGACGGTGACCGGCTACTACACAGTCGCGACGGTCCAACCCGGCGCGACTTACGGCAGCGAAGCTTCGGGCATCCGCCGCGCCACCGCCGCCGAGTTCGCCAATTCCGACGCATTTGTGCTCAGCGACGGCTCGGGCGTCAATCGCTTCCCGCTGCGCGCCGGGACCGACGCGGGCGACGTGCCCACTCCGATCACCGCCGCCGAAGCCCGGACCATCCTCGCCAACGCGTTCAATGTGATGAGCCAGGCCCGCGCGGCGATCCGCAAGCCGGTCGACAGCCGCGCGCAGGTGACAATCACCCTGGTCGACACCCGCGGCATTTCGCTCGGCCTGGTCCGTTCGCCCGATGCGCCGGTCTTCGGGATCGACGTGAGCCTGCAAAAGGCGCGCACCGCGGCGTTCTTCAGCGGCCCGCGCGCCGCCGCCGACCTCCTCGCCGATCCCAGCGCCGACGTGCGCAGCTTCGTTCCCGCCACCCGCACCTTCTTCGCCGATCCGGCGGCGCTGACCGGTCGAACCGCCTTTTCCGACCGCGCCATCGGCAACCTCGCCCGGCCCTATTTCCCCGATGGCGAGGTCGGCCGGCCCAATGGCCCCCTGTCGCGCCCGATCGCCAAATGGAGCCCGTTTTCGACCGGGCTGCAATCCGCACTGGTGCTGACCAATCTCGGGCAGCATCTGGCCTTCGTCACCGGGGCGAGCGCAGTCGATACCGCGCAGCGGTGCAGCTTCATCCCCGACGCCGCGCCCGCGCAGAACCGGCTGCACAACGGTATCCAGATCTTCGCAGGCTCAGTGCCAATCTATCGCGGATCGACGCTGGTCGGGGCGATCGGGGTTTCGGGCGACGGGATCGACCAGGACGACATGATCGCCTTCCTCGGCCTGAGCAACGCCGCAACCGCGCTCGGCACGCTGGGCAACGCCCCCACGGCGATCCGCG
>JBOHIC010000295.1:0-11509 GCA_050725835.1 Novosphingobium sp.
TAGACGTCGTCGTTGAGCAGCAGCTTGGCCAGGACGTAGCCGGGCATGGTCTTGCGCTCGACCTGGACCTTCTTGCCGCGCTTGACCTCGTAGGTCTGCTCGGTCGGCACCTCGACCGCCTCGACCAACTGGGTCAGGCCGATCCGCTCGGCCTCGGCCAGGATCGAATCGCGGACCTTGTTCTCGAAACCGGAATAGGCGTGGATGATGTACCAGCGGGCCATGTTGTAATCCGTAATCCTGTTTTTTCTTAGGCCAGCGAGAGCAGCCAGCGGACGATCTGGCCGAACACCGAATCGATGCCCAAGAAGAACACCGCGAGCAGCACCATCATGATCCCGACGAAAATCGCCGTGGTCGAGGTCTCGCGCCAGGTCGGCCAGACCACCTTGCGCGCTTCCGCCTGGACCTGGCGGACGAATTCGCCGGGGTTGATCCTGGCCATGTCCTGCTACCCTCTCGCTGCTTGCGAAACTTGCTTGCGCCTTTCGCCACGGCCTCCGCGCCGCCCCGGTCGGGACCGGGAGGGGCTGCGTGAAGTTCCGATGTCGGAAGACGCGAGCGCATCTAGCGAGGCGGCGGGGCCTTTGCAAGCCGCAGCAGCAGCGAATGGTCGGTGCGCCGCAGCACCGTCGCGCCCGCGGGCAGCCGGTCGGGCGGCCGGACCCCGTGGTACCACAGGTAGTCCATCCCCCGCGCCGGGGCGAAGGCGGCAAGATCTACCGGCGCGCCGCGGTGCTGGAGCAGGCGCTGCGACGGATCGGTGAAATCGCCCGGCGGCGGATTGCGCAGCGAGAGCATGTGCACCCGGGGGAGCGCGAAATTCATGTTGGTCAGCGCGTCTCGGCGGACCACGGCGTAGCCGGCGATGTGCTCGAACGGGTTGAACGCCCAGCCCTGGCGCTGGACCAGCACCGCGCTGGCGACCCTGGCGCCGGGCGGGAGCAGCGCGAGCGCGGCAAGTTCTCGTTCCATTTCGGCCGACTGGCGCGACCAGCTCTCGGTCGTCACCGCGAGCCGCGCGAGGAACAGCGCGGGGACGAGGTAGAGCACCAGCCGCGGCGCGCGCCAGTCGATCGCCAGCGCACCCACCGCCAGCGCCACTGCGATCAGCCGGTAGTCGGCATAATCGCCGCCGACGATGTGGCGCGGGATGACCCAGCTCAGCCCGGCAAAGGCCAGCGCCGCCCAGGCGAGGCGGGGGTCGAGCTTGCGCAGGATCGCGGCGACCAGGAAGACCAGCCCGGCAAGGATCGGGGTGGCGACGTCGAGCGCCTGGACGGTGTCGCGCATCGCCTTGATCCAGATCGCCTGCTTGAACACCAGCGGCGCCGGGCCGTACCAGAACGCGCCTTTGGTCCCCCCGCCGAACAGCAGCGGCAGCACCGGCGCGAGCAGCGGCCAGGGCGCGAGCACCGCGCGCCACGACTTGCCGCGGCTCCATTCGTAGCCGAACACCAGCACGCCGAGAATGCCCCAGCCCGAGACGTGGCACAGCCAGACGATCAACCCAATGGGCACGAACGCCGCCGAGCGCCAGGTCTTGCCCCCGAGCCTGACCCACCCGGCGAAGGCGAACAGCGCCAGCGCAAAGCTCAGCTGGAAGTTGAGGAACCCGAGCAGCAGCGCCGGCGACCAGACGAATGCCAGCGCGAGCAGCGCGCCGACCCCGACGCGCCTGCGCAGCGCCCATTCGGCGGTGACGATGCTGAGCGCTGTGAGCACAGGGATCGCCGCGACGATCAGCCGGCCCGCCGGCTCGAGCCCGAACAGGCGGGCAAGCGGGTAGATCAGCAGGTCGACCCCGAGGTTGCCGGTCCACTTCCATTCGAAGGTGTAATAGGCGGAAAGGAAAGGGCTTGATTCGCGCCCCAGCATCACGTGCCAGCGCGCCAGGTGCGCCGGATAGTCGCCCATTACCGGCAGCGCAGCGGCAAGCACCGGGGCGCTGGCGAGCAGCGCCAGCACCACGCCGAGCCACAGGCTCTCGCGCCGGCCAGGTTCACGCAGCGCGGGGTGGGTCATCGGGCGGGTCCGGAAAAGCTGGCAGGAGTGGCAGGATTCGAACCCGCGGCCCTCGGTTTTGGAGACCGATGCTCTACCAACTGAGCTACACTCCTGCGGGCGCGCTGGCCCTTACGGCGCGCGCCGCCCGAGCGCAACCCTCCCTCCGGAGCGCAATCTCTGCTAAATTCGCTTCGTGCATGCCCCCGCGACCCCCGCGATCATCGATCCCGAGCTGCTCCTGCTCGCCTATCGCAGCGGGATCTTTCCGATGGCCGACGCGCGCGACGACGCCGAGATTTTCTGGGTCGAGCCGCGCAAGCGCGCGGTCCTGCCGCTGGATGGCTTCCACCTCTCGCGTTCGCTCGCGCGGGCGCTGCGCCGCGGCGGCTTCCGGGTGACCTGCAACGCGGCCTTCGGCGAAGTGCTGCGCGCCTGCGCCGCGCCGCGCGCGGACAGCGGCGAGACCTGGATCAGCCGGCGGATCGAGGCGACCTACCTGGCGCTCCACGCCGCGGGCCACGCGCACAGCATCGAATGCTGGCGCGGCGAAGAATTGCTCGGCGGGCTTTACGGGGTCCAGTTCAACCGCGCGTTCTGCGGCGAATCGATGTTCAGCCGCGCGCCAAACGCCTCGAAGGTCGCGCTCGCCTGGCTGGTCGCGGCATTGCGCCGGGGCGGGAGCGAACTGCTCGACTGCCAGTTCATCACGCCCCACCTCGCCTCATTGGGCGCGGTCGAGATCGACCAGCGCGACTACCTCGAAGCCTTGCGCGCGGCTCAGGTGTCGATCGCGGGCGATGGCGCGGCGGAGGGACTAGGCGAAGCCTTGGGCGTAGACGTCGGCGAAGCGCTCGGGCTGCCCGCAGCCTTCGGCGCGCTGCTCGCGGAGGCGGCGGCTTCGGGCGAATCCTCCTCGCCCGGGAACTTCATCGCACAGTCCTTGACCCAGACGTCGTAAACCGGGTGCTCGACCACATTGAGCGAGGGCGATTCCTTGAACAACCAGCCCGAAAACACCTTGCGCCAGGCGAGCGCCTGATCGGTGGTCTGACGCTCCTCGACGAAGACCTGGACGAAGGCCCCGGTCTGGCGCGGCTGCTCCCACGGCAGCGAGCGCTCGCAGGTCGCGAGCTTGACGATGATATTCCCGATCCGCACCGATTCGCCCGATTTGAGCGTGAGGTCGCGGGTCAGGTTGTTGCGCTTGTTGAGCAGGCCGAGCGTCGCGACGCGGTCCTTGACCGGGGTGCCGTACTGGCTTTCCTCGACGGTGAGCGCCTTGGGACCGCCGATCACGCCCTCGGGAATCGCGGTCTCGTTGGGATCGGGCTGGCCCGAACCCTTGCACCCGGCGAGCGCCAATGCGGCCAGGCTTGCGGCGGCGAGCGCCTGACGCATCAGCCTTCGGGGCTCCACGCCTCGTAATCGCCGCTCGCCGCGGCGCGCTTACCCCCGCGCTCGAGCGCCCCGGCGGGGCGATAGGCCTGGCCGGTGCCGGTGGCGTTGGGGGCGTAATCGGCTTCCCAGATCCGCGCCGGGGGCAGGTTGCTTTCGGGCACGCCGTCGAAGCTGCCGTGGAGCCAGCCATGCCATTCGGGCGGAACCCGGCTGGCG
The DNA here is from genome assembly GCA_050725835.1 of Novosphingobium sp. Lineage (GTDB taxonomy): Bacteria > Pseudomonadota > Alphaproteobacteria > Sphingomonadales > Sphingomonadaceae > Novosphingobium. Next base: position 3,622 of record JBOHIC010000295.1, read on the forward strand.
TCGTTGGCGCCGTTGTAGATCACCCAGCGCCGCTCGGTCCCCGCGAAGGGCCCCTCGGTGCGGCGCTTCTTCGCGCGGAAATAGGCATTGCCCTGAGCATCGCTGCCGACCTTCTCGCCGCGCAGCGAAGAGTCGACCAAGGTGCCGATGGTCGCGCCGTCCCACCAGGTGAAGAGCTTGCCGAGAAGTCCCATGCCGCGCGCGTTAGCCGCTCTGCCCCGCTTCGCGCAAGGCTACCATGCCACCACATCGCCCGGGGCGATCCCGAGCTGCGCCGCGCGCCCGCCGTTGAGTTCGAGCACCGCCTTGACCGGCCCGGCCGATTCGAGGTGGCTCTCGTCGTAAGGCACCGCGTTGACCGCGATGTTGAGGATCCTGCCATCGGGGGCGACAAAGATCAGGTCGAGCGGGATCACCGTGTTGCGCATCCAGAAACTGGCAAAGCGCGGCGGGTTCATCGGGAAGATCATCCCCTCGTCGGCGCCCATCGCGGTGCGGAACATCAGGCCCTTCTGCTGCTCGACCGGGCTGGCGGCGACCTCGACCCGGAAACGGTGGACCGTGCCGGCATGAGTCACCGTCAGCGGGACGACCTTGAGCCCCGATTCGGGGTGCACCGCGCTCTGCGTCGAAGCCGCGCTCGCCTCGCGCGCGTTGGGCGAGCAGGCGGCGAGCGCCAAGGCCAGGGTGAGCAGAATTGCGCGCATCATTCGTCGTCTCCCGCGGCCCAGGCCAGCGCCGCTTCCTCGCTCAAGGCATCGACCAAACGCCGCGCGCTGTCCAGCGGGTGCCCGGCGCGGAGGATGGCGGCGATCTGCTTCTCGCGCGCGGGTCGGTCGAGGGGCGCGGCGCCGAATGGCCCGAACCGCCGCTTCCGCGCCAGCGCCAGCGCCGCCGCGCGCTGGGCGTGATGATCCGGGCGGACCTCTTCGCGCACCGCCTCGGCGATGCCCGCGGCGTGGAGGGATTGCGCGATTCGCCGCGCGCCATAACCGCGGCGCAGCAAGCCGCCGGTCTTGGCCTTGGCATAGGCCAGGTCATCGACGTAACCGCTCGCCACGAACCGCGCCGCCAGCGCCGCTACCGGCGGCTCGCCTTTCCCCTCCCAGCCGCGCTCGCGCAACTTGCGCCGCAGGTAGGCTTCGAGCTTGGCAGCGCTGGTCGCGAAGCGCGCGACATAGGCCAGGGCGAGCTCCTCGAGCCGCGCGGAATCGAGAGGTTTGGGCGCGCGCCGAGGGGTTTGCCTGGTTACCATCGCCTTATTCGTGCCATAGTGTGCCGCAAATGGGGAGCCGCTTGCGGGGGGACGATCAGGCCCGCGTGATTGGGATTCGCTCGCGACGCCGCAACCGGTGCGCAAAACACGGGTACAGCAGCCTATGACCGACACCGCCATCGACGCGCCTGCCGGACTTGTTCCCACTCCCAACGAGGACGCGCTGCCGCGCCGCATGGCCGATTTCGCTACCTTTGCCGAGGCGATCGATTATGCCGCGCGGGGCCAGCGCGGATTCAATTTCCACGATCCGCGCGGGGTCCTGAAGCGGGTCTATCCCTTTTCCGAGCTGCGCGAAGATGCATTGGCGATGGCGTTCCGCCTGATCGCGCAAGGCTTCGTCCCCGGCGACCGCCTCGCGCTCGTCGCCGAGACCGGGCCCCAATTCGCCGCGCTGTTCTGCGGCGCGGTCTATGCCGGGGTGTGGCCGGTGCCGCTGCCGCTGCCGACCAGTTTCGGCGGGAAAGAGAATTACATCGACCAGCTCGCGGTCCAGCTCGCCAGCTCGGACCCCAAGGCGCTGTTCTATCCCGCCGAGATCGCCGAGATGGCCGCCGCCGCCGCGGCGCGGCAAGGCTGCGGCGGGCAGGCCTGGGAAGACTTCGCCGCGCTGCCGGCAAAGCCCTGCGCACTGCCGCCGCTGAACCCGCAGGACATCTGCTACCTCCAGTACTCGAGCGGCTCGACCCGCTTCCCCCACGGGGTCGCGGTGACGCACGAAGCGCTGCTCAACAACCTCGCCGGGCACAGCCACGGGATGAAATTCGTCGAGACCGACCGCTGCATCTCCTGGCTGCCGTGGTACCACGACATGGGGCTGGTCGGGTGCTTCCTCTCGCTCGTCGCCAACCAGGTGTCGGCGGATTTCCTGCGCACCGAGGATTTCGCCCGCCGGCCTTTGGCATGGCTCGACCTGATCAGCCGCAATCCGGGCACCTCGTGTTCCTATTCCCCGACCTTCGGCTACGACATCTGCGCGCGGCGGATCTCGAGCCAGAGCCACGTCGCGGAACGCTTCGACCTCTCGCGCTGGCGGATCGCCGGCAATGGCGCCGACATGATCCGCCCCGACGTGATGCAGCAGTTCGTCAACGCTTTCGCCGCTGCCGGGTTCAAGGCTGCTGCGTTCTTGCCCTCCTACGGTCTCGCCGAGGCGACCCTCGCCGTCACCATCATGCCACCGGGCGAGGGTATCCGGGTCGAGCTGGTCGAGGAGGAGCGGCTTTCGGGCTGCCCGCGCGACCTCTCCCGCCCCGCCCGCTACCGCGCTATCGTCAACTGCGGCAAGGCGCTGCGCGACATGGCATTGGAAGTGCGCGGCGAAAAGGGTCACGCCCTGCCCGATCACCACATCGGCAAGGTCTGGTGCAAAGGGCCGAGCGTGATGCACTCCTACTTCCGCGATCCGGAAAGCACCGCGGCGTGCCTGGTCGACGGCTGGCTCGACACCGGCGACATGGGCTATCTGGTCGATGGCTACCTGTTCATCGTCGGCCGGGCGAAGGACATGATCATCATCAACGGCAAGAACCACTGGCCGCAGGACATCGAGTGGGCGGTCGAACAGCTCCCGGGCTTCCACCAGGGCGACATCGCCGCTTTTTCGGTCGAGACCGAGGGCGGCGAGGAAGTCCCCGCGGTGCTGGTCCATTGCCGCGTTTCCGACCCCGAGGAACGGGTCCGCCTCCACGACCAGATCCGCGACAAGGTGCGCTCGATCACCGGGATGAACTGCGTGGTCGAACTGGTCCCCCCGCGCACTCTGCCGCGCACCTCGTCGGGTAAGCTCAGCCGGGCCAAGGCCAAGAAGCTCTATCTCTCGGGCGAAATCGAGCCGTTCAAGCTGGCGGCTTAGTTGACGCAACGAAGCGTCTGCCCGGCTGGCCCGGACGGAATATTTCGAGGGTGCCGCCGCCGATTCTGACCCGCAGTGTATCGTCGTCGACGGCCTCGAACAGTCCGCCCGCGCCGATCGGCTTGAGCTCGACCTCGCGGCGATCGGGGCGGTGCAGCCACAGTGCGCTGTCGCGCAGTTCGATACTGGCGACACCGTAGCTTCCGGCCAGCGAGGCAAGTTCGCCCGCCAAGGGATTGTATCTGGAGCGCCGCGCGGCGAGACCGTCGCGCGCCCACACCAGGAAATCTCGCGTTTGCCCGCCGGGTGTGCGCGCCAGAAGCAGCGCCAGGGCATCGGCATAGGCGGTGTCCAGCGCTTCGGCCGATGCCACCGCGATGGTCGGCTGCACCCCCTGTCCTTCCCAGTTCGATTTGCTGACCGGATCCAGGGTATAGCTCAGCGGAACCGACAGCCGAAACCCGGGTGCAATCGGAGTGTCGTCGGAGATATGATTGGCGCCTTCGGTACGCTCGCCAACCACCTCGCCCAGCTTGAGTTCACGCACAGTATGCGCAACGGCTTCGGCGGCTGAGCGCGAGCGACTATCGACGAGGACATAAAGCGGCAGCCCGGTGAGCAGGCCTGCGGGCAGATTGCGCTTGCTGCGGACGATGTGGTCGCGGCCGCCCGGGGTGACCACCGTCGTGATCGTCGCGCCGCCCGCGACAAAGTGGCTGAGCAGGTAGTAGAGCGCCTGCGTATCGCCGCCGCGGTTGCCGCGCAGGTCGATGATCGCCGCCCGTCCCTTGCTCAGGAACCGCATCCCCGCATCATAGGCCTCTGCCGATTCTGCGCCGCTCCAGAAAAAGCCGACCAGCTTGGCAAGGCGCACGTTGCCGGGGAGTATCTTCTGTTCCACCCAGCCGTGGTTGAAATCGCGGGCGTGCTGCAGTTCCGCGGCATTTGCACCCGCGCGCATGTGCGGATCGGCCGCACCCGTCGCCGCCGCATACCATTCGGGCTCGAAGTTGAGATAGAGGTGCGTGTCCTTGCTCGCGACCTGCAGGTCTTCGGTCACCAGTGCTGCGAACTCGGCAGCGTCGCCAGTTGCATAGCGGGCGGTCGCAGCATCGAGCCGGGCAAGAATCGCGGGTGCCAGCGCGGGGTAAATGTATGCTTTGCCAAGGCGCGCCCGGATCGCCTGCAGCGCCGCCTGCCGTTCGGCTTCGGTAAGCTCGGATCGAACGGTGGCGGCTGCGGTCACGGGCGGAGACTGAGCCGCGGCGCCGGCCGCCGTCGTCGCCGCGGTGGCCAAGGCAAACGCTACGAACCGCATGGGTCTGCCCGGCCAGTTCATCCGATAGCCCATTTGCAGTCCGCCCGGATGTCCAGCATAGTCGAGCGCATATGAGCAATATATTGCACAGTCAAGTCGAGCGCGACGATCCCGGCGTCCTTGCCGCGCTCGCCGCCAACCTGCGCAGCCTTCGCCGCCGCAACGGTTGGTCCCAATCGCTGCTCGCCGAGCGCTCGGGGCTCAGTCGGCGGATGATCTCGGCGATCGAAAGCGGCGGCGCCAATATCGGCATCCACAACATCGATCGCCTGGCGAGCGCGCTGGGCGTTTCGTTCGCCCAGCTGATCCGCCCCGCCGCGGAGCCGGGTAATCAGCGCATTCAAGGCCTTGCGTGGCGCGGTGACGGCGAACTCAGCAGCGGAACTCTGCTGGGAACCGCGCCCGCTGCCCATGAAGCCGAATTGTGGCGGTGGGCGCTCGCGCCGGGCGACAGCTACGATGCCCGGTCGCTAACCGACGGCTGGCACGAAATGGTGCTGGTCCTGGCAGGGACGCTGACGATCGAGGCGGACCAACAGGTCGAAACCGTCGATCGCGGCGATTTCCGAATATTTGCCGCCCCGCGCCGCTTTCGCTTCGTCAACAAGGGCGCAAGACCGGCCCGGTTCGCCCGCATCGTGGTGCATTGACCCCAGCGCCTGCGCGGACTCGCGCGCCCGCGGCGTTGCATTCCGGACGTCGCGGCGTAAGCTCCCCGGCGGGGAGGATGCGGCAATGGCGACTACGGCACAGCGGAGCGATCGGGATACGTACGGCGTGCTCGTCGGGTGGAGCCACGGCGAATTTGCCGACAAGCTCGACCTGCGCCTCCAGACCGCGCAGAGTTCCGGCGGGCTCGCCCAGGGCGAGATCGACAACCTCCACGTGGTGATGACCCCGCAGCAGGCGACCCAGCTCGCCAACTACCTGTTCACCGTCACCCACCAGACCCCGCCGCGCGCGCACCGGCGCGGGCTGATGGCGCGGTGGTTCGGAGGTTAGACCGCCCGCGGCCTGTGTTACGTTCATAATACAGCTTGCAACCCCGCGCGTCGTCCCCCATCTTGCGCGACAGGGAACGACTTGACGGATACGACCATGGCCACCACCCCGACGATGACCGCCACCGAAGCCGCGCCGCTGACGCTGACCCCGCCCGATCCGGTGCCGATGGTCATGCCCGAGCAGGCGATCGGGCTGGTCCCGGTGGGCGACGACAAGAAGTCCAAGCTCGACGCCAAGGTCGAGGCCTTCATCGCCGAGCTGATCGCCGCGGACGCCAACTCGCCCGAGTTCGGCAAGAAGGTCGATCAGCTCACCAACATGGGGCGCAAGGAAATCATGGCCGCGGCGGGGATGAGCAACCGCTTCCTCGACCGGCCGGTGCGCGCGATGGACAAGGATTCGGGGGTGGGCGCCAACCTCGCCGAGCTGCGCCGCACGGTCGAGGAGCTCGATCCGGGCAAGAAGGGCCAGCTTTCCAAGGGGCGCAAGTTCCTTGGCTTCATCCCTTTCGGCAACTCGGTGAAACGCTACTTCCAGAGCTACGAAAGCGCGCAGGGGCATATCCAGTCGGTGCTCGGGCACTTGTCCTCGGGCAAGGACGAGCTGCTGATGGACAACGCCGCGATCGACGTCGAGCGGGCCAAGCTGTGGGAGGCGATGGGCGCGCTCGAGCAGATGATCCACATCAGCCGCACGCTCGACCAGCGGCTCGAGGACAAGGCCGCCGACCTCGACGGTACCGACCCGGCCAAGGCCAAGGCGATCCGCGAGACCGCGCTGTTCTATGTCCGCCAGCGCACCCAGGACCTGCTGACGCAAATGGCGGTGACGGTGCAGGGCTACCTCGCGCTCGACCTGGTCAAGAAGAACAACGTCGAGCTGGTCAAAGGGGTCGACCGCGCCGGCAGCACCACCGTGGCGGCGCTGCGCACCGCGGTGACCGTCGCCCAGGCCATGGCCAACCAGCGCCTCGTGCTCCAGCAGATCACCGCGCTCAACGACACCACCGCGGGACTGATCGATTCGACCGGCACCCTGCTGCGCGACCAGACCGGCAAGATCCACGAACAGGCGGCGAGCGCGACGATCCCGGTCGAAGTGCTCCAGCGCGCCTTCCAGAACATCTACGACACGATGGACAACATCGACACCTTCAAGGTCAAAGCGCTCGAAAGCATGAAGCAGACGGTCACCACGCTGACCACCGAGGTCGAGAAATCGAAGGGCTACATCGCCCGCGCCGAGGGCGCGGCGCAGGCGGCCAAGGCCGGCGACGGCCCGAGCCTGCTCAGCCTGGAGGGGTAGCAGCAATGCGCGTCCCGCAGCGATCCTCTCCATTTTCGCCGAATGGCGCAAATGGGGAGGTGGCCGGCCCGTCAGGGCCAGACGGAGGGGCTTCGCCCTCGCCGCAATTCCCCTCCGTCAGCCCGACGGGCTGCCACCTCCCCATTTGGCTTCGCAAAATGGAGAGGAGCTGATGGCCGGCGAGGCGAAGAACTCCGACCTGATCCTGCGCGAGGCGAGCCAGTCGCTCAACCACCAGCGCGCGGGCGGGCGGCGGGTGGGATCGATCGGGGAGCGCAGCCGCGTACTCAAACGGCAGCACATCAAGCGCAAGCTGCGCAACATCGCGCTGGCGGTGGGGGCGGTGTGGCTGGCGATGGTCGTCGCCGGAATCGTCCTCGACGGGATCGGGATCACCGGAGTCATCCTTGCGGTGCTCGCCGGGTTCATCGCCATCGGCGTGTTCGGCGCCTTCCCCAAGATGATGGTGCCGACGCGGGCATCGCTGGGCGGGTCCGACGTCCGCTCGCTGGTCGGGCGCACCGAGCTGTGGCTCGAGAGCCAGCGCCCCGCGCTGCCCGCTCCGGCGGTGCAACTGGTCGACCGGATCGGCGGCCAGCTCGACGCGCTTGGACTCCAGCTCGACGGGTTGGGCGACAACACCCCGGCGGCGGTCGAGGTGCGCAAGCTGGTCGGCGAGCACTTGCCCGAGCTGGTCTCGAGCTACACCTCGATCCCGCGCCACTTGCGCGGCGAAGAGCGCGCCGGGCGCACGCCCGACCAGCAGCTCACCGACAGCCTCGGCAAGATCAGCACCGAGATCGACAGCGTCACCCGCCAGCTCGCGTCGGGCGCGATCGACAACCTCGCGATCCGCACCCGCTACCTCGATTACAAGTACGGCGAAGCGCTGGATGAGCCGGAGCGCCAGGGCTGATGCGGATCGCGCTGCCCCACGATCTCGGCAAGGACGAGGTCCGCCGCCGGCTCAAGGGCCGCGCCCACGAAATCGCCGATTTCATCCCCGGCGGGATGGCCGAGGTCGAGGTCGCCTGGCCGGGCGAGGACCGCATGGCGCTGAGCGTGGGCGCGATGGGCCAGACCGTGGCGAGCGCGATCGACATCGAGGAGCGCCAGGTGGTGTTCACCG
>JBOHIC010000296.1:0-6199 GCA_050725835.1 Novosphingobium sp.
GTGTAGTAATCGCCCTGGTGGCTGGCGTTCTCGGTCTTGAACGCGACCACCCGCAGGCGGTCGTCGCAGGTCGCCTTGTCGAGCCCGATCTGGCAGACCGGCTTGCCGTAGGTGTTGGACCCGATCAGCGCTGAATTGGCCCCAAGGTAAGGGGTCTGGGCGTTGATGATCAGCTCGCTCGCCGAAGCGCTCGAGCCGGTGCCGATAAAGGCGATCTTGGTCGCCGCCACCGCCTCGGTGCGGTTGGTGAAGGGCTGGGTCTCGTTGTAGGCGGACTTTTCGGGGCGGAAGGTGGTGTAGCTCAGCACATTGGGGGCGCGGCCCGCGTTCATCAGGTCGCTGAACAGCTCGGCGATCGAGACCAGCCCGCCGCCGTTGTAGCGCACGTCGACGATCAGCTGGGTCACCCCTTGGGCCTTGAAGCTGGCGAAGGCGTTTCTGAGCGCGGGGTCGGCGGTGTCGATGAAGGTTCTGAGGTTGATATAGCCGATCTTGCGACCGGCGTCGTCGAACACCTTGGCCCCGTAGCGCGCGGAGACCGGGGTGATGGTGTAGGTCGCCTTGGTCACGGTGATGGTGCTGTCGACCCCGCCGGTGCGCACGGTGAGGGTGCGGGCGGTGCCCGCGGTCGAGGGGCCGAGCGCGTCGCTCACCGCCTGCGAGCCGCCGCTGGCGAACAGCGAGGTGACGGTCTGGAGGGTCGAGGGGCTGGTCCCGATCGCGAGGACTTCGGTCCCGCGGTCGATCCCCGCGGCGAGCGCCGGGGCGCCTTCGTAGGCCTCCATCACGAACAGCCGGCGGTTGACGCTGTCGTAGCTCAGGCGGATGCCGAAGCCCGCGCTGGCGCCCGAATTGAAGAACGCGTTCTCATCGGCGATCGAGGTGATGTAAGTGAAATAACGGTCGCGCGACTGGGCCCGCGCCGGGGCGACCAGCGCGTCGATATAGCTCTGCACGCTGGCGTGCGCGGCGGGGTTGACGCTGGCGTCGAGCAGGCTGGGGAAGAGGTACCACTCGTTCATCTGGCCGAGCACCCACGATTGCCGTTCGGCCAGGGTGCAGCCGAGCGCGGGGGCGGTGGGTGTGGGGGTCGGCGCGCCGCCGATCGGGCCGCCGCCTCCGCTCGATCCGCCGCCTCCGCCGCACGAGGCGAGCGTGGCGGCTAGGGCCAATAGGGTCGGGAAACGGCGTGCGCGCATGATCGAAGGTCTCCGGAGGAGGCACTATGCATCTAAGCAAAGTTGTCCGTCCAGCCCAAGCGCATCGGCGCTGAACGGAAGATTTACGCGGGCGAAGAAACGCTTGGCGCGGCGCGGCTTGACCCGCCGGGCGGCGGGGCATAGCCACAGGGCTCCGGGGCCAGGCAATCCCCCGGTCAGGCGTCCCCGCCCAAGCGTTGCCGTGGCTGCAGGCGGTGCGCGCGCATCCGCCGCGATGGGGACGATGCGATGGCTTCACCGACCTTTGCCGAACTGCTCCGCGTCTTCGCGCGGATCGGCTGCCTCAGCTTCGGCGGGCCCGCCGGGCAGATCGCGCTGATGCACCAGGAGCTGGTCGAGCAGCGCGGCTGGGTCGAGGAGGGCGAGTACCTGCGCGCGCTCAATTTTTGCCACCTCCTCCCCGGGCCGGAGGCGCAGCAGCTGGCGACGTGGATCGGGTGGAAGCTGCATGGCGTCAGGGGCGGCCTCGCCGCGGGGCTGCTGTTCGTGATCCCCGGCGCGGCTGTGATCCTCGCGCTGTCGCTAGTCTATGTTGCGGCGGCGGGGCTGGGGTGGTTCGCCGCGCTGTTCGTCGGGGTCAAGGCGGCGGTGCTCGCGCTGGTGGTCCAGGCGCTGCTGCGGATCGGCAAGCGCGCGCTCGACACGCGGTTCAAGCTGGGGCTGGCGGCGGCGGCTTTCGCGGCTCTGTTCGCGTTCGACCTGCCCTTTCCCCTGGTGGTGTTCGGCGCAGGGGCGCTGGGGATGCTCGCCGCCAGGGTCCGGCCCGATCTGCTCGCCTTGAAGCCGCTGCCCGCGCCGACCGCGCTGCCCCCGCGCCGCGCGCTGATCGGCCGGACGCTTCGCACCGTCGCCGTCTGGATCGCTATCTGGCTGGCCCCGCTGGCGCTGCTCGCGCTCGCGCTGGGTCAGGGCCACGTGCTGGTGACCATCGGCGCGTTCTTCGCCAAGCTCGCGGTGGTCACCTTCGGCGGGGCCTATGCGGTGCTCGCCTACATGGCGCAGGAGGCGGTCAACACCCACCACTGGCTGACCACCGCCGAAATGGCCGACGGGCTCGGCCTCGCCGAGACGACCCCGGGGCCGCTGATCATGGTCACGCAGTTCGTAGGCTTCCTCGGCGCGTGGCGCGCGCCCGAACCGTTCACGCCGCTGGTCGCCGGGCTGCTCGGCGCGGGAATCACCACCTGGATGACCTTTGCGCCGTGCTTCCTGTGGATTTTCGCCGCCGCTCCCTGGCTCGACCGACTCGAGCGCAACCGGAGCTTGCAGGGCGGCCTCTCGGCGCTGACCGCGGCCGTCGTCGGGGTGATCGCCAGCCTCGCGCTGTGGTTCGCGCTCCACGTGCTGTTCGCACGGGTGACGCGGGTCGGCGGGATCGAGCTGCCGGTACTTGCCAGCCTAGACTGGCGCGCAGGCGTGCTGACGGTGCTGGCCTTCGCACTGCTGTTCCGCACCCGGCTGGGCGTGATCGGAACGCTCGCGCTATGCGCCGCCGCCGGCGTCGGGCTGAGCCTCGCCTAGCTCCAGCTCGCTTCCGGCGGCAGGCTCATCAGGATCGCCTCGATGTTGCCCCCGGTCTTGAGCCCGAACAGCGTGCCGCGGTCGTAAACCAGGTTGAACTCGGCGTAGCGCCCGCGCCATTCGAGCTGGGCGCGCTTGTCCTCGGCAGTGAATTCGGCCCCCATCCGCCGCCGGACGATCTCGGGAAAGACTTCGAGGAAAGCCTCACCGACGTCGCGGGTGAAGGCGAAGTTGCGTTCGAACGCGGCGAGGTCGTCGCACTCGAGGTGGTCGTAAAAGATCCCGCCGACCCCGCGGTGGACCCCGCGATGGGGAATGAAGAAATAGTCCTCGGCCCACTTGCTGAAGCGCTCGTAGTAGGTCGGGTTGTGCTTCATGCAGGCGGCGCGGAAGGCGGCGTGGAAGTGCTCGGTGTCCTCGGCCACCGGCAGCGGCGGGTTGAGGTCGGCCCCGCCGCCGAACCAGGCCTTGGCGGTGGTCAGGAAGCGGGTGTTCATGTGCACCGCGGGGACGTGCGGGTTGGCCATGTGCGCGACCAGGCTGATCCCCGTGGCAGTGAAGCCGGGCGCGGCCTCGCTGGCGCCGTGGACCGTCGCGGCGAACCCCGGCGCGAACTGGCCGTGGACGGTCGAGACGTTGACCCCGACCTTTTCGAACACCTTGCCCTTCATCACCCCGCGCACCCCGCCGCCGGGCTCGGCGTTGCCGGCCTCTTCGCGGTCCCAGGGCAGGAATTCGAACGCTGCGTTGCTCCCGGCCTCGCGCTCGATCGCCTCGAACGCGGTGCAAATGCGGCTGCGCAGGTCCTCGAACCAGGCGCGGGCGGCGGCGGTTTGTTGGCTCCAGTCGCTCATCGCAAGCGCCTTGCCAATCCTCGCGGGTCGCGGCAAGAGCCGTGCATGGTTCCCTTTTCGTTCGCAGGCGAGGAGTTCGCGCTGGTCCAGGACCGCGCGCTGTGGTGGCCGCGCGAGCGGGCGCTGCTGGTCGCCGACCTGCATCTCGAAAAGGCCAGCTTCTTCGCCCGCTTCGGCCAGATGCTTCCGCCCTACGACAGCCGCGAGACGCTCGAGCGGGTCGCCGCCGCGGTGGGCGAGACCGGCGCGCGGCGGGTGTTCACGCTCGGCGACAACTTCCACGACGGCGAGGGGCCGAGCCGGCTCGAACCGCATGCCGCGGGCATGCTCGCCGCGCTGACCCGCGCGACCGACTGGGTATGGGTCACTGGCAATCACGATAAGGGCGACGGCGGAGGGACATTCGTGCGCGAACTCGAGGTCGGCGGGCTGCTGCTGCGGCACGAGGCCCAGCCCGGCGAGCTCCGCCCCGAGCTTTCCGGCCATTTCCACCCCAAGCTGCGGCTCACCTTGCGCGGGCGGCAGGTGGTCCGGCCCTGTGCCGTAGCCTCCGAAACCAAGCTGATCCTCCCCGCCTTCGGCGCGCTCACCGGCGGGATGAACGCCGCCGACCCGGCGATCATCGCCGCGATGCAGCCAGCGCGCGCGGTGGATGCGGTTTTGGGGGCGGGCGGACGGCTGGTCCAGCTCCCCCTGTGGCGCGCAGCGGCTTGAGTCGGCTTGCTGACAAAGAGCTGATATTTTTCCGACTCGTTGTCATTCGCAAATAATTCCGAGCCGCTGGATATTGAGAGACGGTATGGCTCGCAAAATGAGTTACTATGAAATGATTGAAGAGCATATCCGACAAATTGTCCGTGAACGGCAAATTCAGGAAGTTCTTCATTTTACACGGCTTGAACGCCTCGGCGGCATACTAGAGTATGGAATTTTAGGAAAGTCCGATCTTCTAGACAGAGGCTTCGAAGTATTCGACAGGATGGATAAATCTGAAGATTCCGTGTCAGTATCCATATCCTGCTACTATCCAGATATGTTCTGGGCAAAACGGAACGGGGCCCAAAACCAACCGTGGATCATCCTCACTCTGCACCCAAGCCTGCTCTGGCAATATCATTGCCTGTTTTTCAGGCGAGGCGTTCCTACGAGCGAGTCGCAAAATCAAAGCGGCAAGAGATTCGGCGGGTTCGCACTTGAAGCACTTTTTGATGATGCTTCATTCTCGTTGGACCCAGACGAACCAAGCTTCCGCGACAAACATAGCCTTCCGCCAAGCTGGCCGACATTCTCGGACGCGGAAGTACAGGTGAAGAGTCCCATTGCCCCAAATTACATCAAGGCAGCCGTTGTAGAGAATCCAGACCTCGTAGACACTGTTCGAGAGATATTTCGCGCGGCGGGTCGGGAAGAATGCGAGGTGGTAGTTCAGCCTTTCGATCCCAGAATCGACGGCAAGCCCTTTCGTTGGGGTTAAAGAGTACCTATCCGGCCTTCCTCGGCCTCCCGCCTTTCGCGCCATTAACCCGCGCCGCCGCAGCTTTGACCGCCGAAGTCGCCCGCCCGGCGCGGCCCGCCATCCACTTGGCGGTGCCGAATACGCCGTTCATCAGGCCTGGGACCGAATAGTCCTCGTCGAGGCGGGGCCAGTGCAGGCCGTAGCCGATCGGCGAAACCTCGATCTCCGCGAGCTGCTCGGGTGTCGCGTCGCGCAGTCCCTCGACCAGCGCGGGGGGGAAGGCGAAAGTCGCGCCGCTGGTGAGTTCGACCACGATCCGCCGCGCCTTCGCGTCGTAGCGCGCCGACGCTGCGCGCGGTTCGGTCTGCTGGGCGATCCGGCCGCGCGCGACCGCGGTTTCGATCTGGGCGTCAGTCGGTTCCACCATGAATCTCCTTCCATCTCGCCCGCAATACATCCCGTTCGCGCACCACGATCCGCAGCACCCTGCGGACATCGGCAATGCTCGCACCGAACGCTTGCCGGATTTCAGGCTCCGCCCCTGGGCCGCCCAGGTTGACGATCACCTCTCCGTCCTTGATCGCGTGAACGTGCGCCGGCTCGTGATCGTCCTTGTAAATGACGAACCTGTAGCCTGCCTCGCGGTGGACGGTGACCATAACGCACAATAACCCATCGCGATAGGTTAATCAAGATGCGGGGTTGGTGACGCCGGTCCATCCACCGACAACGCTTCACCGCATTTTTCGGAACGGTATCAACGCCGCTCGGTTGGCTTCACGCAGTCACACGAAGGAGATGACTCGTGAAGAATCGCAACAAGGACCGCGAACTCAAGCAGAAGCGCGCGCGCAACGACGACAGTCCGCGCCAGCCGCAGCAGCAGAACGACAGCTCGCGTCAGCCGAGCGCCGACTATGGCGACAGCGGCAATCGTCAGCAGGGCGGTTCGTCCGACTATTAAGGCGGCCCAAGCGCCGCGCCATCGGGCCGTCCCCTCGGGGGCGGCCCTTTGCGCGCCCGCCGCAAGATTCCGCGCCGCACCCCTTTATCCCCGGCCGCTTTGCCCCTATGAGCGCTCCCGCCATCAATCCGCAGGAGCATTCCCTATAGCACCCCCACCCCGGCGCATGTTGCAGCCCCCGGTC
>JBOHIC010000297.1:0-10720 GCA_050725835.1 Novosphingobium sp.
CTATTCCTCGCTCGCCGGGGGCAACGTCGCCAGCTCGGTGATCGCTGCGGCGCTGCTCAGCCTGCTCGGCGTGTTCGTCACCGCGCCGCTGTTTTCGCTGCTGGCCGGCGGAGACGCCGCGCCGTTCAGCAGCGATGGTCTGGTCAAGGTGATCGCCATCCTGCTGGTCCCCTTCGCGCTCGGCCAGGCCCTGCAGGCCTGGCTCGGCGGATGGGTCGCGGCGCACCGCCCGCTGGTCGCAGCGATGGACCGCACCTCGATCGCCATCGCGGTCTATGTCGCCTTCTCAGCCGCCGCGCGGCAACGCTTCTGGACCCAGATCGACGCAGCAGGATGGGCCTGGCTGGTGGGCGGAACGCTGGCGCTGATGGTCTTCGGCCACGCCGGGGCGTGGCTGATCGGCCGCAGTGTCGGACTCGATCGGGCGAACCGGATCAGCCTGATGTTCGCCGGAGCGCAAAAGAGCATCGCGATGGGCGCGCCGCTGGCGACGGTGCTTTTCGCGCCGCAAGCCGCGGGAGTGCTGCTGCTCCCCGCACTGCTGTATCACCTGGCGACGCTGACCGTCGCGGCGCCGCTGGCGGCAAAGTTCAGTCGGACCTGACCGCGGCTTCGATCTCGGCGTCGGGATGGCGTCGGTTGCGCCGGATCGACCAGAGCAGCGACGCCCCGATCAACACCGCGCCGATCAGGCCGGTGATCGTCTCGGGAATGTGATACCGCGCCGAAAGCAGCATGATCGCCCCCAGCGCGATGATCGCCCAGAACGCGCCGTGCTCGAGATAGCGGTACTCGGCGAGCGTCCCCTGCTGGACGAGGTGGATCGTCATCGAGCGCACGAACATCGCCCCGATCGACAGCCCCAGCGCAATCACCACCATGTTGTTCGAGAGCGCAAATGCGCCGATCACCCCGTCGAAACTGAACGAGGCGTCGAGCACGTTGAGGTAGAGAAACCCGCCAAGCCCCGAGCGCACCACCGCGCCGTTCACCGCCATCGCCTCGTCGCGCATCTCGAGGATCGTGCTGACCGCCTCGACCGCGATGAAACAGACGATGCCGAGCGCGCCGGAGACCATGAAAGTCAGCGCCTCCTCGGTCGGCAGCATCCGCGAGATCAGGTAGAGCACCACCAGCAGCAGCGCAATTTCCGCCGCCTTGACGTTCGAGACGACGCTCAGCTTCTTCTCGATCCAGCGCAGCCAGTGCACTTCCTTGTCGCCGTCGAAGAAGAACGACAGCCCGACCATCGCGAGGAAGGCCCCGCCGAACCCGGCGATCCCGACATGCGCGCTGTTGACGATCGCCTCGTACTGCGCCGGATTGTTGAGCGACAGCCGAACCGCATCGACCGGCCCCAGCCCGGCGGCAATTGCGACGATCGCGAGCGGAAAGACGATCCGCATCCCGAAAACCGCGATCACCATGCCCCAGGTGAGGAAGCGTTTCTGCCAGACTTCGTCCATGTCCTTGAGCACCGCGGCGTTGACCACCGCGTTGTCGAACGACAGCGACACCTCGAGGATCGCGAGGACGAAGATGATCCACAGCATCGAGGCGGTCGCTGCGAGGTCGCCGCTCTGGGTCCAGCCGTACCACACGCCCAGGACCAGACAGGCCAGCGTGAACAGGATCGAACCCTTGTAGAACTTCATCAACATGCAATTGCCTTGGTGATCTGAATGAATCGCGCCCGAATGACGGGGACGGCTATTTGGGTTGATAGGTTTGCTCGACACCCGGGAACGAGCGGTCGCGCACGTCGGCGGCATAGCGCGCGGCGGCGGCGGAGATCGTCTCGGCGATCTCCTCGTAGCGCTTCACGAACCGCGGCACGCGCTCGAACATGCCGAGCATGTCCTCGGTCACCAGCACCTGCCCGTCGCAGAGCGCCGAAGCGCCGATGCCGATGGTCGGGCAGCCGACCGCCCTGGTCACCTCGATCGCGATCGGCTCGACCACGCCCTCGATGACGATGGCGAAGGCCCCTGCCGCGTCGAGCGCGCGCGCATCGGCCACGATCCTGGCGGCTTCGGCCTCGCTCCGCCCGCGGGCGTTGTAGCCGCCGAGCACGTTGACCGCCTGCGGGGTCAGCCCGACATGGCCCATCACCGGGATACCGCGCGCGATTAGGAACGCCACGGTCTCGGCCATCGCCGCGCCGCCCTCGAGCTTGACCGCGTCGCAGCCGGTTTCCTTGAGCAGGCGCGAGGCGCTGGCGAAGGCCGCCTGCGGGCTGGCTTCATAAGCGCCGAACGGCATGTCGACCACCACCACCGCATGATAGCTGCCGCGCACCACCGCCGCGCCGTGCGCCGCCATCAGGTCGAGCGTCACCGGAACCGACGAGGGCAGCCCGTAGATCACCTGGCCGAGGCTGTCTCCGACCAGCAGCAGGTCGCAGTGCGCGTCGAGCAGCTGGGCCTGGCGGGCGGTATAGGCGGTGAGCATCACGATCGGCTCGGCGGTGACCCCGTCCGCTTTGCGCGCGCGGACCGCCGGAACGGTCAGCCGCCGCATCGGCGCGGGGGTCGGGTGGGCGCGGCTGGTCGAGGTGTCGAGCTGGAAGGTGGTGGACATGAGGCGGCCTTCTAACCGCTGCGACAACCTTGGGGAAGGGCGCGGGATTGGCGCTTGCCATGCTGCCCTGCGCCGCTAGTTTCCGCGGCAACGAAAGTTCCGGGAGAATACCATGTTCGGTCGCGTAAAGCCGCTCGACGCCATCCTGGCGACAGCGGAAAAGAAGTCGCTGCATCGCTCGCTGGGCTGGTTCCAGCTGACCCTGCTGGGAATCGGTTGCGTGATCGGCACCGGTATTTTCGTGCTAACCGCGGTCGGCGCCCAGAAGGCCGGACCCGGCCTGATGCTGGCCTTCGCCATCGCCGGCGCAGTCTGCATCGTCGCGGCCTTGTGTTATGCGGAGATCGCCGCGATGGTCCCGGTCGCCGGCAGCGCCTACACCTACAGTTACGCCACGATCGGCGAGTTCTTCGCCTGGACGGTCGGCTGGGCGCTGATCATGGAGTATGCGATCGCCGCTTCGGCCGTTTCGGTCGGCTGGTCGGGGTATTTCTCGGGCACGATCCTCAACGAATTCATGGGCATCCAGTTGCCGGCCTGGCTGAGCGCCGGTCCTCTCGCATTTGGCGGCGCAGAGGGCGGGCTGATCAACCTGCCGGCGCTGGTCATCGCCTTGCTGGTCACCGGGCTGCTGGTGATCGGCACTAGCGAAAGCGCCAAGTTCAACGCGGTGCTGGTGGCGATCAAGGTCACCGCGCTGACCGCCTTCATCGTGCTGACCTTCAGCAGCGCCGAATGGAGCGCCGACAAGTTCAACCCGTTCCTGCCCGCCGGCGTGTTCGGTGGTTTCGGCACCGGCCTCGGCGCGGTGGGCGCTGCGGCGACAATGTTCTTCGCCTATGTCGGTTTCGACGCGGTTTCGACCGCGGCGGAGGAAACGAAGGATCCGCAGCGCAACGTGCCGATCGGCCTGGTCGCCTCGCTGCTGTTCTGCACGGTGTTCTATATTCTCGTCGCGGCGGGGGCGATCGGGACGCTTGGCGGCCAGCCGGTCATGGACGCGCTCGGCATTCCGCTCGAGGCCGGCTCGCCCGAGCTCGCCCGGCAATGCGCGATGCCCCAGCACGCCGAGGCGCTGGTCTGCTCGAACGAGGCGCTGGCGCACGTGCTGCGGTCCATCGGCTTTTCCGGCATCGGCAATATGTTGGGGATCGCGGCGTTCCTGGCGCTACCCTCGGTCATCCTCGTGTTGATCTTCGGCCAGACCCGCATCTTCTTCGTGATGAGCCGCGACGGATTGCTGCCCGACGCGCTGAGCAAGGTCCACCCCAAGTTCCGCACCCCGCACGTCGTGACCATGATCACCGGGGTCGGCGTGGCGATTGCGGCGGCGTTTTTCCCGGTCGGCCAGCTCGCCGACATTTCCAACGCCGGGACGCTCTATGCGTTCCTGATGGTGGCCGTGGCGGTCATGGTGCTGCGCCGGACCGATCCGGGGCGGGCGCGCAGTTTCCGCGTCCCCGCGGTCTATGTCATAGCGCCGCTGACCATCGCGGGCTGCCTCTTCCTGTTCCTCAACTTGCCGACCGCGGCGATGCTGTTCCTGCCGGGATGGACCGCTGTCGGCCTGGTCGTCTATTTCCTCTACAGCCGCAGCCACAGCCATCTGGGTCGGGGAATCGTCGAGGTGGTCGACGCCGTTCCCGGTGGCGAGACGATGGTGCCGATCGACCCGCCGAAGGGTTAGCCGGTCATAGAAGCGCGAAGGGCCGCTCCGTAAGGGGCGGCCCTTTTCGCGTCAGAGCACGGTTTCGACCTGGTTGCGTTCGGCGTCCTCGCGCGCGTCGAGCCCGAGGAACATCTTGGCGGTGCCGACCAGGCCGAGGTCCGAATCCCAGATCGAAGCGTCGCCCAGTTCCATCCGCAGCATCAGCAGGTCGCTATCGTCCTCGCCGCCGGGGAACCACGCCTCGACGATGTTGGACCAGTGCTCGGCGCGGCGCGCGCGACTGGGTTCTTCGGTCAGGACCCCGTGGAACCGCGCGAACAGATTGTGGCCCTTGGCGGCAAAGGTCGCGGTCGCCGGGCCGAGCTTGGCGAAGTGGCCGTCGCGGCGAGTGAAGAACCACAGCTCGTGGTTGGCGTCCTGGTCGAGCTGCGCGGTCATCGGCGCGGCGCTGTCCTGGTCGTTGTCGAGCTGGAGCATGACGAAGGGCGAGCCGGCGAGTTCCTTCCAGAACTTCTCGCGAAGCTCGGCGGGGTTGCCTTCCTGATAGTGCATGGCGCGCCTCTGTGCAGTGGGTGTCGCAATGAGAACCCGCCACCCGCCGCGCGGTTCCGCATGGGCGCGGTCAGACGGGGCTGCGCGCCGCCACCGCGTAGAGCGCCACCGCTGCCGCGTTGGAGACGTTGAGGCTCTCCATCGCCGCGGAAATCGGCAGCCGCGCCAGCGCGTCGCAGTGCTGCGCGATGTTGTGACGCAGCCCTTCGCCTTCCGCCCCCAGCACCAGCGCGACCGGGCCGGCGGGGAGCGCCTCGGCCAGCGTCGCCTCGGCCTCGCCGGCGAGGCCGATGCGCCAGTAACCCGCCTCGGCGAGTTCCTCGAGCGCACGGGCGAGGTTGACCACCCGGACCCACGGCACCAGCTCGAGCGCGCCCGAGGCGGACTTCGCGAGGGTGCCGGATTCGGGCGGCGCATGGCGGTCTTGCGTGACGATCCCGGCGGCATCGAACGCCGCGGCCGAGCGCAGGATCGCGCCGACATTGTGCGGATCGGTGACCTGGTCGAGCACGAGAATCGGGCGCGCCGCGTCGCCGCCGAGTACGTCCTCGAGAAACACGTCCTCGAGCGCGGCGCATTCGAGTACCAGCCCCTGGTGCGGTGCGTCGCGCGCAACCAGGCGGGCGAGATCGGCGGGCTGGGCCCATTCGACCGGGAAGTCCGCCGGCAGTTCGCCGGCCAGCGAGGCCACGCCTTCGCGCGTCGCCCACAGCTTGCGATGCTGCCGCGCGGGGTTGTTGAGGGCTGCCTCGACCGCGTGGCGGCCCCACAGCCGCACCGCTCCAGTGCTGGCCCGGCCCGAACCGCGCCCGCCCTGCATCCGTCCGGCGCGGCCGCGTAGGGCTCGGCTCGGTTTTCCCTCGCGGTTGCGGCTCATCGGCTCATCCCCGGGGCAAAGACTGGTGGTGGACAGGGCTGGATTCGAACCAGCGTACGCTCTCGCGGGCAGATTTACAGTCTGCTGCCATTAACCACTCGGCCACCTGTCCACACCAGCTTGCCGGTAACGCGTCGCCCCCGCGAAAGGGGCCGTCCGGCCGAGAAGGCGCGCTCTTGGCGAAGCGCACCGATGCTGTCAATGCCCGAGCGGGTTGATGCATCGGGGCCGCGCGGATAGGCTTGGCGGCATGGAGAGGGACCCCGTCATCAGCGCCACCGGGCTGTTCACGCCGCCCGAGCGCGTCACCAACGAAGAGCTGGTCGCCAGCTTCAACGCTTACGTCGAACGGCACAACGCCGAACACGCCGAGCGAATCGCCGCGGGCGAGGTGGCCGAGCTGCAGCCGAGCTCGATAGAGTTCATCGAGAAGGCGAGCGGGATCAAGGTGCGTTACGTGATGAGCAAGGCGCCGCTGCTCGACCCCGCGATCATGGCGCCGCGCTGGGACGAGCGCCCCGACGAGGAATTGTCGGTGCTCGCCGAAATGGGGGTCAAGGCGGCCGCGGATGCGCTGAACGCGGCGGGGCGCGACGCGAGTGAGGTCGATGCCGTGCTCTGCGCCGCCTCGAACATGCAGCGGCCCTATCCAGCGATGGCGATCGAGATCCAGGCCGCGCTGGGGATCGATGGGTTCGGCTTCGACATGAACGTCGCCTGCTCCTCGGCGACCTTCGGCATCCAGACCGCGGCCGACTACATCCGCGCCGGCAATACGCGCTCGGTGCTGGTGGTCAGCCCGGAGATCTGCACCGGCCACAACAACATGCGCAACCGCGACAGCCACTTCATCTTCGGCGACGTCGCCACCGCGGTGCTGGTCGAGGCGGCGGATATGGCCCCGCGCCCGCACTGGGAAATCGTCGGAACCCGGCTCAGAACGGTCTATTCGAACAACATCCGCAACAACTTCGGCTTCCTCAACTGCGCCACGCCAGAGACCATGAGCACCGCCGACAAGCTGTTCGTCCAGGAAGGGCGCAAGGTGTTCAAGGAAGTGGTCCCGCTGGTCGCGAGCATGATCTGCGAGGAGGCCGAGCGGCTCGGGTTCGATCCCGCCGGGCTGCGGCGGTTGTGGCTGCATCAGGCCAACGCGGGGATGAACCGGCTGATCGCCCAGCGCGTGCTCGGCCACGAGGCGAGCGAGGACGAAAGCCCGACCGTGCTCGACACTTACGGCAACACCTCGAGCGCGGGGTCGATCATCGCCTTTCACCAGCACAGCGCCGATCTTGAGCCCGGCGACGTGGGGGTGATCTGCTCGTTCGGCGCGGGCTATTCTGCGGGAACGGTTTTCGTCAAGAAGTCGGCCTAACCCGCCGCATCGCGCGATCGTCATCCTGAACTTGTTTCAGGACCCATTTCGCACCTCACTCGGCGGTGGGGAGCGGGGCGCGATGGGTGCTGAAACAAGTTCAGCATGACGGGGTTAGTGAAGCGAACGCTTGTCCCGAACCATTCCACCTCCTAGGTGCGCGCGATGCCCGGAGAAATACTCGACAACCGCGGGCGCGGCGAAGCCGGCTGGTCCTGGCCCCGCGTTCATCCCGAAGGCCGCAAGTTCGCGCTGGTCGCCGCCGCCGCGAGCGTGGCGACGGCGTTCTTCGCATGGGAGACCGTGGCCTGGCCGCTCGGCGCGCTGGTGCTCGGCATCCTCGCCTTCTTCCGCGATCCCGAACGGGTGGTTCCGCAGGACGGCAAGGCGATCGTCTCGCCCGCCGATGGGATGATCATCTCGATCGGCAAGCATGCCTCGCCGCGCGAGCTGGCGCTGGACGACGGTTCGGGCACGCCCGGTCTGGCGGGGGCTGCGCTCACCCGCATCTCGATCTTCATGTCGGTGTTCGATGTCCACATCAACCGCGCGCCCGTGGGCGGGACGGTGCGCCGCGTGGTCTATATCCCGGGGCGTTTCCTCAACGCCGATCTCGACAAGGCGAGCGAGGAGAACGAGCGCCAGCACATCCTGATCGAGCGGAGCGATGGGGTCGCGATCGGCTTCACCCAGATCGCCGGGCTGGTGGCGCGGCGGATCGTGCCTTTCGTCAAGCCTGGCGACATCCTTGCCGCGGGTCAGCGGGTCGGTCTGATCCGCTTCGGTAGTCGGGTCGACGTGTTCCTCCCCGAAGGCACCGAGCCGCGCGTGCTCAACGGGCAGAAGGTGATTGCCGGCGAGACCGTGCTCGCTGAGCTCGGCAGTGCGCCGCTGCTCGAAGGGGTGAGCCAGTGAACGAGGCGCGCGCGCGTCGACGCCTTCCGGGCGGACTGACCCTGCGCGCGATGGCGCCCAATGCGATAACCGCCGCGGCGCTGTGCATCGGGCTGACCGGCATCCGCTTCGCAATCGGCGGCGAGTTCGACAAGGCGGTGATGGCGATCATCCTCGCTGGCCTGCTCGACGGGATCGACGGGCGCATCGCGCGGCTCCTCAACGCCCAGTCGCGGTTCGGGGCGGAGCTCGACAGCCTCGCCGATTCGATTTCGTTCGGGGTCGCTCCGGCGCTGATCCTCTACCTTTGGGCGCTGCAACCGCTGCAGACGCTCGGCTGGCTCGCCGCGCTGGCTTTCGCGATCTGCTGCGTGCTGCGGCTCGCGCGGTTCAACGCGCGGATCGACATGGCCGACGAGCCGCGCAAGGCGGCGGGGTTCCTCACCGGGGTGCCCGCGCCGGTCGGGGCGGGGCTGGCTTTCCTGCCGCTCTACCTGTGGATGGCCAGCGACAAGGACGAGCGCTTTGCCGATCCTCTGATGGTGGCCGGGTGGCTGGTGGTGATCGCTTTCCTGCTGATCTCGAACCTGCCGACGCTGAGCTGGGGTAAGCTGCGTCCGCGGCGGAGCATCCGGCTCGAGGTGATCGCGGTGATCGGGCTGACCGTGGCGGCGCTGCTCAGCGAGCCATGGCTGACGCTGGTCGGGATCTGCGTGGTCTATCTCGCCACGCTGCCGTTCGGGGTGTGGAGCTACTTCAGGCGGCCGCGCGCAAGACCGGCAGCCGCGCCGCCGCCCGCCTGACCGGCAGGACGTGGACCTGCGCCGCGCCGCGCAGCACCTTCAATTCGGTCACCTTGTAACGGAACTCGCGGGCTTCGGGGCAGTGCTTCATCGCGCCGTGGGTAGCGAAGGCCGCGCCGGCAAAGCGGCGAATGTCGGCAACGATGGCGGCGAGGGCGAAAATCGCGGCGGCGGCGAAGAGCACGGTGAGCATCAGCATCGGTCGATCCCTGCTTGCAAGGCCCGCGCGGCTGTTGTCAGCCTTGTGGACAGCTTGTGGAAAACGCGATTCGATGCCCGCAGTTCCTTGGATTTGCGGGCCTTGCACCAGATGTTCTCTATTTGTTCTTAAGTGTCAACCGAATTCGACGCAGGCCGTGCTGCACTTGCGCCAAATCGACGCTGGATTTTCCGCCGAAACCCCGCTAGGGGCCGCTCGCCCGTAGTTCCGACACACCGTCGGGGCAGGGCAAATCCACATGGGAAACACCCATACCGGTGCCGCAGAGGGGTCTCCTCACGGTTCCAGTTTCCCAGAGGCAGAACCGGAAGGAAACGATTATGGCGGCTCCCGTCGTCACCATGCAGCAATTGATCGAGGCCGGCGCGCACTTCGGCCACCAGACCCACCGCTGGAACCCGCGGATGAAGCCGTACATCTTCGGTGCCCGCAACGGGGTTCACATCCTCGACCTCTCGCAGACCGTGCCGCTGATGGCGCGCGCGCTCGATTTCGTCGCCGCCACCGTCCAGGCGGGCGGCAAGGTGCTGTTCGTCGGCACCAAGCGCCAGGCCCAGGCCCCGATCGCCGAAGCCGCGCGCGCCGCCGGGCAGCACTTCGTCAACCACCGCTGGCTCGGCGGCATGCTGACCAACTGGAAGACCATTTCGCAGTCGATCAAGCGGCTCAAGTCGCTCGACGAGCAGCTCTCGGGTGAGATCACCGGCCTGACCAAGAAGGAAATCCTCCAGCTCACCCGCGAGCGTGACAAGCTCGAGCTCTCGCTCGGTGGGATCCGCGACATGGGCGGCATTCCCGAGGTGATGTTCGTGATCGACGCCAACAAGGAAGAACTGGCGATCAAGGAAGCCAACGTCCTGGGTATCCCGGTCGTCGCGATCCTCGATTCGAACGTCTCGCCCGATGGCATCGCCTTCCCGGTCCCTGCGAACGACGACGCCAGCCGCGCGATCCGGCTCTACTGCGAAGCCGTAGCGAGCGCCGCGACCAAGGGCCGCCGCGAGGGTGTGGTCGATTCGGGCGCCGATATCGGCGCGATGGACGAGCCGCTGCCCGAAGAGGCGATTGCCGAAGCTCCCGCGGAAGAAGTTGCCGCCGAGGCTCCGACCGAGGAAGTAGCCGCCGAGGCTCCGTCCGAGGAAGTCGTCGCCGAGGAAGCCGCTCCCGTTGACGAAGCTGCCGCCGAAGCGCCTGCCGCCGAGGAAGCCGCTCCGATCGAAGAAGCCCCCGTTGCAGAAGAGGCACCCGCCGAGGAAGCCGCCGCCGAAGAAACCAAGACCGAGGCCTAAGCCCCCGGTCACACAATTGCCGCACGCCGGGTCCACGGGCTCGGCGGCGCACCCCAGTTCCCAAGAAGGATATCCGCAATGGCCTACACCGCCACGGACGTGAAGAACCTGCGCGAGCGCACCGGCGCCGGCATGATGGATTGCAAGAAGGCGCTCGACGAGACCGCCGGCGACTTCGAGGCGGCGGTCGATTCGCTGCGCGCCAAGGGCCTCGCCGCGGTCGCCAAGAAGTCGAGCCGCACCGCCGCCGAAGGGCTGGTCGGCGTGGCCGTTTCGGGCACCAAGGGCGTCGCGGTCGAGGTCAATTCGGAGACCGACTTCGTCGCCAAGAACGACCAGTTCCAGGACTTCGTGCGCAAGACCACCGAGGCGGCGCTCGGCCAGCCGGGCGATGACGTCGAGGCGCTCAAGGCCGCGGCTTATCCGGGCGGCGGCACCGTGTCCGACAAGCTGACCAACAA
>JBOHIC010000298.1:0-1680 GCA_050725835.1 Novosphingobium sp.
ATTTGCAAGTTTGTCCACACACACCCCCACACACCTATATTTCCACTCTAGCAGTTTCAAACAGTTCTGAACACAAACCTTCACGCCTAGAATATCACTAGTGATAGATAGATTCTAAAAAAAAAATTTTTTTTGATATTGCTGGAGTAGAAACATAGGTGTGTGGGTCTGTCTAGATTTTTTGTGCGTATTGTTCTTAAATAGGCATTACCACTAAACGGGTATGCAAATTGTAATACCACTAAAGTGGTTGAAATGCAGACTTTCAGCAATCAAGAGGAAATTAAATGGGAAAAAAATCGAAAGGCAAGACTAAAGCAAAAAAGAAAGCAAAAGCAGCTCTAAAAAAGAAAGGCATCAAGAATCCTTCTCTCAAAGCAGCATCAAAACTTGCACAACAATCTGAAAAAACAGGTATTGACCCTACAGAATTACTATCAAGTGCAGTAGGTGGCATACCGTTTGTCGGAGGACTTGCATCAAATCTCATTGACCAGACTAGCGCTATAGCAGGGGCGCAGGGGGTCAGTGGCAGAGGTGGTGTACGGGGTGTGCAGTTAGTTGATAGCAAATTGGGGAATCTTGGCACAATTAGCCGAAAGAAGGCTTTACAAGTGCTAATGACTAGAGGCAAGAAGGCTCCACGACCACGAAAGCCAACATTCATTCAAGTTCCACAGGGACAAAGTGTGGTGAGAGTATAGTATGGCATCATTTATCGCATCAGAATCGGCACCAGTGGGCGAAACAGACTTACTCCGAAATAAAAGTTACCGCACTTCAGTAATTGACAGAGTGATTGAAGATGTTGGAATCTTTGTTGCAACTTTGGCAAATATGACGAAATTCGTGCTTAAAGTAGGTCAACAAATTGAAGTGGACTTAGATGCAGCTGATGGAACTGTAATTGACGCAAGTAAATTACATGACGTGTCAATAGATGTTCCAGCAGGAGCAACGATACAAGCACTTGTAACAATAGCTACAGCAGCTACTGTGTCACAATGTGTTTTGAACATTGAAGGTGTAGAGTAGTGAGCATCTCATTTGCGGACTTCCCCGACTTGAAATTCTTCAGACTAATAAAAAGTGAAGTATTCTCTGCTCCAGTAGGAGCATCGAAATACATCAAAACATTTAGGTCTGATAGAATTATTCTTCTTGCAGAGTTGAAAATTGCACTGTCGTTGACTACAAACACAGTTATCGACGGTGTGTTGATTGATGACCAAGCAATAGTTGATGTTGCACTAGGGCCAAATAATACTAACTTATTGATCAACAACCTGAATGGAGCACAAAATAGTGCTAACGCATTCAGTTCTGGTCTATTGGTTCCACTAAGAGAATCAATTAAAATCAATTTCAACAATGCATCAGCAGCAGCTGAGAACCAAACTATCAATGCGTGGGGCTACATAGCTGAAGTCGCCGCAGACAAATTTAGTGGAAGAGCATCTTTACAGCAAGTCTAGTCAAAAGTTTAGCTAAAAAGAGCTGACAACCCCCCCCCTTTTTCTTAACTTCTTGTCCAAAATAGCAGACCCCTTTCAATTTGCAAGTTTGTCCACACACACCCCCACACACCTATATTTCCACTCTAGCAGTTTCAAACAGTTCTGAACACAAACCTTCACGCCTAGAATATCACTAGTGATAGATAGATTCTAAAAAAAAAAT
>JBOHIC010000299.1:0-3885 GCA_050725835.1 Novosphingobium sp.
GGTTGCCCCCTTCCCCAACGTCCGCCGCCGCGTGCTCCGCGCCAAGCCCGGCATGAACGTCAGCCAGATGCATTATGCTCGCCGCGGCATCATCACCCCCGAAATGGAATATGTCGCGATCCGCGAGAATCTCGGCCGCGAGATGCTGCGCGACCATGTGCGGGATGGCGAGGATTTCGGCGCGGCCATCCCCGATCATGTCACCCCCGAATTCGTCCGCGACGAGGTGGCGCGCGGCCGCGCGATCATCCCCAACAACATCAACCACCCCGAGAGCGAGCCGATGGCGATCGGCCGCAATTTCCTCGTCAAGATCAACGCCAACATCGGCAATTCGGCGGTCGCCAGCGATGTCGCCGCCGAGGTCGACAAGATGGTCTGGTCGATCCGCTGGGGCGCCGACACGGTCATGGACCTCTCGACCGGGCGCAACATCCACGACACCCGCGAATGGATCGTCCGCAACTCACCCGTGCCGATCGGCACCGTGCCGATCTACCAGGCGCTCGAA
This sequence comes from Novosphingobium sp., assembly GCA_050725835.1. Taxonomy (GTDB): domain Bacteria; phylum Pseudomonadota; class Alphaproteobacteria; order Sphingomonadales; family Sphingomonadaceae; genus Novosphingobium. The sequence continues at coordinate 512 of JBOHIC010000299.1, forward strand.
AAGGTCGGCGGGGTCGCCGAGGAGCTGACCTGGGAGATCTTCCGCGACACTTTGATCGAGCAGGCCGAGCAGGGGGTCGACTACTTCACCATCCACGCCGGGGTGCGCCTTCCCTACATTCCGATGACCGCCAGGCGCGTCACCGGGATCGTCAGCCGCGGCGGCTCGATCATGGCCAAGTGGTGCCTCAGCCACCACAAGGAGAGCTTCCTTTACGAGCGCTTCGACGAGATCAGCGAGATCATGAAGGCCTACGACATCGCCTATTCGCTCGGCGACGGGCTGCGCCCCGGCAGCATCGCCGACGCCAACGACGAGGCCCAGTTCGCCGAGCTCTACACCCTGGGCGAGCTGACCAGACGCGCCTGGGCGCAGGACGTCCAGGTGATGATCGAGGGCCCCGGCCACGTCCCGATGCACAAGATCAAGGAGAACATGGACAAGCAGCTCGCCGCCTGCGGCGAGGCGCCGTTCTACACCCTCGGCCCGCTCGTCACCGACATCGCCCCGGGCTACGACCACATCACCAGCGGCATCGGCGCGGCGATGATCGGCTGGTTCGGCACCGCAATGCTTTGCTACGTGACGCCCAAGGAACACCTCGGCCTGCCCGACCGCGACGACGTCAAGGTCGGCGTCGTCACCTACAAGCTCGCCGCCCACGCCGCGGACCTGGCCAAGGGTCACCCTGCGGCGAAACTGCGCGACGACGCGCTGAGCAAAGCCCGCTTCGAATTCCGCGGGCGCGACCAGTTCAACCTCAGCCTCGACCCGGATACCGCGGAGCAATACCACGACCAGACCCTGCCGGCCGAAGGCGCCAAGACCGCGCATTTCTGCTCGATGTGCGGGCCCAAGTTCTGCTCGATGAAGATCACCCAGGAAGTGCGCGAATTTGCGGCGAAGCAGAATGCCGGGGTGGACGGCTTCATCGCCGCCCAATCCCGCCCCAGCTTGCTCGGGGAGGGGGACCATCCGCAGGATGGTGGAGGGGCAATCCTCGCCGAAGCCGAAGCCGGGATGGCCGAGATGAGCGAGAAGTTCCGCGAAATCGGCAGCGAACTCTACGTCGGCGCGGGCGGCCGCGAACACGATTGATGGCGGGCCGCTACCAAACGGCGCTCGCGCTGCTCGCGTTCGCCTTGGCGCTTCCGCAACCGGCTTGGGCCAAGGAAGGCGACAACGTCGAGGCGCAGGCCGGCGATCTGCGGATCATCCACCTGTGGTCGCGCGACCCGGAAGGGTTCCTCAAAGCGTGGAGCCAGCCGACCCCGCCAAATCTGGTCACATCGAGCCGAACCGCGCGTAACCAGCCGATCCAGCAATTCATCCTCTACGCCAACTGCACCCCCGACAAGGCGGGCATGTGCCGGCTCGAAGCCCGGGTCAACATCACCGCCCCGGACGGCACCCCATATGGCAAGCCGATGATCTTCACCACACTGCCACCTACCGCGCCGGTTCCACGCAACAATATCGGGATGACTCCCAACGGCATCGGCATGAAAGTCGAGGAAGGCGAGCAGCTCGGGCTATACCGGATCGATCTCGCAGTGACCGACGCGAATTCGGGTCTCACAGCCAAAAGCACTGTGCATCTGGAAGTTGTCGAAGCGGAGTAAACGACGGCCGCACGCGCGATTGATCCGGAACCGAGCCATCGCAGATTTGCCATTTCGCCCCGCGCGGCATACGTTACATGTAACGGAGACGACCCATGGGCATGCACGAAAACCTCACCGGAGCGCAACGCGCGGCGCGCTATCGCGCGGCCAAGCGCGCACAAGGGCTACGGCTCAAACAGTTCTGGATGCCGGACCTGCGCAATCCCAGGGTGCGCGAGGAAATCCGCCGCAGCGCCGCCGAAATCACCCGCCGCGACCGCGCCGACGGAACGATGGATTACCTCGAGTCGCTCTACGACGAAGCGATGGTCGCGATGCCGCCGGCTAAGACAGAGCGGAAGCCCGGCCAAAAACGCTGACCATGCGGCGCGGCGAAATCTGGACCCAGGCGGGCGGCGCCGGCTACGCCGGCAAGCCGCGCCCCGCTCTGATCGTCCAGTCGGACCTGCTCACCGAGACGGATTCGGTCGTCACCTGCCTATTCACCACCCAAGGCAACGCCGCGATCCCCTCGCGCGTGGGCTTCGCAGCGAGTGAGGGCAACGGGCTGAACGAGGATTCCGACCTCATGGCCGACAAGGTGATGGCAATCCCGCGAAGCAAACTGGGCCGCCGCCTCGGCGCGATCGGCGCGGCCGAAATGGCGCGGGTCGAACAGGCGCTGCTGGTGGTGCTGGGATTCGAGGCGTGAGTGTGGATTGAGTGCACTGTCACCGTAATGTGTCACCGTAATGGTTCTTCGCCAAGACATCGCCGAGCGTCCTTTGCATCTGTTCAACGCGCTCCGCGACAACGTCCGCGCTGGCGGTCGGCATCTGCAGCGAGTTCCGGAGACAGTGCAGGAGTTCCGGGGACAGCATACTTAACTCGCTCGGCTTGCACCTTCCTCGCCCGCGCGTTATAACCCCCGTATGAACGCACCGCTCAAAATCACCAGGATCGGCAATTCCGCCGGGGTCATCCTGCCCAAGGACGTGCTCGCGCATCTCGGGGCGCAGATCGGGGATTCGTTGTCGCTGGTCGCCACCCCGCGCGGGATCGAGCTGGCGGCGGCGGAGCCGGATTTCGACGCGCAGATGGCCGCCGCGCGCGAGGTGATGGCGCGGCGCAAGCGCGCGCTGCGCGAACTCGCCAGGTAGGCCCGGTGGGCAAGGCCCCACCCCCAACCCCCTCCCCTAATGAGGAGGGGGCTTCTCCAGCCCGTGAGTGGTTCTGGGTCGCCACCGCGGTGGCCGAGGCGGCGCATGCCGAGCAGCTGGCCGAGCATGGCGGCCCGCCCGGTGTGCGCGACGCGGGCGCGCTCGACAGTGCGATGGCGCGGCCGCGCAACCTGTCGCTCTACGGCGAGCCCGACCTCGCCGCGCTGGCGGCGGCTTACGGCTTCGGCATCGCGCGCAATCACCCGTTCGTCGACGGCAACAAGCGCACCGCGGCGGTTGTGATGGAAACCTTCCTGATGCTCAACGGCTTCACGCTGACCGCGACCGACGCCGAGCTGGTCGTGGCGATCCTCGCCCTCGCCGCGGGCGAGCTGAGCGAGGACGAACTCGGCGACTGGCTGCGCGATCACCTGGCGGACCGGGCATGACCTACGCCAGGGACGCCACCGGCCCGTTCTACCACGGCACCCGCGCGCAGCTCCAGGTGGGCGATCTGCTCGCGCCCGGGTTCGGCTCCAACTTCGCCGAGCGGACGCTGTCGCACATCTACTTCTCCGGCACGCTCGACGCGGCGATCTGGGGGTGCGAG
>JBOHIC010000300.1:0-8443 GCA_050725835.1 Novosphingobium sp.
AAACTGTCCTGCGGCCCCGGGCTCGCCTCGGGGTGATACTGCACCCCGAACGCGCGCTTGCCCTTGACCGCGATCCCGCAGTTCGAGCCGTCGAACAGGCTGACGTGGGTCTCCTCCACCCCCTCCGGCAAACTCGCCCCATCCACCGCGAAGCCGTGGTTCATGCTGGTGATCTCGACCACGCCGTCCGCCAGCCGCTTGACCGGGTGGTTCGCTCCCCGATGCCCCTGGTGCATCTTGGTGGTCTTGGCCCCCGCCGCCAGCCCCAGCATCTGGTGGCCGAGGCAGATGCCGAACAGCGGGACGTCGCGCGCCAGCAGCCCCTGGATCACCGCCACCGCATAGGCCCCGGTCGCCGCCGGATCGCCCGGGCCGTTGGAGAGGAACACGCCGGCGGGTTCGAGCGCGAGCACGTCCTCGAGCGAGGTCTGCGCGGGCACCACCGTCACCCGCGCCCCGGCCTTGACCAGGTTGCGGAAGATATTGTCCTTCGCGCCATAATCGATCGCGACGACGTGCGGCCGCTTGTCGTGCGGGCTGCGCGCGTAGCCTTTGCCCAGCTTCCACACCCCGCCCTGCCAGTCCTCATTGGCACTGCGCGAAACCACCCGCGCCAGGTCCATCCCCTCGAGCCCGGGCCAGTCGCGCGCGCGCTGGAGCAGTGCGGGAATGTCGAACTTGCCTTCGGGCGAGTGTGCGATCGCCGCGTTGGGCGCGCCGCCGAGGCGGATGCGGCGGGTCAGCGCGCGGGTATCGATGCCGGAGAGGCCGATCTTGCCCTTGCTCGCCAGCCACGCGCCGAACTCACCCTGCGAGCGGAAGTTGCTCGGCGCGGTGACGTCTTCGCGCACCATGCAGCCGACCGCGCCATCGACCCGCGCCTCGAGGTCCTCGTCGTTGACCCCGACGTTGCCGATGTGCGGAAACGTAAACGTGACGATCTGCGCCGCGTATGAGGGATCGGTCATCACCTCCTGGTAGCCGGTCATCGCCGTGTTGAAGCAGACCTCGCCCACCGCCTCGCCCACCGCGCCGAAGCCCCGGCCCCACAGCACCGCCCCGTCCGCGAGCACCAGCACGCCCGTCGCCCCTGCGGGTTGCGCGTGCGAAGTGGCGGCGTCGGCCATGAAGGGGCGCTCCGAGACTTGGGTTCCAGCGATGTCGCTAAGGTTCGGGCGCTAGAGAGCATAAGTGCCGGGGTCAACCTAGGAACCGGCGATTGATCGGGCTAACAGGGCGCTTTCCCCAATCGGATGCAAAAATGCTCAGAGATTCGCTCAAGTCCGCCCAGATCGCCGCGATGAAGGGCGGCGACAAGCCGCGCCTCAATGCCGTGCGCCTGATCCTCGCCAAGCTCAAGGACAAGGACATCGAGCTGCGCACCGCGAGCACGGTGCCGGACGACGACACCGTGGTCGCCGACGTGCTCCAGAAGATGGCCAAGCAGCGCCGCGAGTCGATTGAGCTTTACGTGAAGGGCGGGCGGCAGGAACTGGCCGATGCCGAGGCGGGCGAACTCGCGGTGATCGAGGAATTCATGCCCGCGCAGCTCGGTGAGGCGGAGACGAATGCAGCCATCGCGGCGATCGTGTCCGAACTGGGCGCGAGCGGAATGAAGGACATGGGCCGCGTGATCGCCGAACTGAAAGCACGCCACGGCAGCCAGCTCGACATGGGTAAGGCGAGCGGGCTGGTGAAGGCGGCGCTTGGCTGATTACTTCAGGCAACTGTTCATAAGTCCTTCGTTTGTCTTGAATTGTCCGGGCCGGATTTGACTGCGCGCAATTAGCCGCTTAGCACCCGCAACCGGCGCACCGTGCAACGCAAGGCAATGGTGTTAAACAGAATAGTTGCGCCAATCAGCGGTGCCGCCTGGCCAAAACAGGAGGTGATTGTATGGAATGGCTCATCCCCGCCGCATTCGGCGCTTTCGGCAGCTATTTTCCCCGCGGCAATGCCGGCTATCCCGACCCCGATGGCTGGCCGCCGGTCTATTGCCCGGTGTGCGGGATCGTCGTCGGCGCGATCGGCGGCATCGTGATCAACGTCCTCGCCGGGGCCGGGCTCGCCGAAGCCGGGTTCTTCGCCAACGCCACCCTGGCGCTGGTCGGTGGCAGCGTGCTCAACGCCGCGGTCGCCGGGCTCGCCAAGATGGTTCGCGGCAACAAGTAGCGGGTCGGGGCCGGCGGCGGCGCCAAGGCTCCCGCCGGCCCTCTCCCTGAACCGCCTGCAAGCGAGGAGACCGATATGACGTGGCTCATTCCCTTCATCGTCGGCTGGTGGGGAACCATGTGGTGGCCGGGAATCACCCACGACGCCCCGCCGCTGGGACCGCACCCGGAACCATGGTGGTGGCGGCTTGGCGTCGGGATTCTCGGCGGCGTCGCGGCAATCGTCGTGCTCGGCGCGGCGCGCTTATCGTCCGAGCCGATGCCCGGAATCATCGCGGCGCTCGCCACCGGCGGGGTCGCCGCGGGGATTCTCGGCGCGGTGCGCAGCGCGACGCGCTCGCCCGGCTGAGCCGCACATTCGGCCGGCGCGGGTTTTCACCCGGGCAGGCCGGTTGCGCTCCACTTTTCTTCGCCGCGCAATTGTCCGCGTTTCGCGGACAGGCTAGCGGAGAGCGGTGACGCTCACTCCGCAATGGCTCGACGAACTGCGCGCGCGGATCACGCTTTCGGGCGTGATATCGCGCACCACGCGGCTGACCAAGGCGGGGCACGAGTTCAAGGCCTGCTGCCCGTTCCACAACGAAAAATCGCCGAGCTTCACGGTCAACGACGCGAAAGGGTTTTACCACTGCTTCGGCTGCGGCGCGCACGGCGACGTGATCCGCTGGATGACCGACCAGCGTGGGCTGGCCTTCATGGATGCGGTCAAGGAACTGGCCGCCGAGGCCGGAATGGAGGTCCCCGCGCCCGATCCACGCGCCGCGAAAGCTGCCGAGCAGGCGGCGGGGCTCCACGAGGTGACGGCGGCGGCGCAGGACTGGTTTCGCGGCAATCTCGACCGGCCCGAGGGGGCGAAGGCGCGCGAATACCTCGCCACGCGGCGGTTCGATGCGCACACGATGGAGCGCTTCGGGTTCGGCTATGCTCCCGCCGGGCGGCAGGCGCTCAAGGCGGCGCTGGGCAAGTTCGACGAGGCGATGCTGGTCGAAGCGGGCCTGCGCATCGCGGTCGACCCCGGATCGGGGTCCGGGGCAGGCAAGGAGCCCTACGACCGCTTCCGCGACCGGCTGACCATGCCAATCCATGACGCCCGCGGGCGGGTGATCGGCTTCGCCGCGCGGATTCTCGACGCCGCCAAGACCGACGCGCCCAAGTACCTCAACTCGCCCGACACCCCGCTGTTCGACAAAGGCCGCACCCTTTTCAACCTCCACCGCGCCGGGCCGGCCTCGCGCCAGAGTGGGCGGATGGTGGTGGTCGAAGGGCAGATGGACGTGATCGCGCTCGCCGCCGCGGGGATTGCCGAAGCCGTCGCGCCGATGGGCACCGCGCTGACCGAGCGCCAGCTCGAATTGCTGTGGCGCATGGTCGAAACTCCGATCCTGTGCTTCGACGGCGACGCCGCCGGCCAGCGCGCGGCGATGCGCGCCGTCACCCGCGCGCTCCCCCTGCTCCGCCCGGCGCACAGCCTGCAGATCGTGCGGCTCCCCGCCGGGATGGACCCCGACGACCTGATCCGGCGCGACGGGGTGGCGGCGCTCGAGGCGCTTTTGGCGCGGCCGCTCGGCCTGCTCGAACTGCTCTGGCAGCACGAGCGTGACGCCGCCCCGCTGAACACCCCCGAGGATAAGGCCGGGCTCAAGGCGCGGCTGATGACGCATGTCGAGACCATCACGGACCGCGACATCCAGGCGCTCTACCGTCGCGACCTGCTCGACCGCTTCTCCGCTTTCGCTTTCCCCAAGCGCGAGGCGGGACGCTGGCAACCGGGTCTGAAACGCGCGGCGACCATCCCTTCCGATCCCGCCCGCAGCCGCCGCTTGCGCCAGTCGGCAGGTGGTGGGGCGCGGACGGCTCTTACCGCCGCGGTGATCGCCGGGCTGCTGCGCCATCCGCGCCAGCTCGCCGCCCATGCCGAGGCGCTCGCCCGCCTCGCCCCGCCCGACCCGCGGCTCGATGCACTGCTCGACGCGCTCGACGCGGGCGCCCCGCTTGAAACGGCGCGATTCGAAACCATATTGGCGGACAAGGGGTTGGCAGCACCGGGGCCGGACGATTACGCCCGCATCCGCTTTCCGTTCGTTTCGGACGGCATCGCGGAGGCAGCGGCGGGCGATGCCTTGGCCGCGGCGGTGGCGATCCTGGTGGAAGAACCCGAACTCGACGCCGCGCTCGCCGCGGCGACCGAGCGGTTCGATGTCGACGAGCAGCAGCGCCTGCTCAAGAGAAAGCTGGCATTGGGCGCGCGCTTGCGCCAAATGGCCGGCGCGCGCGGCGCCCCACCAGGCGGGGCCGCGGAACCAGTGGCGGAATAATGGACGAAGACGAAAACACCGGCGGCGACGAAGGCGGTGACGCCCCTCTCATCGATCTCAACGAGGCCTCGATCAAGAAGCTGATCGCCCGCGCCAAGCGGCGCGGCGTGATCACCATGGACGAGCTCAACGCGGCGCTGCCGCAAGATCAGATGAACTCCGAGCAGATCGAGGACATCATGTCCGCGATCAGCGAGATGGGGGTCAACATCGTCGAGTCCGACGAAGACGCGATCGACCCAGAAGAGAAGGACGTCGACGAGATCGACGAGCCCGATTCGGGCGGCGAGCGGCTGGTGCTCGAAAAGAAGAAGGAAACCATCGAGCGCACCGACGATCCGGTGCGGATGTATCTGCGCGAGATGGGCGCGGTCGAGCTGCTCAGCCGCGAGGGCGAAATCGCCATCGCCAAGCGGATCGAGGCCGGACGCGACACGATGATCCTGGGTCTTTGCGAATCGCCGATCACCTTCCACGCGATCATCCAGTGGTCGCAGGCGCTCAACGCCGAGGAAATGCAGCTGCGCGAGATCCTCGATCTCGACGCGATGCTGTCCAAGGAACCCGCGCCCGAGAACCTCACCGAGGACGGCGAGGAAGAAGGCGAGCCCGAAATCACCGAGGCCACCGCCGGTCCTTCCTACAAGGAAGAAGAGGACGTCGAGGAAGAGCCCGCCGCCGACGAGGACGAGGACGAGGACGGGATCGAACGCCGCGCCCGCCGTCCGGTCGAGGAAGAGGAGGAGGACAACACCCTCAGCCTCGCCCAAATGGAAGCCGCGCTCAAGCCCGATGCGCTCGAGAAGTTCGCGACCATCACCGCGCTGTTCAAGAAGTTCGAAAAGCTCCAGGCGACCCGGCTCGACGCGCTTGGTACGGGGGGTGACTTCTCCCCGACCAAGGAAAAGAACTACCAGGCGCTGCGCGAGGAGCTCACCGCGCAAGTCGAGAGCGTGCAGTTCCATGCGACCAAAATCGAATACCTGGTCGACAACCTCTACGCCTTCAACCGCCGCCTGACCGCATTGGGCGGCCAGATGCTGCGGCTCGCCGAACGCCACAAGGTCAACCGCAAGGACTTCCTCGACAGCTACGTCGGCCACGAGCTCGACGACGCCTGGCTCGCCGCGCATGCGGGCAAGGACAAGAAGTGGGCGGCTTTCGCCGCGGGCGAGGCCGAAGCGGTCGAGCGGATTCGCGCCGAAGTGGCGGACATCGCCGCCGCGACCGGCATGAGCCTCACCGAGTTCCGCCGGATCGTCAACATGGTCCAGAAGGGCGAGCGCGAGGCGCGCATCGCCAAGAAGGAAATGGTCGAAGCGAACCTGCGACTGGTGATCAGCATTGCTAAAAAGTACACGAACAGAGGCCTGCAATTCCTTGATCTTATTCAGGAAGGCAACATCGGGTTGATGAAGGCGGTCGACAAGTTCGAATACCGCCGCGGCTACAAGTTCAGCACCTATGCGACCTGGTGGATCAGGCAGGCGATCACCCGCTCCATCGCCGACCAGGCGCGCACCATCCGCATCCCGGTGCACATGATAGAGACGATCAACAAGCTCGTGCGCACCTCCCGCCAGTTCCTCCACGAACAGGGCCGCGAGCCGACGCCCGAGGAAATGGCCGAGCGCCTCTCGATGCCGCTCGAAAAGGTCCGCAAGGTGATGAAGATCGCCAAGGAGCCGATCAGCCTCGAGACCCCAATCGGCGACGAGGAAGACAGCCATCTCGGCGACTTCATCGAGGACAAGAACGCGGTGATCCCGGTCGACGCCGCGATCCAGGCCAACCTCAAGGAAACCGTGACGCGGGTGCTGGCGAGCCTAACCCCGCGCGAGGAACGCGTGCTGCGCATGCGCTTCGGCATCGGCATGAACACCGACCACACCCTCGAGGAAGTCGGCCAGCAGTTCAGCGTGACGCGCGAACGCATCAGGCAAATCGAGGCCAAGGCGCTGAGGAAGCTGAAGCACCCGAGTCGGTCAAGGAAGATGCGGAGTTTCTTGGATCAGTAAACAGTGTTGGATGGCTACCTGAAGGCTATCACCGCTTGAACTTCGCGGGGAACTTGACCAGAAGAACAATGCAGGTACAACGACGGCATGACCGCCCGCGCGCTCGACCAGTTCTACACGTGCAGAGAAGTGGCTGCGCAATGCGTTTCGGATGTGCAGCGCTATCTTGGCTCAGGCGCCGAACGTTGGCTGTGGGTCGAGCCTTCGGCTGGCGATGGAGCTTTCCTGGACGCAATGCCCTTTCCACGCATTGCGCTGGATATTTGCCCCAGAAGCCGAGAGATATCTTGCGCGGACTTCCTTTCGTGGAGTCCTGGAACTCCGACCCGACGAATGATTTTTGTTGGAAACCCACCCTTCGGAAAGAATTCGTCGATAGCAAGGCGGTTTTTCGATCACGCGGCCCGGTTCGGCGATGTAGTTGCGTTTGTCCTTCCTCGCACCTTCCAAAAGCAGGTCTTCGTTGATCGGCTGCACCCGAACATGCATCTGATTCACGAACGCGTCCTTCCAGAGGACTCGTTTCTTTTTGAAGATCAGGTTTACGCGGTGCCGACAGTCTTCCAGATCTGGGAAAAGCGGTCAGCGCCACGAGCGAAGTCCGTGCGAAATTTGAAGCACGATCATTTTTCGTTTGTTCCGGCTCCGATCGCTGATTTCGCATTCCAACGCGTGGGGGCCAGGGCAGGCCTTGTGTCGCGCGAAGGTCTCGCGAAATCGCCACAATCGCACTATTTCTTGAAGAGCCACATTGCCCCATCCCACCTCTTCGAGCGTCTTGTTGCATTGGATTGGAACGCGGTGAAATGGCGGACGGCCGGCAATCCCAGTATCGGTAAGGGCGAGCTCGTTGCGGCATACGCGCAAAGCCACGGGTGATGGCCGATCAGTCGCACGGCAAGCGTTTCGAGGATTTCGTCAAAGCCAGTGGTCTGTTCCCAGGGTCAGCAGACCAGGGCCGGTCGCCCACCACCGGTTTCGATATCGAGGCGCGGTTTGATCGAGCGCGCGGCTTGCCGACAAGCGTAAAGACTACCGGCAACAATGTTGTCGCTCTATCGGATGCCCGGCGGTTCTTCGATACTGTCGGACCATACCGGATGATCGTAGGGCGCTACCGTCAAATTGAAGACCGTAAGGAATTCAGTGAGATTCACGAATTCATCCTGACAAGCGACACGCTTCGGCACTTGCAGGGAGCACTGACGCCGCGGATTGTCGCAGATTTTCATGGCGGTTTGCTCTTGCCTAATTTCCCCCTGGGCGCACATGCCGAAGCGAGGCGCTGGGCCCGCGAACAACGCACGTTGCTCTCTAATCATCAAACTCGGATTAATCTGAATCCAAAGATCGATTCGCAAAGCCAGCGGCGGCTCCAATGTTCTGTCAGTCTGGATTCGCTCAAAGACGTGGCCTCTGATTTCGGAGAATATCGGCTCCACGATGAGAGCTTTGGCAACTGGGTGTTGCCGATAGTCCAAAATAGTCCCCGAAGGAAATTCGGAGGCCGTTAAATACTCGCCATTTGTAATCGCCGGGTTCGGCTCGGCCGTTCTACATGTTGCAAACAACTCGACACTCTCGGAATTGAACCTTCTACGATTCGTTTGATGAGTCTGAAGGGACTCCGATGCTCGCGGTGCCAAGGGGTTGGTTTGCCTCGGCGGGTGGCAAAATTGGGTGCCGGGGGTGGCGGGAATCAACATGACCGCCTATGGGCGCGGCATGAAGCTGGCTATCGCCTCCGACCATGCGGCCTTCACGCTCAAGGGCGAGCTGGCGGCTTGGCTGGGCGAAGCAGGGCACGAGGTGACCGACCTCGGCCCGATCAGCGATGCGAGCGTCGACTATCCCGATTACGGCTACAAGCTCGCCGAGCACATGGCCGCAGGGCGCGCAGACTTCGGCATCGCCCTGTGCGGTTCCGGCATCGGTATCT
>JBOHIC010000301.1:0-3640 GCA_050725835.1 Novosphingobium sp.
GGTCTCACCGGTGAGCACCCCCAGCCCGCCGCCGAAATCGAGCTCGAGCGCCTCGATCAGGACGACGTTGCGGATGGACAGGCGGGTGAGCATCGCGCGGAACGTTTAACGAACCCGCGCTGCCGCGTCACCCCCGCGCCAGCGGTCGAAACTCCACTCCTTTACCGCCAGCGATTGCGCTGTCGCTGCGCCCCGCGCGCATGCTAGGTCGCCTCCATGGACACCATGGTCCGCTTTCTGGCCGGTCAAGCGGCGTTCGACCTCAGCAAAGCCGGGTCGTTCGAACTTGGGCCGCTGCTGGTCGAGCCCCCTCTGCGACGGATATCGGCGGGGAATCGGCACGATTCCTTGGAGCCGCGGGTCATGCGGGTCCTGGTTGCCCTCGCCGAAGCGCGACCCAAGGTTCTGTCGCGCGACGACCTGATCTACGCCTGCTGGGACGGCCAGATCGTCGGCGACAACGCGATCAACCGGGTGATGTCGCGGCTGCGCGCGGTGCTGAAAACGCTCAGCGACGGTGCGGTTTCGGTCGAGACGATCACCAAGGTCGGGTTTCGGCTCCAGACCGCCACGGACGAACCGCAAACCGGAATGGCACCCGATCGACCCACGTCGGATGCACAGGGGTGGTCGCGGCGCGGCCTGGTGCTGGGCGGCCTGGCCGCTGCGCTCGTGGCGGGCGGCGGACTGTTCGCCTTCGCCATCGGTCCACGAAAGCACAAGCCGCACCCCCGCGCACTGGACCTGTGGCGGCGCGGGCAAGTGATGATGAAATCCGTCGAGCCCGGCACGATGGGCCAGGCGATGAGCTTCTACAAACAGGCGGTGCAGATCGATCCACAATTTGCCGATGCCTGGGGATCGCTGGCGGTCGGGTATCAGCACAGCATGCAAGGCTTTTCGAAGACGGATGCCACCGCTTTTCCGCAATTGCTCGATTCGGCGGCGAAGCGCGCTCTGGCGCTCGATCCCGCGCAGCCCGATGCGCTAACCGCGCTCGCCCTGGCCAAGCTCCGGTTCGGGCGGTGGGCGGATAATGACCGGATCATGCGCGGCCTGGTCGAACGCGTTCCGAACTATTGGTACGCGCAGGCAAAGATGGGCATCGTTTTGCGCGAGACCGGGCGGATCGGGGAATCGCTGGTCCACTCCAAACGCGTGCTCGAACTCGACCCGATGCTCCCGGTCGGCTGGCAGTTCGTCGCCCGCTCGCAGGCCATGGTCGGCGAGCTTCAGCAGGCCGACCTGACGCTCGACCGCGCGTTTCACCAATGGCCGGCGCATGGCTTGTTGTGGATGGCCCGGTTCGACATCCTGCTCGAAAGCGGACGATTCGGAGAAGCGGCAGCTTTCGCGCGCGATCCGCGCAGCATGCCGGACTATTTCAAAGGCGAGCGCGAACAGTTCTACGCCGGCATGGCCGGGGCGCTGGCAGCGCAGGATCGCAAGGGCATCGCAAAGTCGATCGACGGGATTCGCAAACTCATTGCTAAGGACCCTCCCGCGACTCCGCTTGTAACCCCGTTGCTCGCGGTCCTCGGCGCTGGCGATCAGGCCTTAACGGCGCTTCAGCGGTACTTTGCGCAGGCCATGGCAAGCCCAGAGGCAATCGTTGCGCCGGCCGCCGCGGCGCTGTTCAGGCCCTCGATTCTCAAGCTGCGCGCCGACCCCCGATACGCGGCGATCCTGCGCGACATCGCCCTCGAAGACCACTGGCGGCAAAGGGGCAGCCCGCCCGACTTTCGCCGCGGCTGACTGCCCCTCCGGGGAGTGGCGGCGGGCCAAGGCCCGGGCCGCCCACACCGATCGCGTCAGAACTCGCCCGCGACGCCTGCCTTGAAGGCGTTGTCGCCCTTGCCCGCGAAGCTGAAGCCCACGCTCAACGCGATCGGCGTTTCGCTGTCGAAACGGTGCATCAGCGATCCGCCGACCGCGGCCTGGCCGCGGAACACCGCGCCGTTGAGCACGTAGCTGGTCTTGCCGGGGGCCGAAGGGAAATGGGCATTGCCCATCGCCGTCGCTGCGGCGATCCCGCGGCGCCATTCGCCCTGATCGGCATCGCGCAAGTCGAACAGCGTCGCCACCCGCGAGCCGAGCATGTCGACCGAGCCGAGCAGCGAGGTGTTGCGCCCGAGCGTGCCGTTGGCGTCGACCGTCACCAGCCCGACCGTGCCGGTCTGCGCCGCCGTGCTCGCGGCGATGTCCCCGACGCGGACGGAGCTCCCGGTGCCCCCCAGGGTCACCTGGTTGGCCGCGGTCGTGGTCGCGCCCGTGCCTAGAGCGGTCGATCCGGCGAACCCGGCGATCGAGTTCGCGCCGATCGCGGTGGCGTTAGCGGCGGAGGCGTTGGCCAGCCGCCCCAGCGCGGTCGCGCCGACATCGGTGGCGCGGGAAGCAACCCCGACCGCGGTCGAACCGAGTCCGCCGGCGACGCTGTTGTGCCCCAGCGCGGAGCCAGCGGTGCCGCTGGCCGCCGCCCCATAACCGAGCGCGGTCGAGGACACCCCCGAGGCCGCGGTATCGGCGCCTACCGCGGTGGCGTTAACCCCGGTCGCTTCGGCCAGCGCGCCGATCGCGGTGGCGTTGTTTGCGCTGGCATAGGCGAGCCCGCCGAACGCGCTGGCATAGTCGCTGATCGCCGCGGTGCCCTGGCCGAACGCTGTAGCGTAGGTTCCGGTCTGGGTGGTCGCGGTGGCGTTGATCAGCCCGTTGACCGTGCCGGAGAACACCCCGTTGCCGCTGACGAACTGCAGCGTGCCGTTGGACGATATCGTCCCGGTGGCGCCTACGAACCGGCCGGTGCCTCCGGTGATCACCAGGTTTTCCATCCCGGCGAAAGTGCCCGGCGTCGCGGTCGTGTTGGTGGTCCCGCTGTAGGTGCCGAAAATGGTGTCGCCGCCAGCGAAGCGATAAGTGAACTGTCCGTCGACCACGGCTGTCGGCGGCGCGGACACGATGCAGTGGCTCTGGGTCGATTCGAAGGTGCCGATGTTCGACGTGCCGGTCGACGAGAGCTGCCCCGGGCGGATGTCCACGGTGTTGAAATAGGGCGGCACGCACCGCCCGGTGCCGGGCGGGTTGAGCGGGTTGACGTTCTGCCGGGTGCCGCTGAAGACCACCGTCTGCGCCTGCGCCTGAAGCGCACCGAGCGTGGCGGACAGCGCGCACAGGGCTGCCAATGTCTTGTAACCATGCATCGTTCGTACTCCCCTTGGTTGAACGGGAGCATCAATCCGCATCGCGGCTCGCGCCGCGACACCCAAACGGTGATCGAAGCATGATATTGTCGTGATGATCCGGAGTTTCGTCGGGAATCGACGCTTTGGACCGGACCCCGTGCGGTCGATCGAGGGTCAGAACTCGACCTTTACCGTCGCGCCCCAGGTCCGCGAATCGCCGAGGCTGCCGGCGATCAGCCCGGTGTTGCCCGAAGGCACCGCGAGCGATTCGAAATAGTTCACGTCGAAGGCATTGCGCACCCAGGCGAACAGGTTGAGCCCGCCGTCGGTGCGAAACCCCAGGCGGAAGTTGGAGAGCGCATAGCCGTCGACCCAGGTGTAAGCCGAAGGGGTCGGGTTCGAGGAAAAGCCCGTCCGCCCGCTACCTTCGTAGCCGAGGTAGACCTCGCCCGCCTTGCCCA
>JBOHIC010000302.1:0-1758 GCA_050725835.1 Novosphingobium sp.
TCTCGGTGCTCAAACGCCTGCCCAAGGAAGGCGAAGTCTTCGCGGTCGAGGACTGGCGCTTCGAGGTGGTCGACATGGATGGGCGCAAGATCGACAAGCTGCTGGTCAGCGAGATCAACCGCGAGAACGCTGCGCCGGAGTAAGGAGTTCTCGCAGAGATCGCAGAGGAAGAAGGTGAAGAGGCCGCAAAGAGGTCTTTCTTCGGCCGAAGGTCTGGAATAATTTAAAAGCGAGCGCCAAACGCAGCGCGCAGAAGCGAAAGCGGCTTCGCCGCAAAAACAAGACCTCTTTGCGGGCCTCTGCTTCCTTTGCGCTCTCTGCGCGAACCGACAAAAAAGGCCGACCTTTCGGCCAGCCTTTTCGCTCGCCCGAGAAACCCAGGCTTCAGCCGGGGATTACCGCCTGCGCCTCGCGCCCGTCGCCTTGCGGCGCGGCGAGGATGTCGCGGGTGATTTCGCCCTTGGCGACGGTCGCGGTGCCGGGATCGCCCACGGTCGAGCGGATGCCGGGCGCGGCGGTTCCGGCGCGATTGAGCGTGGTCTTCTCGACCTCGCTGCGCGGCGCGGGGCCGCCGAACAGCGCGTCCATCGCCTGCTCCTGCGCGCTGGCCGAGGGCTTGGGCGCGTTGGGGGCGGGGGGCTGGAGCGCGAAATCGGGCGGGACAACCAGCGGGGCCTGGCGCTGCACCGCGAACTCGTCGGGGCGGTCGCGGTTGAACAGGCCGCCGCCCTGACAGCCGGCGAGCAGGGTCGCAGCGCCGGCGAGGGCGAGGAGGGTGGTCTTGCGCATAAAATCAGGTCTCCGAGGCCGTGTCGGCCGGTTGGGGGCGCTTTTCGCGCGAAAGCAGCGAGCGGGCAAGGATTATCAGGACGCCGATGGTGATCGCCGCGTCGGCGACATTGAAGATCAGGAAGGGGCGGAACTCGCCGAAATGGAGATCGGCGAAATCGACCACGTGGCCCAGCCGGACCCGGTCGAGGATGTTGCCGAGCGCGCCGCCGAGGACCAGCGCGAGGCCCACGATGTCGCGCAGCAATACCTCGCGCAGCAGCCAGACCAGCACGGTCAAGGCCACCGCCGCGGTCACCGCAACCAGCGCCCAGCGCCCGGCCGCGCTCTCGGCGGCGAACAGGTTGAGGGAGACCCCGGTGTTCTCGGCATAAGTGAAGTTGAAGATCGGCAGCAGGAACCGGCTCTCGCCGAGTTGGTCGACCCCGAGCGGCCCGGTGACCAGCCACTTGCTCAGCTGGTCGAGCGCGAAGATCACGCCGGCGATGGCGAGGCCGATTTTGCGGGCGGGGGTGAGCGCGATCATGCGGCCGCGTCCATGGCGCTCACAACCTGATCGCACCGTGAACACAGCGCGCCGTCGGAGGTGACCTCCGGGAGGTGCCGCCAGCAGCGGCCGCATTTGTGGTGGGCGGTTGGCATCACTGCTACGCTATCGCCTTGGGACACTGCCCCGCTGATGAAAATCTCGGCGAAGTCTGCCTGATCCGGTTGATTCGGGATCGTCACCTCGGCCGCTAGACTTGATCCTACAATCTTGTCTCGTCGAAGCGGCTCGATTGCTTCGGTCACCTCACCGCGCAGAGCGCGCAGCCGGTTCCAGATGCGCTCGATGTTGTTTGCCCCGTCAATGTCCGGATTGCCCACATCTCCTGTGGGTCGCTCGGGCAGCACCGGCCACTCGAGCAAATGCACGCTCCCCTCCTCGGGAAACCGCGTCCCCCACACTTCTTCCGCCGTGAACACCAG
>JBOHIC010000303.1:0-1460 GCA_050725835.1 Novosphingobium sp.
AGCCAATAGCGATTGCCCATCCGCGACATCGTATAGTCGGTCGCGCCGAAGCCGTTCCACAGCAGACTCACGCCGGCGACGATCCAGTAGCTCAGCGGCACGCGCCCTTCGGGTGCAGTCGTGGCCATGTTCCCCTCCACCTGTTCTCGATGGAGGGGAAGCTATCACTCATGGCCCGGCGCGGCAAACCGTGGCGCTCACAGCCGCTCGATCTTGCGCGCGGCCTCGTCGAGGATCTCGGCGACCTGGTGGATCGTCTCCCGATCGATCCCGCCCGACTGGGCGCGGCCCTTGAGCGCCGCAAACAGGTTTCCGACCGCGCGCGCGATCGGAGGGGCGCGGTGCGACTCGTCCTCCTCGTTCAGCGCAACCAGGCGCGCGAGCAGCGCCTCGGCCTGGTCGATCCGCTCGGCCAGTTCCTCCTCGCCTTGCGCGGTGATCGAGAAGGCCTTGCGCGGGGTATCGTCGGCGCGCTCCTCGATCGCACCCTCGTCGAGCAGCAGGCTGAGCGTGGGATAGACCACCCCGGGGCTCGGCGCATAATTGCCGCCGGTCAGCTCGTCGATCGCCTTGATCAGTTCGTAGCCGTGGCGGGTCTCGTCGCCGATCAGCTTGAGCAGCAGCAGCCGCAACTCGCCGCCGGCGAACATCCGTCCGCGCGGGCCGCGCCGACCGCCGCGTTCGCCGCGAGAACCCCCGTCCCAGCTCCAATGGCTCCCCCATCCGCGACCGTGTCCCGTCATCATCATCGCGACGAACGGCCAGGCCGAGTTGCGGCCGGTGTGACATCCATGCATTCTCATGTGCATTGACTCCTTCATGATGCGTCTAAGATATATCTTTCATCGAAGCATGCAAGCCTCCCGTCGCATTTTCTCGCGAAGCTTCTAGATTGGCGGCGATGGCCGACCTTTTCGCCGACGACCTGCCCCCGCCGCCGCGCGAAGCTGTGCGGCCCGACGCCCCGCTGGCCGACCGGCTGCGTCCCGCCGCGCTCACCGAGATCATCGGACAGGAGCACCTGACCGGCCCAGAGGGCGCGATCGGGCGGATGGTCGCGGCGGGCAAGCTCGCCAGCATGGTGCTGTGGGGGCCGCCGGGGACGGGCAAGACCAGCCTCGCCCGCCTGCTCGCCGATGCGGTGGGGATGCGCTTCGTTGCGATCAGCGCGGTGTTCTCGGGCGTGGCCGACCTCAAGAAGGCCTTCGCCGAGGCCGATATCGCCGCCCGCGCCGGGCAGCGCACGCTGCTCTTCGTGGACGAAATCCACCGCTTCAACCGCGCCCAGCAGGACGGCTTCCTGCCCTTCGTCGAGCGCGGCACGGTGACGCTCGTCGGCGCGACCACCGAAAACCCCAGCTTCGCGCTCAACGCCGCGCTGCTCAGCCGCGCGCAAGTGCTCATCCTCCACCGCCTCGACGCCGCCGCGCTCGCCGTGCTGCTCGCCCGCGCCGAGGCGC
>JBOHIC010000304.1:0-1048 GCA_050725835.1 Novosphingobium sp.
ACCGCCGCCCACCGTCACCGCTCCACCGTTCAAGCTGTCGTTACTCAACACCGTCGCCGTACTGCCACCGCTCGCACCGTTCACCGGCGTGCCACTAAAGTCGTCATCCACCGCATCAATGACCGCTGCGCCCACCGTGATGGTCGCCGTCGAGGTGCTGCAATTGGTTGGATTGAGTTGTTCGCAAATTTGGTACGTCACCACGTACACACCCGCTGGCGTGTTCGGGGCTACCGTCACCGTACCCGTCGCCGGGTTCAAGGTCACATTGGCATTGGTCGTGCTCACTTGCGTGATCACCACAGTGGCCAGTGTTGCAGGCGCACCATTGAGCGTGTCGTTGATGAGGACGTTCGCCACACCCACACCGCCGGTCGCACCGTTAGGCACCGTGCCGACATCCGGACTGGCCACAATCGGCGCCGCACCCACCGTCACGGTCACTTGCGCAACATCGCAGTTGGCGGGGTTGAGCACTTCGCAGATCTCGTAGTCCACCGTGTACACACCTGCTGGGGTACCCGGGGCCACACTCACCGCACCGGTCGCCGGGTTCAGGGTTACACCCGGATTACTGGTCGCCAATTGCGTAATCTCTACCGTCGCCAAGGTCGCAGGTGCACCGTTCAAGGTGTCATTGACCAACACGTTCGGTACCGCCACACCACCGACGGTGCCATTGGCCACCGTGCCGGTATCGTCCACCGCATCGATCACCGCAGGACTGACCACAATGGTCGCCGTCGCGGTATCGCAGTTGGTCGGATTGAGCACTTCGCAGAGCGTGTACGGATAGCTGTAAATACCGGCCGTCGTACCGGCGGCGATCGTGATGGTGCCATTGGCATTCATCGTGATGCTACCGGCCGCTGGACTTGGTGCAGCCCCCGGGGTCAGCGTGACATTGCCACCGCCGCCCACACTCACTGCACCACCGTTTAAGGTGTCATTGACCAGCACACTTGGCGTATTACCGCCACTTGCACCATTCACCGGACCGAAGCTGTTGTCCATCGCATCGATTGGTGCAGCACCTACGGTGACAGTG
>JBOHIC010000305.1:0-16438 GCA_050725835.1 Novosphingobium sp.
GGTCGCAGCGGCGGTCTGCGCGCTGGGGCGGCCCACCCTTCCCCATGCCCGGCAGGCAAGCTAAGGGCCAAGCAATGGCCCCGCCTTCGTTCCTCAACGCTTCGCTGCTCGTCGCCCTTGGCGGCGGGGTGGGGGCGTGGCTGCGGTTCGTCGCCGGACGGTTGGTCGGGCCGGGCGCGTTTCCGTGGGCGACGCTCGGGGTCAACATCGCGGGTAGCCTGGCGATGGGGCTGCTCGCGGGCTGGCTGGCGCGGCACGGGACCGGCGGCGAGACCTGGCGGCTGCTGCTTGGCGTGGGCCTGCTCGGCGGGTTCACCACCTTTTCGGCGTTCAGCCTCGAGCTGGCGCTGATGATCGAGCGTGGCGAACTGCTTGCTGCGGCGGGCTATGTTCTCGTCTCGGTGATCGCCGGCGTTGCGGGGCTGTTCGCCGGCCTCGCGCTGATGCGCGCGCCCGTATGACCCTTCGACAAGCTCAGGATGATCGGGAAGTCCGTCAGTTCACCGTCGGCGCAGACGACGAAGGCGTCCGCCTCGACCGCTGGTTCAAGCGCCACTTGCCGCAGGTCGGCTTCGCCACGGTCAGCCGCTGGGCCCGCACCGGACAGCTCAGGGTCGACGGCAAGCGCGCCGATCCGGCCGACCGGCTGGTCGCGGGCCAGGTGCTGCGGGTTCCGCCCGGCGGCGCGACCCCAGAGCGTGGGCCGCAAGCGCGCAAGCCGCTCAGCGAAGAGCAGATCGCCCAGGCCGACGCGATGGTGATCACCCAGGACCGGGCGGCGATCGTGCTCAACAAGCCGCCGGGGCTCGCCACCCAGGGTGGCAGCGGGACCAAGGAGCATGTCGACGGCCTGCTCGATGCCTTTGCGGAAAACGGCCCGCGGCCGCGGCTGGTCCACCGGCTCGACAAGGACACCTCGGGCGTGCTGCTGATCGCGCGCACCCCGGGCAGCGCGGCGTACTTCTCCAAGCGCTTTTCGACCCGAACCGCGCGCAAGATCTACTGGGCGCTGATCGCGGGGGTGCCCAGCGTCGAGGACGGGCTGATCGAGCTGCCGCTGGCCAAGCAGCCGGGCACCGGCGGCGAGAAGATGATGGTCGACCAGAGCGAGCATGGCCAGCCCGCCAAGACCCGTTACCGGGTGATCGAGCGCGCCGGCAACACCACCGCCTGGGTCGAGCTCCAGCCGTTCACGGGGCGCACCCACCAGCTGCGTGTGCACATGGCGGCGATCGGCCACCCGATCGTCGGCGACGGCAAATACGGCGGGCCCGAGGCGTTCCTCACCGGCAGCGTCAGCCGCAAGATGCACCTCCACGCCCGCCGGCTGATCATCGACCACCCCGACGGCAGCCCGCTCGACGTCACCGCCGAACTGCCCGAGCACTTCGCCGCGAGCATGGCCCAGCTTGGGTTCGATCCGGCGCTCGGCGACGACTTGCCCGAGCCGGTCAAGCCGCCCCCGCGCGAGGTCAAGAAGCAGGCGGCCAAGGCCCACGCCAAGCAGGTCCGCAAGGAACGCCGCGGCGAACGGCGCGGGCGTGGAGCGACCGACGCCAAGCCCACCAAGCGCGGCGCGACCAAAGGCAAAGGCTCGCCCGCTCCGGCCGGAAAGCGCCCGACCAAGTGAGCGCCAAAGTCGTTAGGCGGCTCGCGGTGTTCGACTGCGACGGGACGCTGGTCGACGGCCAGGGTGCGGTCTGCACGGCGATGGACCGGGCTTTCGCCGAGTGCGGCCTGTCTCCGCCCGATCACCACCAGGTCCGCAGGATCGTCGGGCTGAGCTTGCCGCAGGCGCTTCGGCTGCTCGCCCCCGCGACAACCGAGGCGCAGCGCGAGGCGCTCGACCAAACCTATCGCAGCGCATTCCGCTCCGCGCGCGAGGCGGGCGAACTGGCCGAGCCGCTGTTTCCCGGCATCGCCGAGCTGGTCGGCCGGCTCCACGCCGCCGGGTGGACGCTCGGCGTCGCCACCGGCAAGAGCGACCGCGGGCTCGAGCACTGCCTCGCCATGCACGGCCTTTCGGCGCATTTCGCCACGCTCCAGACCGCTGACCGCCACCCCTCGAAGCCGCATCCGGCGATGCTTCAGGCGGCGCTGGCCGAGACCGGCGCGGCACCGGGCGAGGCGGTGATGATCGGCGATACTGCGTACGACATCGAAATGGCCCGCGCCGCCGGAGTGCGCGCGATCGGGGTCGATTGGGGCTACCACGCCGCGAGCGAGCTGCGCGAGGCCGGGGCGGAAGCGGTGGCGGCCACCCCCGCCGAACTGTGGGAGTTGCTGCAATGAACGAAGACCCGGCCAAGGCGCGGTTCATGGTGCTTAACCTGGTCCGCCTGACCGGCGCGGTGATCGCGGGGGCCGGGCTGGCGATCGTCGGCGGCAAGCTCGCGGCGCCGACAGAGCTGGGCTACGCCCTGTTCGCCTTCGGCCTGTTCGAAACGCTGTTCATGCCCGCGATCCTCGCCCGGAAGTGGCAATCGCCGCCGCCATGAAGCGGTTTTATCGGGAAGCTGTTGAAGTCCCGCGCGACGGCGGCTGGCAGGTGACGCTCGACGGGCGCGGGGTGAAGACCGTCGGCGGCCGGGCGCAGGTCGTGCCGACCGAGGCGCTTGCCGCGGCCTTGGCGGCGGAATGGACGGGCCAGGATGAGGAAATCGACGTCGCCGCTTTCGTGCTGCGCGACCTCGCCGACTACGCGCTCGACGTCGTCGCGCCCGACCGCCCCGCGGCGATTTCCGCGCTGCTGCGCTACGCCGAGACCGATACGCTGTGCTACCGCGCCGATCCGGAGGACGCACTCCATGCCCGCCAGGTCGCCGAATGGGAGCCGCTGCTGGCCGTGGCCGAGGCGCGCTGGGACGTGCATTTCACCCGCGTCTCGGGGATCGTCCACCGGCCGCAGCCGTCGCAGACGCTCGCCCGGCTCGAGGCCGTGATTGCCGCAGAGAGCGACTTCGCGCTCGCCGCGCTGGCGACGCTGGCCAACCTTGCCGCCTCGCTGGCGATCGGCCTCGCCGCGCTCGCCCCGGACGCCGACGTCGCGGCGCTGTGGCGCGCGGCAAACCTCGAGGAGGAATGGCAGGCCGAGCTGTGGGGCCGCGACGCCGAGGCCGAATTGCGCCGCGAGCAGCGCGGCGAAGTCTTTGCCGCTGCCGCACGCTTCGCCGCGCTCGCCCGGGGGGAGCGGACATGAGCAGACGCACCGCAATGCAACAGTTCGCCCGCTGGCACATCTGGCTCGGCTGGGCGGTGGGGGTGCCGGTGCTGCTGTGGCTCGCCAGCGGGCTGCTGATGACGCTGCGCCCGATCGAAGAGGTCCGCGGCGAGCACCTGCGCCGCGCCGCACCTCCGGTGGTTGCAGAGGGACTGACTTTCCCCACGTTCACCGGGACCGTGAGCAAGGTCGCGTTGATGGACCAGGCGGGCCGCGCGACGTGGGTGGTCACCGATCCGACCGGCCAGCCGCGGCGTTATGATGCGCGCAGCGGATCGGCGCTTGGCCCGGTTGCGGTCAACGAGGCGCGGGTGCTGGCCAGCTCCGCCTTCGCGGGAGACGCATCCCTCATCGCGCTGCGCCGCTTTTCGGCCGACGCCGCCCCGCTCGACCTGCGCCGTGCGCGTCCTTCGTGGCTGGCGAGCTTCGCCGACGGCACGCGGCTTTACCTCGATGCCGACAGCGGCGAAGTTCTCGCCGTCCGCACCCGCTGGTGGCGGATTTACGATTTCGCCTGGGGGCTTCACATCATGGACCTGCAGACGCGCGAGGATACCAGCCATCCGTGGCTGTGGACCTTCGGGGGCATCGCGCTGGTCTCGGGGCTGTTCGGCACGGTCCTGCTGTTCCGCCGGCGGAAAAGCGCGCGTTAGCGCCGAGTTAGGCTGAGCAGCGGCGCGGCGAGGCGGCGCAGGGTCAACAGGTGATTGGCGGCGACGAACCAGTGCAGCGGGATGTCGGTGCGGGTCAGGCGGGCGTCGCCGACCTCCGGGTTGCGCTCGAACAAGCGGTGCCCGGCCAGCCCGGGCGCGACGTGGACCACCGGCCAGGCCAGAGCGGTCCACAGCGGCCAGACCGTCAGCGCCAGCCCGATCAGCCCCAGCCCGGCGAGCGTGCCGAACATGTGCAGCGCGACGTTGGCGGGGTGCGAATGCTCGGCGGGGTAATCCTCGACGAGGAAACGGGCGAAATCAAGGTGCGGCGCGGTCTTGGACATGGCATGGTTCCTTGCGGTTGCGGCGCCAGCGTAATGTGAATATATGCTCGCATTCAACTCGCTTTCGCCGGAGCACAGCCATCGCATCCACCGCTGCCCTCGCCCCGCGCAAAGCCCCGGCCCAGGCTCGCTCGCGCGCCACCCAGGCGGCGATCGTCGAAGCGGCGGCTCGCGTTGTAGCGGCGCGCGGACTCGCCGGCTTCACCACCAACGCGGTGGCCGAGCGCGCCGGGGTGAGCATCGGCAGCCTCTATCAGTATTTCCCCAACAAGGACGCGCTGATGCTCGCGCTGATCGAGCGGCAGCAGGCGCACCAGGCCGACCGGCTCGAAGCCGCGGCGGGCCTGCTCGAGCGCGCTGGCTTGCCCGATGCGGTGCGCGCGCTGGTCCGCGCGGCGATGCAGCACCACCGCGACGATGCGCTGCTCGCCTCGGCAATCGATCACGAGGAAGCGCGGTTGCCCGCACAGGCGGCAATCGACGCGGCGCTGGCGCGCGGCGGTGAAGTCATCGCCATGATGCTGCGCCGCCACGCCGACGCAGTAGGGCCGCTCGATCCGGCCCGCGCCGCGCGCACCCTGCCCGCGCTGGTGCGCGGCGTGGTCGATGCCTGGGCCAACCTCGCCGAGCCCGATCTCGCCGCCGCCGAGGACGAGGCGGTGCGCGCCGTGCTGGGATACCTGCGCCATGGCTGACCCGCTGCCCCCTGCCCTGCCCGCGCTGCTCGGGCTGCTCGACCTTGCCGGCATCGCGGTCTTCGCGCTGTCGGGCGCGCTACTCGCGGCGCGGCTGCGCCAGACCTTTGTGACCTGCGCGTTCTTCGCGCTGGTCACCGGGGTCGGCGGCGGCTCGGTGCGCGACCTGCTGATCGGCGCGCCGGTGTTCTGGGTGCGCGATCCGTGGGTCGCCCCGGTGTGCCTGGGAGTCGCGCTGATCGCCTGGTTCACCCCGCGGCGGTGGTGGGCCGAGGGCACCAAGGGGTTCGAACTGCTCGACTGGGCCGATGCGGCCGGCCTCGCCGCGTATGCCGTACTCGGTACCGCCAAGGCGCTGGCCTACGGAGTGACGCCGGTGCCGGCCGTGCTGATGGGAGTGATCACCGGCTGTGTCGGCGGGATCATCCGCGACGTGCTCGCAGGTCGCCCCTCGATCCTGATGCGGCCCGAACTTTATGTGACGGCGGCGGCGCTGAGCTCGGCGCTGTGCGCCGGAGGCGCGGCGCTGCGCGTACCCGACGCGCTGGCCTGGCCGGTGGCCGCGCTCGCCGGGTTTGCGCTGCGCGGCGCGGCGATCCGCTGGAAACTGGCGCTGCCCGCCTACGGGAAAAGCGTTGGGGGTTCGGCCTAGACGACCACTTCGCCGACATCGGTGTCGGTGATCGCCCCGTCGCGCCCGACGGTGCACGAGAACGCCTCGCCCCCGCGCATGTGGCCGGCGATCCGCCAACCCTCGCCGCTGCGGTTGACCGTCTCGACCTCGTCGACCTTGCGCTCGCCCTCTTCGACTTCGGCGACACAGCGATCGACCGCGGCGTCGATCCCTCGGCCCTCGGCCCATTGCGGGCGGGCGTCGTCCTTGTCGCGGTCGTAGTCGGCGGACGGCGCCTCGCCGGGATAACGATAATCGGCGTCGCGGTCGGCATCGCGTGCGCGGCGGTCTTTGTCGGCCTTGCTTGCGGCGCTGGCGATCGCGGCGATCCCGCCGAGAATCAGCAAGCCGGTGAAGACGTCACCGGCATCGACGCGGTCGCGGTGGTGATGCCGCCAGCGCCCATCGCGGGCTACCGCAGGCGTGGCCAGCAGCGTCAGCGCCGCGGCACCCGCGAGCAGCGAACCGAACTTCGGAAGAGCGATGGTCATGACTTGTCCCCTTACCCGCAACTCACAAAAAGCTAGGCGGTCCAGACTTTCGCAAGCCTGAACCGCCCAGTTTGTCATTGGCTCAGCAATTACCAGCCGCGATTCCCGCGGATCCCGCTGATATCGACGTCGACCACCCGGCCGCGCTCGAACTTGCACTTGAACGAACCCGAGTCGTAGCCGCGCAGGTTGTCGTTCCAGCCGCGGTAGTCGTTGCCCCATCCCGAGCCGTAACGGTTGTCGCCGTTTCTCCAGCCGCGGCCCTGCGAGTTGACCGCGATACGGCCGCGGACTTCGTAGCCGTAGCGGGTGTTGCGGACGTTGCGGATGTCGGTCACGTCGGCGCGGCCATAGCTGTAGCGGCCGGCCTGACGTTCCGCAGCGTAGACGCACTGCTCGACCGCCTGGCGGGGGTTGCCGTTGCGATAACCGTAGCCGCGATCGTAACCGGCGCGGTCGTAGCGGTAATCGTCGTAGCCGTAGCCGCGGTCGCGGCTGCCGGCCGAAGCGACGGCGGCGATGCCGCCGATGATCAGCGCGCCGGCGATGATGTCGCCCGCATCGATGCCGCGATCGCGGTCGCGATACTGGGCTGCGGCGGGGCTCGCCGCGGAGACCGCCATCGCGCCAGCCGCGACGGTGCCGATCAGCGCCTTGGAGAGGGTCTTCATGGCATTATCCTTCGTTGATGCCGGGCGGAATGTCCGGCGACGAAGGCTGGTCTAGCGAATCGGCGCTGAGGCGAGCCTGAACTGGCTGTTGGCTTCTATTCAGGTTTAAGGCCAGAAACCTGAACGGCGGGTCGCGGCGTCGCCAGCCCGCTCCACTCGGCAAGGAACGCCAGGATGTCGGCGTTCTCGGCCACCGCCTTGTCGGTCGGCTTGCCCGAACCGTGCCCGGCGCGGGTCTCGATCCGGATCAGGTGCGGCTTGTCGCCGGCCTTGGCCGCCTGAAGCGCCGCGGCGTATTTGAACGAGTGGCCGGGGACGACGCGGTCGTCGGTGTCGGCGGTGGTTACCAGCACCGCCGGATAGGGCTTGCCGCCGGCGATGTTATGGTAGGGCGAATAGGCCCGCAGCGTGCGGAAATCGCCCTCGCGATTCGGGTAGCCGTAGTCGTCCACCCAATAGCGCCCGGCGGTCCAGCGGTCGAAGCGGAGCATGTCCATCACACCCACCGCCGGGTTGGCCGCGGCGAACAGGTCCGGCCGCTGGTTGAGCACTGCGCCGACCAGAAGGCCCCCGTTCGAGCCGCCCTGGATCGCCAGTCCGCTTTTGGGCGTGATGCCTTGCGCGATCAGGTATTCGCCCGCGGCGATGAAATCGTCGAACACGTTCTGCTTATTGCCCAGCCGCCCGGCGTCGTGCCAGGCCTTGCCGTATTCGCCCCCACCGCGCAGGTTGGCGACGACATATGCCCCTCCGGCCTCGAGCCAGGCCATCCGGCTCGCCGAGAAGCTCGGGGTGAGCGAGACGTCGAACCCGCCGTAGCCATACAGTAGCGTCGGCACCGGCTGGCCGATCGCGGCGATGCTCTTCTTGCGGACCAGGAACAGCGGCACCCGGGTGCCGTCCTTGGATGTGTAAAAGCGCTGCTCGACCGCGTAGTCGGCCGGGTTGAAGGTCAGCTTGGGCAGCGCGAAGGCGGTCGACCTGCCGGTGCGGCTATCGAAGCGGTACACCGCGCCGGGCTGGTTGAAGCTGGAGAAGCCGTAGAAGGTCTCGGGATCGCCCGGCCGCCCGGCGAAGCCCGAAGCAGTCCCGATCGCGCCGAGGCTGATCTGCTGCACCCGCTTGCCCTCGAGCGACAGCACCTCGGCGGTCGAGGCGGCGTCCTTGAGGTAGGAGAGGATCAGCCGGTCGCCGACGATCTGCGCCTTTTCCAGCGTTTCGGCGCGCTCGGCGACGACGTCGGTGAAGCTCGGCGTCCGCCCGGAAAGGTTGGCCTTGACCACCTTGAGCAGCGGTGCGTCCTTGTTGGTCACGAACCACAGCGTGTCGCCCGTGCCCTCGATCAGGCTCCAGCTGTGATCGAGCCCGGCGACGAGCGTCCGCGCCCGCCAGTCGCGCTTGCCCTTGCCCAGCTTAATCGTGTGCAGCGCATATTTGTTATCGGTCCCGCGCGCGGTGGTGATCACGACCCAGCGGTTGTCGTGCGTCACCTCGGCGTTGTGGCCGAGATCGGGCTGGTCGGGGGTGGCATAGACCAGCTCGTCCGCCGACTGCGGCGTGCCGATGCGGTGGAAGCGCACCTCCTGGTTGGTATTGAGCGACTGGTACGCCTCGCCCTCTCTGGGCGCGGGAAAGCGCGAATAGAGGAAGCCCTCGCTGCCGACCCAGGCGATCCCGGTGAACTTGGCCCACTTAATCTCGTCGCCCAGCACCGCGCCTGTGGCGGTGTCGAGTACGCGGATGATCCGCCAGTCGGTCCCGCCGTCCTGGACCGAATAAGCGAGCAGCTTGCCGTCGGACGAGGCCTCCCACGCATCGAGCGCGGTCGCCGCGTCTTTGGCCCAGGCGTTGGGATCGATCAGCAGCCGCGGCGCTCCGTTCAGCCCCTTGCGGACGATCAGCTGCGCCTGGTTCTGCAGCCCCGAATTGCGCGTGTAGAAATAGAACTGCCCGGCCTTGCGCGGCAGTCCGAAGCGTTCGTAGTCCATCAGCGCGCGGATGCGGCTCGCAAACCACGCACGCTGCGGCAGCCCGGCGAGATAGCCCTGGGTCACCGCATTCTGCGCCGTGACCCAGCCGGCGACCTCCTTGTCGCTGCGCACGTCGTTCTCGAGCCAGCGATAGGGATCGGCGACCCGGGTCCCGAACTGGACCTCGGCGACGTCGGTGGTGCGCGTCTCGGGGTAAGCCAGCTTCATGTCGCCGGCGATCGCCGCGGTGGAGGCGAGGAGGGCGAGAAGAACGAAGGCGCTGCGGCGCATGAACGGCTCCCGAAACGGCAAAGGCGGCGACAAGCTACCGCCTGCCGCCGCCTTGGCAATGTCAACATGACCAAGGGCTTTACGCCTCGACGAAAGCCCCTCAGGCTTCGGCAAAGTCTTCATCGGCCATGACCGGGCCCGAATCCTGGCCCTTGGCCTCGACGTCGCGGTCAACCAGCTCGATCACCGCCATCGGCGCCGCGTCCGAAGCACGGATGCCCGCCTTGATCACCCGGGTGTAGCCGCCCTCGCGGGCCGCGTAACGTTCCGCCAGCACTTCGAACAGCTTCTTCTCCTGCGCCGCGTCGAGCAGGCGGGCGTGGGCGAGGCGGCGGTTCGAAAGCCCGCCGCGCTTGGCCAGCGTGATCAGCTTCTCGAGATAAGGGCGCAGCTCGCGCGCCTTGGGCAGCGTGGTGGTGATCTGCTCGTGCTTGATCAGCGCCGCCGACATGTTGCGCAGCAGCGCGGTGCGGTGGGCGGAAGTGCGGTTGAGCTTACGCCCGCCGACTTTATGGCGCATGTTCTGTACTCCGTTCGTAGGGGGGCCGTATCAGGTACCCCGATCCAGGCGCCGGAGGGCGGCGCCGACCCAATTGGTTAGCCCAGCAGTTCCTGCTCCAGCTTCTTGGCCATTTCCTCGATGTTCTCGGGCGGCCAGCCGGGGATGTCCATGCCGAGCCGCAGGCCCATGCTCGAGAGCACTTCCTTGATCTCGTTGAGCGACTTGCGCCCGAAGTTGGGCGTGCGCAGCATCTCGGCCTCGGTCTTCTGGACCAGGTCGCCGATGTAGATGATGTTGTCGTTCTTGAGGCAGTTGGCGCTGCGCACCGAGAGTTCGAGCTCGTCGACCTTCTTCAGGAGGTAGCGGTTGAGCTGGTTGGTGTCGCCCTCGTCGGCCTGGTGCGCCGCGGCCATCCCGATCATCGGCGAGCCGCCCGCGGGCATGGCGTCCTCGAAGTGGACGAACAGCGCGAGCTGGTCCTGGAGGATCCGCGCGGCATAGGCGACCGCGTCGTCCGGGGTGACCGTGCCATCGGTCTCGATGGTCAGGCTGAGCTTGTCGTAATCGAGTTCCTGACCGATCCGGGCGTTGTCGACCTTGTAGCTGACCTGGCGCACCGGCGAATAGAGGCTGTCGATCGGCACGAGTCCGATCGGAGCGTCGACCGGGCGGTTGCCGACCGCGGGGACATAGCCCTTGCCGGTGTCGGCGGTGAGCTCCATGTTGAGCGTCGCGCCCTCGTCGAGGTGGCAGATCACGAGGTCCTTGTTCATCACCTCGATGTCGCCGGTCACCGCGATGTCGCCCGCGGTGACCTCGCCCGGGCCGGTGGCCGAAAGCTGGAGCCGCTTGGGACCCTCGCCCTGCATGCGCAGCGCGATCTGTTTGACGTTGAGGACGATGTCGGTGACGTCCTCGCGCACGCCAGCGAGGCTGGAGAATTCGTGGAGCACGTTCTCGATCTTGATCGAGGTGATCGCCGCGCCCTGGAGCGAGGAGAGCAGCACGCGGCGCAGCGCGTTGCCGAGCGTCAGGCCGAAGCCGCGCTCGAGCGGCTCGGCGACGAAGGTCGCGCGGCGCTTGTCGGTGCCGGGCTTGACCTCGAGCGCGTTGGGCTTCTTGAGTTCCTGCCAGTTCTTGATGTTGACAGACATTTGCTTCCCCTATGGGTTAACTCTGGCGGGAACGACCGCGGGCCCGAAGTGAGCCGCGGCCGATCCGAAAAACGTGCGGGGGGATGATTCCCCCGCATGAGGCTCGATCAGACGCGGCGGCGCTTCGATGGCCGGACCCCGTTGTGCGGGATCGGGGTGACGTCGCGGATCGAAGTGATGGTGAAGCCGACCGCCTGGAGCGCTCTGAGCGCGCTCTCGCGGCCCGAGCCGGGGCCTTTGACCTCGACCTCGAGGGTGCGCACGCCGTGCTCGGCGGCCTTCTTGCCGGCGTCGTCGGCGGCGACCTGGGCCGCATAAGGCGTCGACTTGCGGCTGCCCTTGAAGCCCATCATCCCGGCGCTGGACCAGGCGATGGCGTTGCCCTGGGCGTCGGTGATGGTCACCATCGTGTTGTTGAAGCTGGCGTTGACGTGGGCAATGCCGCTGGTGATGTTCTTGCGTTCCCGCCTTTTGAGGCGCTGGGGTTCGCGGGCCATGTGCGTAATCCTGTCGAGAAAGCGGTGGGAAGGCGGTGGACTTGAGTCCGCGCCTTACTTCTTCTTGCCGGCGATCGGCTTGGCCTTGCCCTTGCGGGTGCGGGCGTTGGTGTGGGTCCGCTGACCGCGCACCGGAAGCCCCTTGCGATGGCGCAAGCCGCGATAGCAGGCGAGGTCCATCAGCCGCTTGATGTTCATCGCGGTGTCGCGGCGCAGATCGCCTTCGACCATGTGCTCGGCGTCGATCGTCTCACGGATGTGGAGGACTTCCTGGTCGGTCAGGTCCTGGACGCGGCGGGCGGGATCGATCCCGAGCTTGGCCGCGATCGTCCGCGCCTTGTGCGCGCCGATTCCGTGAATGTAGGTCAGCGCGACAATCACGCGCTTGTTGGTGGGGATGTTGACCCCGGCAATACGAGCCACTTACTTCTCCATGCTCCACGGGGCATGCGGCGAACCGGCCACCCCATCTCATCGCTATCACCCGGTAAAAACGGCGAAAAGTCCGGATGGCGCGCGCGAACGCGGCTGCCGCCGGACTGACCCGTTATGTCGAGTGAAGCGCGCGCTTAGGGCGATTCGCGCAAGCTGTCAACGCCGCAACCTTAGCGGTCCGGCCAATCGAGCAGGCGCAATACTTACGCCATCCGCGCGGCGAGGTCAAAGCCTCCCGCCGCAGGCTCAGCCCGGATCGGCGGCGGGCTTTTCGGCCGGTTCCGACTTAGTGTCCGGCTTGTCTTCGGGCTTGGCTTCGGCGGGCGCGGCCAGGCCGAGCTTATCGCCGAGCCGCTTGAGCTGCTCGGCCATCACCGTGTCGACCAGCACGGCGATCTTGGGCGTCTCGTAGCGCATGTAGCCGCCGACGCTGTATTCCCACAGGATCCGCGTCTTGCCGCCCTCGAGCGGCTTGAAGGTGACCGTGAGCACCCCTTTGACCGCCTCGGACTGGAGCGGACCGAGCCCGCCGACCATCCGCAGCGCTGCCCCGGGGGCGGCATAGACGATGTGCATGTGCTCGACACTGCCCGCGCGGGTGCCCGGCGGGGCTTCCTTGGGCACGGGGAGCTTTTCGCAGAAGCAACCGGTCGCCTGGGCATCGAGCCACATGTTGGCGGGGTCGCCCGAATAGGTGTGCTCGCCGTTCCACCAGGTGTTGGGCGCGATCATCGCCTGCCACGCTTCCCATTGGCTGGCGCTGACTTCGACCACGTTGCGCGAGATGAACGCGCCGTCGCCGGTGGCGGTGACTTCGGCGGCGGCGGGAGCAGCGAAGGCCAAAGCGGAACAGATAGCGGCAACGGCGAAACGCATGGCGGGCTCCCCTTGGCGTCGGATCAGGGAGCGATAATCGCTTCGAGCGCGGCTGTCACATGATCGATGTCGGCCATCCCGTCGATCCGGCTGACGATTCCGCGGGCCTCGTAGAGCGGCAGGATCGGCGCGGTCTTGGCGCGGTATTCGGCCATGCGGGTGCGCACGGTTGCCTCGTTGTCGTCGGGGCGACGCTTGAACTCGGTGCTGCCGCAGCGGTCGCAGGTCCCGGCAACCCTGGGCCGTTCGAAGCGGTCGTGGTAGCCCTTGCCGCATGCGGCGCAGGTGAAGCGGCCAGTAATTCGCTCGACCAGCGCGTCCTCGTTTACCTCGAGTTCGACCACCCGGTCGAGATTGCGCCCGCGCCCCGCGAGGATCGCGTCGAGCGAAGCGGCCTGCGCGGCGGTGCGGGGATAACCGTCGAAGATCGCGCCCTGCCCCGCCGGCATCGCATCGAGTTCGTCGCCAATCAGCGCCGAGACGATTTCGTCCGAAACCAGCTCGCCCGCGTCCATCACCGCCTTGGCCTGGAGCCCGACCGGGGTGCCGGCCTTGACCGCGGCGCGGAGCATATCACCGGTCGAAAGCTGGCGCATTCCGTGGCGCTCGACCAGCCGCTGGGCCTGGGTGCCCTTGCCCGCCCCCGGCGGTCCCAACAGGATGATGTTCACCTTGGTTCCCCCCGGGACCGGCCTAGCGCGCGCGGCCCTTGAGTTTGGCCTTCTTGATCAGGTCGCCGTACTGGTGCGCGAGCAGGTGCGACTGGATCTGGGTGATCGTATCGACCGTGACGTTGACCACGATCAGCAGACTCGTGCCGCCGAAGAACATCGCGTTGAGCCCGGTCTGGGCGATCATGTATTCGGGGACGATGCAGACCAGCGTGAGATAGAGCGCACCAACCACGGTGATCCGGGTGAGTACGTAATCGAGATAGGTCGCGGTGCTCTTGCCCGGGCGGATGCCGGGGATGAAGCCGCCATTGCGCTTGAGGTTGTCGGCGGTTTCTTCCGGGTTGAACACCACCGCGGTGTAGAAGAATGCAAAGAACACGATCCCCGCGCCGTAGAGCAGCATGTAGGGCAACTGGCCGTGCTGGAGATACTGGTTGAGCGATTGCAGCACCGCCCCGCCGGTTGTGCTCGGATCGATCGAGCTCCCCGCGAACTGGGTGACGGTCAGCGGCAGCAGCAGCAGCGAACTGGCGAAGATTGGGGGAATCACGCCTGCTGTATTGAGCTTCAGCGGCAGGTGGCTGCGATCCGCCTGCATCATCCCGCGCTGGGTGGCGCGCTTGGGATACTGGATCAGCAGCCGCCGCTGGGCGCGCTCCATGAAGCAGATCAGGAGCACCATCGCGAGCAGCAGCACGATCAGCGCGATCAGGGTGAACGAGCCGGTCTGGCCCGAGCTGTATTGCCCGCCGAGGTTGCCGATGAACACCGGCATCTGGGCAACGATCCCGGCCATGATGATCAGCGAGGTGCCGTTGCCGATCCCGCGCGAGGTAATCTGCTCGCCCAGCCACAGCAGGAACATCGTGCCGCCGACCAGGCTGACCACGCAGCCGACGTAGAACAGCGGCCCGTCGATCACCGAAAAGCCTTGGGCAACCGCGTTGCGGGCGATGAAATAGCCCTGGATCATGGTCAGGAAGACCGTGCCGTAGCGGGTGTACTGATTGAGTTTCTTGCGCCCGCTCTCGCCCTCTTTCTTGATCGCGGCGAGCGTCGGGTGGAGCGAGGCGGCGAGCTGGACCACGATCGAGGCGGTGATGTAGGGCATCACGCCGAGCGAAATCAGCGAATAGTTCGCCAGCGCCCCGCCCGAGAACATGTTGAAGAAATCGAGGATCCCGCCGGTGTTGCGGTCGATGAAGTCCTTGAGCTTGATCGGGTCGATCCCCGGCAGCGGCACGAAGGTGAGGAAGCGGAAGACGATCAGCACGCCGATCGTGAACCAGATGCGGTTCTTGAGCTCGGTCGCCTTGGAGAAGTTGGCGAGGCTGAGGTTGCTCGCGAGATTGTCGGCGCGTGATGCCATGAGTGATCTGAACCTAGCTGTGGGTCCGAGCCGGACCGCGTTTGCGCCCATATAGGGGCGCAATGCGCGATGTCGAACCCCGCGGCCGCAGCATCCCCGGCGCTGTGGCGGGGATGCAACGGTGCGTGGTTACTTGGCGGCCTTGGCGCTCGCCTTCACGGAAGCCTTGGCCGCCTTGTTGGCCTCGCGGCGCGCGGTCTTCTTTTCGTGCTCGCTCGGCCCGGCCTCGGGCAGCTCGACCGAGCCGCCGGCCTTTTCGACCATGTCGCGCGCGCCCTTGCTGACCCCGGCGACGAGAAACTTGGCCTTGGCCGAGAACTCGCCCTTGCCGAGCAGGCGGACGCCGTCCTTGCCGCCGCGGGCGAGGCCCGCCGCCTGGAGCGCGGCGTGATCGATGACCTTCTTGCCGTCGAGCTTGCCCGCGTCGAGCGCCTTCTGGACGAGACCCAGGTTCACCTCGGCATAGTCCTTGGCGAAGATGTTGTTGAAGCCGCGCTTGGGGATGCGCATGTGGAGCGGCATCTGGCCGCCCTCGAAGCCGG
Organism: Novosphingobium sp.; assembly: GCA_050725835.1. Lineage (GTDB taxonomy): Bacteria > Pseudomonadota > Alphaproteobacteria > Sphingomonadales > Sphingomonadaceae > Novosphingobium. The sequence goes on from JBOHIC010000305.1 coordinate 15,058, forward strand.
CGATCGAAACGCCCGAGCGCGCCTTGGCGCCCTTCTGGCCACGCCCGGCGGTCTTGCCCTTGCCCGAGCCGATGCCGCGTCCGACGCGCATCCGGCCCTTGCGGGCGCCATCATTGTCACGGAGTTCGTTGAGTTTCATGTCGGTGCACTCGCTTTCGCTTTGGTCGCGCTATGGGAGGCGCGCGCATAGGCGAAGGTGTGCGGGCTGTCACCCCTAAAAGAGCCAATTTCCGTTCGTCCTGAGGAGGCATCGAAGCCGAAGGCTGAGAGGCCGTCTCGAAGGACCGGACCACGCGTGACGGTGCTTCGAGACGGGCCTTCGCGAAGCTCAGTCCCTCCTCGGCACGAACGGTGTTGGGTTAGGTTGCCCCCGCGCGATCCGCCAGCCTCCGCCGATAGGCCTCGATCCGCGCGTCGATCGAGCGCACCGCGAGCCAGGCCAGCGCCAGCGAAATCGCCGCGGTAGCGAGCGTGCGCAGCACCGAGCTTCCGGCGATCCCGGGCAGCCCCGCGATCAGCCCGAGCACCAGCAGCTGGTCGAGGTAGAGCGGGTAGGATAGCTCGCCCACGTCGCGGTCGAGCCTCGAGCGTTCGCTCCAGCCGTGGATCGCTGGCAGCGCAGCGGCGACCAGCAGCAGGTAGCCGATCCGCTGGGGGACGAAGAACAGGTTGTCGGGGGCGCTGCCGAGCAGCCACGGATAGGCCAGCGTCGCCGCCGGCACCGCCAGCGCGAGCGCTTTGGCCCCAGGCTGCCGCCACAAGTCGCGGTTGGCGGCCCAGGCCTTGTAGGCGAGCACCCCGGCGAGGAACAGCGCCAGCTCGAACGGGAAGAAGCGGTAGCTGAACGGGTCTTGCACCAGCCCGAACCCGGCGCCGATCACCCTGAGCGCGACCGATGCGGCGAAGATCAGCGCGATTTGCTGCCAGCTCCGCCGGGCGATGAACGGGGCCATCGCATAGAAGCACAGCTCGAGGCTCAGCGACCAGGCGACCGGGATCGCCATGAAGTGGAACACGTCGAGCGGCCCGGTGCCGAAATCTCCCGCCATCCAGGCGAGGTGGCCGTCCTCGATCTTGAGCCACAACGGCAGGTCCTGCCCGATCACGGTGAGGTTGAGCAGGCCCAACCCGACCTTCTCCGGCAGGCTGATCAGGTTGGAGAAATAGGGATCGAGCGGCGAGGAACCGGCGCGCCAGTGCACCGCGGCGAAGACCGCGAGGTAGAAGGCGAGGAACACGAAGTAGAGCGCATAGATCCGGATCGCGCGGTTGGCGTAGAACGCGCGGTTGAGCGCGGGCCGGTCGTAGCGCTCGTTGAGCACCAGCCCCATGTAGAACCCCGAAATGATGAAAAAGGCCTGCACCGCCAGCGGCCCGCCGA
>JBOHIC010000306.1:0-2582 GCA_050725835.1 Novosphingobium sp.
ATTGGTAAGAGCCCACAGAGGAAGCTCGCAAAAGCGTCCGAACTGATCAAGATCGTGCCCGCGCAGGTCTTGATCGCCGATCGCTTTTTCGGGCGACTTGAGTTCGATAAAGGCACGTGCAGGCGAGGCCGGCAGGGCAAAAGCCATGTCAGGCCGGCCCAGGCCTTGCCGCTGATATTCAGGGATGACTCGCAGGGGAGCCGGCGTAATCTCGTCCAGCGCGGCCTGAAGGAACGCGTGAAAGCGCGGAGCAATCAGAAGCTCCAATCCGGCTCCTTCGCCACGGATTGCGGGATTCGCCCTTCGGTCCGCTCGTACGTCTTCCGCGAATGAAACGAGCGCATCGATCAACGGCATAAGCCCCTCGATGTTTCAGGGGCTTCAGCATTGCAAGATCAATCATCATCTTCGTGCGAAGTTAGGTCGGATCGCTCGTCCCGCTCCCCAGCCCTGCATCTCGACCTGCTCATCGAGCTGGGCGCGGCGATCCCGCCTCGGGCCGAACCATTCCCCGCATTCGGCTTCGGCGACGCCGACAGGCTCGCCGGCGGGCGGAAGTCAGCCCTCGACCCGCTCGATGATCACCGCCGGGGCCATGCCGCCCGCGGCGCACATCGTGATCAGGCCGTAGCGCCCGCCCGAGCGTTCGAGTTCGTCGAGCGCGGTGCCGATCAGGATCGAGCCGGTCGCGCCGATCGGGTGGCCGAGCGCCATCGCCCCGCCGTTGATGTTGACCTTGGCGCGATCGAGATCGAGATCGCGGATGAACTTCTCGGCGACCACCGCGAAAGCCTCGTTGATTTCCCACACGTCGATGTCGTCCTTGCTCAGCCCGGCCTTGGCTAGCACCTTCTTCGCCGCGGGAACCGGGGCGTTGAGCATCAGCGTCGGGTCGTCGCCCTGGTTGGCATAGGCGACAATCCGCGCGCGGGGTTTGAGGCCGTGCGCGTCGGCGTAGTCCTTGCTGGTGATCAGCAGCGCCGCGGCGCCGTCGACCACGCCCGACGAGTTGCCGGCATGGTGGAAGTGCTCGATCTCGAGGTCGGGGTAGCGGCGGTTGATCTGCTTGCGGAACGTCGTCCCGCCCAGCTCGAAGTCGGCGATCCCGGCAAAGCTCGGCTTGAGCGCGGCAAGGCCCTCGGCGGTGGTTTCGGGGCGGGGGAACTCCTCGCGGTCGAGCGCGACCGAGCCGTCGGGGTTGTGCACCGGCACCACCGATTTGGCGAACCGCCCTTCCTTGATCGCCACATCGGCGCGCTGCTGGCTGACCAGCGCGAGTGCGTCGAGCGCCTCGCGGCTGATGCCCTCCTGGGTGGCGATCGCGTCGCCGCAGACGCCCTGGTGCGACTGCGGGTGGAGCGCGTCGAGCGCCTCGTGGCCCGAGCCCATCAGCCGCGGCGGCAGCCCGGCGTTGGCCTGCTCGGCGGCATGCGCCGTGGTGTAGCTCATCATCTCGGTCCCGCCGGCGATGACGCAGTCTTCCATCCCGCTCATTACCGAGGCCGCGGCGAGGTTGACCGAGGTGATCCCGCCGCCGCAGAAGCGGTCGAGCGTGGTCCCACTGGCGGAGATGTCGTAGCCCGCCGAAAGCGCCGCCATCCGCCCGAGGTCGCCGCCCTGCTTGCCGTTCTGGCTCGAGGTCGACCAGACGATGTCGTCCACCGTCTTAGTGTCGAGATGGTTGCGCTCCTTGAGCGCGCCGAGCACGGTCGCAGCGAGGTGCTGCGGGTGGAGGTGCGAGAGAGCGCCCTTGCCCGGCTTGCCCACCCCGCGCGGGGTGCGGACGGCGTCGATGATGTAGGCTTCGGCCATTGTGCGTCTCCTGAAACTAATCTGAGGTCTATCGGTCTGAATATGTTCCCCTCCCCGTCGGGGAGGGGAGAAGTTCGGTGGTTTGCTACGAAGCGGCACGTTCTTAACGGGGGGCCATGCGAATCGCGCCGTCGAGGCGGATGCACTGCGCGTTGAAATAGGAATTGCGAACCAGTTCGAGCGCGAGGCTACCGAATTCCTCGGGCTTGCCCAACCGCTTGGGGAACGGGACCGAGGCGGCGAGGCTGTCGAGAACCTGCGGCCGCGCCCCGAGCATCAGCGGAGTGGCGAAAATCCCCGGCATGATCGAGTTCACCCGGATGCCGAGGTCCGAAAGGTCGCGCACCATCGGCAGGACCAGGCCGTTCACCCCGGCCTTGGCCGAGCCGTAGATCACCTGGCCGATCTGCCCGTCCTGCGCCGCGACCGAGGCGGTAAGCACGATGCAGCCGCGCTCGCCGTCCTCGAGCGGCTCGAGCCCCGCCATCCCTTCGGCCGAGAGCGAGGCGAGGCGGTAGCTGGCCACCAGAATGCCCTGGACGCCGTAGATGTAGTCCTCGGTCGAAAGCCGCTTGAGCTTGCCCGCCTCCTTGTCCCAGGCGAGGGTCTTGCCGCGCTTCGAGGTCATCGCGCAGTGCACCAGAACGCGCTCCTGCCCATGCGCGGCGCGCGCCTTGTCGAACCCGGCGACGACCGAATCTTCGGATGTGATGTCAACGTTGCAGAACAGCCCGCCGATTGCGCTCGCGACCTCCTCGCCCTTCTCGGCC
>JBOHIC010000307.1:0-26298 GCA_050725835.1 Novosphingobium sp.
GAGGGCCGACACGCCACTTGGAACCGCGCCGGGCGAATCTTGACATGAACCTGACTGACCCGTTCCACGACGCCGACGGCGACAAGCTGCGCGAGGAATGCGGCATTTTCGGCGTGATCGGCGCGCGTGACGCCGCGGCGATGACCGCGCTCGGGCTCCACGCGCTGCAGCACCGCGGGCAGGAAGCCGTCGGGATCATCAGCTGGGACGGGCGCGAGTTCTATTCGCGCCGAGGGATCGGGCACGTCGCACAGGTCTTCCGCGGCGCCGACGCTTTCGCCGAACTGCCCGGCGACATGGCCTCGGGCCACGTTCGCTACGCCACCACCGGCGGCTCGGGGTTGCGCAACGTCCAGCCGCTCCATGCCGACCTCGCCGCCGGCGGGTTCACCATCGCCCACAACGGCAACATTTCGAACGCGATGAACCTGCGGCGCGAACTGGTGTCGAAGGGTTCGATTTTCCAGTCGACATCGGACACCGAGGTGATCGTCCACCTCATTGCCACCAGCCGCTTCGCCAAGCTGCTCGACCGCTTCGTCGATGCGCTGCGAATGGTCGAGGGCGCCTATTCGCTGATCTGCATGACCCCCAAGCGGATGATCGCCTGCCGCGACCCGCTGGGCATTCGCCCGCTGGTGATGGGCCGGATCGGCGAAGCGGTGATCTTCGCCAGCGAGACCGTCGCCCTCGACGTGGTCGGGGCCGAGTTCGAGCGCGAGATCGAGCCGGGTGAGATCGTCGAAGTGCGCAGCGACGGCCGCATCGCCAGCCACCGCCCGTTCCGCGCCGTGGCGCCGCGCCCGTGCATCTTCGAACACGTCTATTTCAGCCGCCCCGATTCGGTGCTTGGCGGGAAGTCGGTTTACGACGTGCGCAAGGCGATCGGCGCAGAGCTGGCCAAGGAAGCGCCGGCCGAGGCCGACCTGGTGGTGCCGGTGCCAGACAGCGGGGTTCCCGCGGCGATCGGCTATGCCCAGCAGTCGGGCATCCCCTTCGAGCTTGGGATCATCCGTTCGCACTATGTCGGACGGACCTTCATCCAGCCCTCCGACGGCGCGCGCCACGCCGACGTCAAGCGCAAGCACAACGCCAACCGGGCGATCGTCCAGGGCAAGCGGATCGTGCTGATCGACGATTCGATCGTGCGCGGGACAACCTCGATGAAGATCGTCCAGATGATGCGCGACGCCGGGGCGAAGGAAGTTCACTTCCGCGTCGCCAGCCCGCCGACCGGGCATTCGTGCTTCTACGGGGTCGACACCCCCGAACGCTCGAAACTGCTTGCGGCGCGCATGGACGTCGCGGCGATGGCCGAATTCATCAACGCCGACAGCCTTGCCTTCGTTTCGATCGACGGGCTCTACCGCGCGGTCGGCGAAGCCAAGCGCGACGGCGCCAGCCCGCAGCATTGCGACGCCTGCTTCAGCGGCGATTACCCGACCAGCCTGACCGACCTCGGCGAGCGCGAATCCGAGGCCAGCCAGCTCGCGCTGCCGGTCGACAAAGTCGCATGAGCAAAGGCGCATTCGCGGGGCAGCTCGCGCTCGTCACCGGGGCCAGCCGCGGGATCGGCGCGGCGACCGCGCTCGCCCTCGCAGGAGCCGGAGCGCACGTTGTGCTCACCGGGCGCGACGTGAAAGCGCTCGAAGCGGTCGAGCAGGCGATCTTCGAAGCGGGCGGCCAGGCGACCATCGCTCCGGTCGACCTCGCCGACGCCGACGGGATCGCGCGGCTCGCGGCGGCGATCTCGGGCCGCTGGCAGGCGCTCGACATCCTCGTGTTGTCCGCCGCGGTGCTCCCGCAGCTCACCGCGGTGACCGATATCGACCAGGCCGCCTTCACCAAGGCGCTCACCACCAACGTCCTCGCCGCCCAGGCCCTGCTCGCCCACTTCCACCCGCTGCTCAAAACGAGTGGCGACGCGCGGGTGATCGGGCTGACCAGCAGCGTCGGCAGCGCCCCGCGAGCGTTCTGGGGCGCCTATGCCGCGAGCAAGGCGGCGTTCGAGGCGCTGCTCGATTGCCACGCGCAGGAGGTGCGCAATACCAGCAATATCCGGGTCGCGATCGTCGATCCCGGGGCGACCCGCACGGCGATGCGGGCCAAGGCCTACCCCGGCGAAGACCCGGCTTCGGTCAAGCCGGCAGATGCGGTCGCGGCGCGATTGGTTGCGCTGCTTGGTGAACAGTTCGCCAGTCCGCACCGCGAATCCGTTAACCAGCCCAAGTAAGCCTCGCGCAACCGCGATCGGCGATTCTTTGCCAAGCCTGCCGCGCAGCCTTGCGGCAACCATGGAGGCAAGGGATGAGCGATTTCCTGCTCGACAGCCGCAACCGCTACGCCATCGCCGCGCAGGAGGATCGCAGCGCCCCGCGCACGCGGATGATGATCCCCGCCCAGCTGCGCATGTCGGGAGCCAAGGGCTTCCAGACGGTGATCCACGACCTCTCGCTCGGCGGCTTCTGCGCCTCGGCGGTGAGCCGGATCTATCCCGGCACGGTGTGCTGGCTCTCGATCCCCGGGCTCGAGGCGCAGATGGCCGAGGTGGTGTGGTGGAACAACAGCTTGGTCGGGTGCTCGTTCCACAACCTCTTGAACCCGATCATCCACGACAACCTGCTGACCCGCTGGCGCGGCGACAGCGTGTTCCGGCCGATCTCCTAAATCTTCACCAACGTCACCTGGCGAACGTCGATCCCGCCGCCGCGGAACCCGCCCTCGCAGTACATCAGGTAGTAGCGCCACAGCTCGACGAAGCGCCGATCGAAGCCTGCGGGCAGCCGGCCCTCGCTCACCGCACTGTCGAAGCGCTCGCGCCATAGCTCAAGCGTGCGGGCGTAGTCCCCGGCGAAGCACGCCTGGTCGCGCCATTCGAGCCCGCGCTCGGCGGCAAGGCGGCGGAATTCGGCCTCGCTGACCAGCATTCCGCCGGGGAAGACGTAGGTCTGGATGAAATCGGCGCTGCGGGCGTAGGCGGGGAACAGCGGCTCGGCGATGGCGATGTACTGGATCGCGGCGCGTCCGCCGGGCTTGAGGCAGCGGGCGATGCAATCGAAGAAGTCTGGCCAGTATTCGCGCCCCACCGCTTCGACCATCTCGACGCTGACGATTGCGTCATATTGCCCTTCGACGTCGCGGTAGTCCTGCTTGCGGAAGTCGATCCCCGCCGGCTGATGCCCTCGCGCCCAGGCCAGCTGCGCGTCCGAGAGGCTGATCGCGGTGACCGCCGCCCCCGCCGCTTGCAGCCGCGCCGACAGCGCCCCCCAGCCGCAGCCGATCTCCAGTACGGTCTCCGCTCCCGCCACCCGTTCCGCGATGGTGCCAAGCTTGTCCCGCTGCGCTGTCGCAAGGTCGCCCGCGCCGCGTTCGAACCGGGCGCAGGAATAGACCATCGCAGGATCGAGCCAGGCCGCGTAGAAATCATTGCCGAGATCGTAGTGCAAATGGATGTTGCGCGCCGCGCCGGCGCGGGTGTTGCGGTTGAACCAGTGCACCGCGCGCGCCGCCAGCCGCCACGGCCCGCGCGCGCGCGCCACTTTGCCCAGGCTCTCGCCGTTGGCCATGAACAGCGCGAACAGCGGCACCGGGTCGGGGCTGGTCCACTCTCCCGCCGCCCAGGCCTGATACCACCCGACCGAGCCGCCGGTGGCGAGCCGCAGCAATGCGCGCCAGTCGCCGATCGTCACGTCGGCCGCGAACCCGGGGGTTTGGCCGCCTATCAGGCGGGTGGTCCCATCGGGCAAGGCGGCGGTGATCGAGCCGGTTTCAAGACCCCCGTCGATCCGGTCGAGGATCCGGTGGAAGCCCCCCGCAAACAGCCGCGCAAGCCAGCGCGGACCGATCCCGATCCGCCGCCCGCCTTCGACCAGCTCCAGTCCCCTGCCCAAGCCCGGTGCGTTCATGGCGGCGATATGGCGACAGCAGGCACGCGGAGCAATCCCCTAGCGCTTCATCGCGGCGTGGGCTGCGAGCGCGCGGGCGCGGGTCGCGGCGTAGTCGTCGCAGCTGCGGCATTGCACCACCGTTGCTCTGGTGATGGACCACTTGGACCACAGTCCTGGCGCTTTTTCTGTGAGGTCCGCGAGCGCCTCCGCAACGCCCCTGCCCATCCGCGGTGCGTCTCGTCGTCGAGCACATAGACCGGGCTCACCGGGCCTAGGTTTGCGGTGGGGTGGAGCGCGGGTTGATCGGTCAGGCGCAGGTCCTGCCGCAGCCAGACGATGACGGGCGCGGTCATTCGATATTCTTCAGGCGCAGGCAATTCTGTTCCTCGCCGCGCGCGGTCCAGCCGCGCGCCGGTTGCAGCTTGAACCGCTCGATCAGATTGTCCGGAAAACAGACCCAGCCGCGTTCGACTTCACCGGCCCAGACGCGCCACAAATAGCCGCTATCGGTCTGTTCAAGCAGTTCCACCTTCAGCCCGGCGTCAACAAAGCGCACCGCGTGACCGCCGATAAACCGGACGATCGGCTTGCGGCCCGGAAAGCGCCAATCGGGACTGCCGGGGGAGAGATAGCGGGCGATCCGGACTGGCCCCCGGACATAATCGGCTCCCAGACAGATCGATTGCTCGTCAGGGTCGGGAGGACAGTAGAAGTCGCCATCCGGATAGGCGCGATCGTGATCGACCAGTACCAGCCGCAGTGGCCCCCAGCCGGGTTCGTCGGGTACGGCCAGCGTCACCGGTTCGTCCGCTAGCGCGGCGGTTCCGGCCAGCAGACAGGCGGCAAGCGCGCCGGCAACGACGTAGCGCATTACGGTGTCGGCGGCCGCAAGGTTACGCTGAACGGCCGCGCAACCCGCGGGTCCATGAAACGCTGGTCGCGCAGGACGATGTGGTCGTCGTGCAGTTCGGCGACCGGCATCCGGCTCCAGAAAAGGAAGGCGCGGGCGGCGGGATCGTGCGCGGACCATGCGGAGATGCGCGGATCGGACATGTTGGTTGGGCCAAGATCCTTATTCCTCCAGTCGTTGCCAACCGTCGCGGCCCAGCGACCGAAGCGCTCGGGGCACCACGTCCTCAGCTTCGAGCAGTCATCCCTCCAAAGCACTTCTCTTCGCCAAAAGGTCACCGGCATTGCATTCGCGACTGCCACCCTGGGCATGTCTGAAGACAAAAGAATAACCCCGGCCGAAATTGATCCGTTTATCATCACAAAGCTTGCGGTCGCGAACAGGCCAATCCGTGCTGGTGTCGCCCATTTCTGGTGTTGGACCCGCTCGCGCCGCAACGAAAACCACACCCCCGCACCCAGCATCGCGATAATCCATGGGTCGATGATGAACAGCGTGTCGCCGTAGAACCAGCGGTGCGAGAACGGCTCGAGCAGGCGCACGCCGTAGTTGTTGAACCAGTCGAACAGCGGGTGGGTCAGGCAGGCGATGAAACTGAGCGCGAGGAGCCAGCCAAAGCGCACCGGCGCGCGACCCTCGGGCCGCGTCCCGCGCCGCGCCTGCCATTTGTCGAACCACGCCAGCCCGCCCGCCAGCAGCAGCGGCAGCTGCACCATCGCGATCGGCCCATGCGTGATCCCGCGGCGCATCGCCAGGCTCTCGATCCCGTAGATCACGGTCACCGCGTCGATATCGGGCAGGTTCGCGCCGAGGATCAGCGCGGGCATCGCCAGCCCGGTCTTGCGCTTGAGCCCCGCCTGCCCCAGCGCCGCGCCGATCAGCGAATGGGTGAAATTATCCATCGAATTTCCGGCCAAAGGTCACACTGGGGTCACACCAAGACAACGCCGCGACCCGGTTCGGCATCCGCCCTGACACAGCAACTTCCCCGACGTTGCGCGAGAGCATGACAGCATCGAGCGATCTAGGAAAATCAGGATTGGCCCGCGAAAGCGATTTCGCACGCCAAGAAGCCAAGAAGTTGGGCCGGAGGCGATCAATCTTTGAAATCGTTGGCGATGCGCTGAACGCCGTCCTTGAAGGTTGCCATCCCGAAGTTGATGAGCAAGCCGAGCGGCAAATCCAGCAGGCGAAGATAGGTAAGGACTTGCTTGGCGTGGACGGGTGCGTTGCGCTCGACCGATTTCAACTCAATGAGCAGCTTGCGTTCGACCACCATGTCGGCGCGAAACGGCACTTCGATCCGTGTGCCCTTGAAGATCAGCGGAACCGTGACTTGTCGTTCGACAAGGCAACCTGCTTCCAACAGGCTCGCGAACATCATCGCTTCGTACGCCGATTCAAGCAAACCCGGCCCAATATCGCGATGAATCTCAAAGGCGCAATTCACCGCGATGCGTGCAAGCCGGTCGATCTCGTCGAGCGATGACATCTTGGCGTCTTGGCGTGCGAAATTACAGGTCCGGCCCGCCCGCCTCGACCGTCCAGGTCTGGCCGCGCGCCAGCAGCTTGGCCAGGTTCGGCTCCTTGCCGGCGACGGCCTTCGCCCGCTCCTCCGCCACCGCGGCTTCGAAGGTCGGGCGGGGGTCGTCGTAGAGCACGCCGAGCGCCATCGGGAACGGCCCGAACGGCATCTCGACCAGCATGTGCGCGATCGAGCGGTTCCTGACATCGTGGACGATCACTCCGGCCGCCTGCCAATCCCCATCGATGACGTCGATCACCTTGAGCATGAGCTTCTCAACGTCGAGCGCGATACCCTTGGTGCCCTTGGCGAAGACCATCGGCTCGCCGTTCTGCAGCCAGAGCTGGCGGTCCTCGGCTCCCTTGGGCGCGGCGAAATCGTCGAACACGTCCTTGTTGTAGACGATGCAGTTCTGGAAGATCTCTAAGAAGGCTGCGCCCTGGTGGGCGTGGGCGGCCTTGAGCACTTCGGGAAGATTCTTCGAGACGTCGAACCCGCGCGCGACGAACCGCGCGCCCGAACCGAGCGCGAAGGCGCAAGGCTGCGCCGGGCGATCGACCGAACCGAGCGGCGTGGTCGGGCTGGTGGTGCCGAGCCGGCTGGTGGGCGAGTACTGGCCCTTGGTCAGCCCGTAGATCTCGTTGTTGAACAGCAGTATCTGCAGGTTCACGTTGCGCCGCATCACGTGCATCAGATGGTTGCCGCCGATCGACAGCCCGTCGCCGTCGCCGGTCACCAGCCACACGTCGAGCTCGGGATTGGCGAGCTTGATCCCCGTGGCGAATGCCGGGGCGCGGCCGTGGATGGTGTGGAAGCCGTAGCTTTCGACGTAGTAGGGAAACCGGCTCGAGCAACCGATCCCGCTGACGAACACCGTCTTGGCCGGGTCCGCTCCGATTTCGGGCAAGGTCCGCTGCACCGCCTTGAGGATCGCGTAATCCCCGCAGCCGGGGCACCAGCGCACCTCCTGGTCGGTCTCCCAGTCCTTGAGCGTGGTCGGGATGGTCGTCAGCGCGTTCATGGGTTCACCGCCTTGATGCTGGGCAGCTGGGTGTCGTCGGCGGGAACTTCGCCGCCTTCGTCGCCGTCGGTCGCATCGAAATACTTGTCGATCGCCGCTTCGAGCTCGGCGATGGTGAACGGTTGCCCGCTGGTCTTGGTCAGCGGCGTGGCGTCGACCAGGAACTGGTCGCGGAGCACGGTCTTGAACTGGCCGGTGTTCATTTCCGGCACGAGGATTGCCTCGTAAGTCCGCAGCAAGTCACCCAGATTTTCCGGCAGCGGCCAGATGTGGCGGACGTGCACGTGGCTGACGTCGCGGCCCTGGGCGCGCGCCCTTCGCACCGCCTGGTGGATCGGTCCGAAGGTGCTGCCCCAGCCGACCACCGCGAGTTTGCCGCCGGTCTGGCCGAGCGCGATGTCCTGATCGGGAATACCTTTGGCGATCCCGTCGACCTTGGCCTTGCGCGCGTCGGTCATCGCCTGGTGCGCGGCGGGGCTGTAGTCGATGTTGCCGGTGCCGGGGTTCTTCTCGATCCCGCCGATGCGGTGCATGAGGCCCGGAGTGCCGGGCTTGATCCACGGCCGCGCACCCTTTTCGTCGCGCTTGAACGGGAGGACGCGGCCCTCATCGGTGTTGGGCTGGTCGAGGAAGCGCACCGGGAAGGGCTCGTAACGCGCCGGATCGGGCACCTGCCACGGCTCGGCGGCGTTGGCGATGTAGCCATCGGTGAGCAGGATGACCGGGGTCATGTACTGGGTGGCGATACGGCAGGCCTCGATCGCGCAGTCGAACGCGTCGCCGGGCGAGCGCGCCGAGACCACCGGGATCGGAGTATCGCCGTTGCGGCCATAGACCGCCTGATAGAGGTCGCTCTGCTCGGTCTTGGTGGGAAGCCCGGTCGATGGCCCGCCGCGCTGCGAGTTGACGATCACCAAGGGCAGCTCGGTCATCACCGCAAGCCCCATCGCCTCACCCTTGAGCGCGATGCCCGGACCCGAGGAGGAGGTCACGCCGAGGTGCCCGGCATAGCTTGCGCCGATCGCGGCGCAGATCGCGGCGATCTCGTCCTCGGCCTGGAAGGTGGTGACGCCGAATTCCTTGAGCCGCACCAGCGCGTGGAGGATCGAGCTCGCCGGGGTGATCGGATAGCCGCCGAAGAACATCGGCAGCCCCGCCAGCTGCGCCCCTGCGACCAGCCCGAGCGCGACCGCGTCGGCCCCGGTAACGGTGCGATAGAGCCCGGCGGGCGAGGGCACCGGATCGAGGTGGACCTGGCGCAGCTGCCCGCCGATCTCGGCGGTTTCGCCATAGGCATGCCCGGCGTTGAGCGCGGCGACGTTGGCCTGAGCCAGCACCGGGCTCTTGGCGAACTTGGCCTCGAGCCAGGCGACCAGCGGGGCGCGGTCGCGGTCGAACATCCACAGCGCCAGCCCCAGCGTCCACATGTTCTTGCAGCGCAGCGCTTCCTTGTTGCCCAGCCCGAACGGCTTGACCGCCTCGAGCGTGAGCGCGCTGATGTCGAAGGCCAGCACCTGCCACTTGGCGAGGCTGCCGTCGTCGAGCGGGCTGACCTCGTACTTGGCCTTCTCGAGGTTGCGTTTGGTGAACTCGCCGGTGTCGGCGATCACCAGCCCGCCGGGCTTCAGTGCGGTGACGTTGGTCTTGAGCGCCGCCGGGTTCATCGCCACGAGTACGTCGGGGGCGTCGCCGGCGGTCTCGATCTGGGTCGAGCCGAAGTTTATCTGAAACGCCGACACCCCGAACAGCGTGCCCTGCGGCGCGCGGATTTCGGCGGGGAAATCGGGGAAAGTAGCGAAATCGTTGCCCGACAGCGCGCTCGACAGGGTGAACTGGCCCCCGGTGAGCTGCATTCCGTCGCCGCTGTCGCCCGCAAAGCGGACCACCACGGCTTCGGGAGTCGATGCGTCGATATCGGGTTCGGCAATCACAGTGGCCATGCAACGTCCTTGTCAGGCGGACCGTTCGCCCGTTCTGCGCGGGCCGCCCTAGTCCCCTCCCCCGCCGCCGCCAATCAACAAAATCTGTAGGACGGCGAACTTGCTAGGAGCAAAGGCTCCGAGCAGCGGCTAGTCAAGTGGCATATCGCGACTTAACCTCCCATTTAGATGGCCCAAGGGAGCGGATTCGGATGAGCGACGAAAGCAATATGGCGCGCGGCGACGTGAGCGCCTTTCTGGGCTTCCTCAACGGTTTGGAAGGTCCCGAGATGAGCGAGCTGCCGCTCCCCGAGGCGCGCGCTTCGTACCAGGCCTTGCTCCCGATCGCCGAAAAGGATGCCGTTTCGCTGGCGATGATCCGCGACCTTTCCTGCCCCGGACCGGCGGGCGAAATCCCGCTCAGGCTCTACGACGCGCGCGAAAGCCGCGGGCCCGGCCCGGTGGTGATGTTCTTCCACGGCGGCGGCTTTGTGATCGGCGATCTCGAGAGCCACAATGCGCTGTGCACCGAACTCGCCGCCGGGCTCGACCTGCCGGTGGTCGCGGTGCACTACCGCCTCGCGCCCGAAGCGCCCTTCCCCGCCGCACCCGACGATTGCGAAGCGGCGGCGCGGTGGGTCGCGGGGAGCCCCGCCGAGCTCGGCCGCGAAGTAACCGGGCTGGTCACCACTGGCGACAGCGCTGGGGGCAACCTCACCCTGGTCGTCACCCGCGACTTGATCGAGAAGCCGGCGGCGGTCCCGGTGCTGGTCCAGGCGCCGCTCTATCCCGCGACCGACGAATCGAGCGACGGCTCGATGGCCGAATTTGCCGAAGGCCATCTGCTGACCAAGACTGCGATGGACTGGTTCATGGCCAGCTACGCCGCCGAGAGCGGCAATCCGCGCGCTTATCCGCTTCACGGACCGGCGGCCGGGACCCCGCCGACGGTGCTGGTCACGGCCGGGCTCGATCCGCTGCGCGATCAGGGCCGGCGCTATGCGGCCAAGCTGATCGAAGCCGGGATCGACGTCGATTATCACGAGAAGAAGGGCTCGATTCACGGCTTCCTCAACCTGCGCAAGGCGATCCCCAGCGCGCAGGCGGACACGCTGGCGATCATCGCGGCGATCAAGGCGATGCTGCTGCGGGCGACCGCGTGAACGATTCCGCCGCCGGGCTGCCCTATCGCCCGTGCGTCGGGGTGATGCTGGTCAACGCCGAGGGCCGGGTCTTCGTCGGCAAGCGGATCGACAACCGCGAGGGCGACTGGTGGCAGATGCCGCAAGGCGGGATCGACGAGGGCGAGGACCTGCGCGCCGCCGCGCTGCGCGAACTGGCCGAGGAAACGGGGATTGGCGATGAGCGGATCACGCTGCTCGCGCAGACTGGCGAGGAACTGCTCTACGACCTGCCCGAAGATCTGATCGGCAAGCTGTGGGGCGGCGCGTTCCGCGGCCAGCGCCAGCACTGGTGGCTCGCCCGCTTCACCGGCAGCGACGAAGACATCGACCTCGAAGCGCACCACCCGCCCGAATTCTGCGAGTGGAAATGGGTCGAACCCGAACTGCTGCCCGAGCTGATCGTGCCGTTCAAGAAGCGGGTCTATCGGGCGGTTCTCGAGGAATTCAGGGAGCTGATCTGAGGCGCGCGGTGTGCCGCTTGTTGGTTCACACGAAGACACGAAGATGTTGCGCTAACCGATCTGTCCGAAGTAGTCATCGGCCACGCGCTTTAGGCCATCCTTGAAAGTCGCTTGACCAAAGTTCATAACTAAGCCCAAGGGCAGCCCCATGAGGCGAAGGTAGGTGAGAACTTGCCTGCCGTGGACTGGAATCAAGCGCTCGACCGATTTGATCTCCACCACCAGTGCTTCATCCACCAGCAGGTCAATCTTAAAGGCGTTGTCTACGACAACGCCCCTATAGCGCATTGTTATTGGGACTTAGCGACGGACCGCATGCCCGTGATGGACCAGCGCGGCTGCAAGCAGAGCTCCATAGGCTGACTCAAGCAAGCCTGGTCCCAAATCCTGATGGATATGGAATCCGATATCGATAACGCTGCGGGTGACAGCCTCGAGTTGATTCAGCTCCGACATCTTCGTGTCTTCGTGTGAACCAAATCCTCCCAAACCCGACGGCTAGTTCGTAGTCACCACCGGCTGCGGCTTGATCTGCTCGGCGGTCACTACCCGCTGGGCCGGGCCTTTGGCGAGGGCGGCGGCGAGGTCGCGGGTGGGGGCACAGTCGGCGCCGCACAGCTGCTCGAGCCGGGCGAGGTTGCGGCGCGCCTTTTCGAGCGCGCCCTTCTCGACCAGCGCGACGCCCTCTCCGGCGATCGCCAGCGGGTTCTGCGGATCGCGCGCCAGCGCCTGGCGGTAATAGTGCAGCGCCTTGCCCTGCATCCCCTGCAGCCGGGTGGCATTGGCGAGTTCGAGATAGACCGCGACACTGCCCGGCTGGACCGCCAGCGCCGCTTCGAAGGCGTCGATCGCATCGTCGGCGCGGCCCGCGGCAACCTCGGCGCGGCCTTGGGCGAGCAGCGCTGCGGCGCGCGGATCGAGCGCGCTTGGCGGGGCAGAATAGCCGACGCTGGCGCTCACCGCGACGAGCAGGGACAGAGCGGCGGCGGCAGGGGCGAAACGCATCAGCAACTCCTTGGCCGGGGGCCGGCGATCGGGATCGTTCGGCGGCGCGGGTCTCGGCATTTGCCGAGGTGCTAACACGGCGAATCAAAACGTGCGATGAAAAAGCCGTCGGTTCCGTCGTGCAACGGGGTGAGCCGAAGCCCTGCCCCACGCGGCCGCCCGGCGGGCAAAGCGGGCAGCGCAGCGCGCCATGCGGAGTGGCGGGCGAGGAACGCGGCGGCCTGGTCCGCTCCCTCCGTATCGAGCAGCGAACAGACCACATAGACCAGCCGCCCGCCAGGACGGACCAGCTTCGCGGCGAGATCGAGCAGGTGCGCCTGCGCCGCCGCGTAGCGCGCCAGCTGCGCCGAGGTCAGCCGCCAGCGCGCTTCCGGATTGCGCCGCCAGGTGCCGGTCCCCGAACACGGCGCATCGACCAATACAGCGTCGGCCGCGCCTGCCACATCGGCGAGCGCCGCCATCTCCTGCCCCGGATTGAGCAGCCGCGTCTCGACCGCAGCCGCCCCGGCGCGCGCCGCACGCGGCTCCAGCTGCGACAACCGGCGGCGGTCGGTGTCGCTCGCGATCAGCCGCCCGCGCCCCGCCATCGCCGCAGCGAGCGCAAGAGTCTTGCCCCCGGCCCCGGCGCACAAATCGACCACCGTCTCGCCCGGCGCAGCGCCCACGGCCGCGCAGGTCCACTGCGAACCGGCGTCCTGCACCTCGATTTGCCCGTCGCGGTAGGCGTCCCATTGCTCGACCTGAGTCCCGTGCGGGAAGCGCAAGCCGTTTGGGGTGGGCAGCACCTCGCCTTCGAGCGGCAGCGCGATCTCCGCGCGGTCGGCCTGGAACGTGTTGACCCGGAGGTCGAGCGGCGCGCGGGCCAGCAGCGCGGCCGCCTCGGCGCCGTCGATATCGCTGCCGCGTAGCGCCGCGGTCAGCCAACGCGGCGCAATCCCTGCCTTGGCGACAGGCTCGTCCGCGGCGATCGGCGCGGGAGCGTGGCGCGATCCGTCGAACAGCGCCGCCAGCGCCGGATCGCGCTGGGCGAGCAGCAGCATCGCCGCCCGCCCGCTCGCCGGAGTGTTCCCGCAGGCGCGGATCGCGGCGTAGGCGAGGTCGCGCACCGCGCGCCGGTCGCCGCTCCCGGCGAAGCGGCGGGTGCGGAACCACAGGAAGACGATCCGGTCGGCCGGCGCACCGCCGCCCCGCGCCGCCGCGACGACCAGGTCGAGGATCTCGATCGCGGCCTGGACCCGCGCGGCGGGGGTCATGCCTCCACCCTAGCGGGTCGGATAGTTGGGCGCTTCGCGGGTGATCGTCACGTCGTGGACGTGGCTTTCGCGCAGGCCCGCGTTGGTGATCCGCACGAATTCGCCGCGGGTGCGCAGGTCTTCGATGGTAGCCGAGCCGGTGTAGCCCATCGCCGCCTTGATCCCGCCGACCAGCTGGTGGACCACATCGCGCGCCGGCCCCTTGTATGCGACCTGGCCCTCGATCCCTTCGGGGACCAGTTTCATCTGGTCCTTGATGTCGCCCTGGAAATAGCGGTCGGCCGAGCCGCGCCCCATCGCGCCGAGCGAGCCCATCCCGCGGTACGACTTGTAGGCGCGGCCTTGGTACAAGAAAGTCTCGCCCGGCGCCTCGTCGGTGCCGGCGAGCATCGAGCCGATCATGATCGAGCTGGCCCCCGCGGCGAGCGCCTTGGCCGCGTCGCCGCTGGTGCGCAGCCCGCCGTCGGCGATGATCGGCACCCCCGAGTCTTGCGCCGCGCGCGCCGCGTCGAGCACAGCGGTGAGCTGCGGCACGCCGACCCCCGCGACCACCCGCGTGGTGCAGATCGAGCCCGGCCCGATCCCGACCTTGACCGCATCGGCACCGGCATCGATCAGCGCGCGGGTCGCCTCGTAAGTAGCGACGTTGCCGGCGACGACCTGCGCCGAATTTGAGAGCTTCTTGACCCGCTCGACCGCGCGGGCGACGTCTGTGTTGTGGCCGTGCGCGGTGTCGATGATGACCACGTCGCACTCGGCCGAAATCAGCGCCTCGGTGCGTTCGAACCCCTTGTCGCCGACCGTGGTCGCGGCAGCGACACGGAGGCGGCCGATGTGGTCCTTGGTCGCATCGGGATAGGTCACCGCGCGTTCCATGTCCTTGACCGTGACCAGCCCGACGCAGCGGAAATCGTCGTCGACCACCAGCAGCTTCTCGATCCGCCGCGCGTGAAGCAGCTTGCGCGCATCGTCCTGGCTGACTCCTTCGCGCACCGTGGCGAGGTTTTCGTGGGTCATCAGCTCGCGCACCGGCTGCCTGGGATTGGCGGCGAAGCGGACGTCGCGGTTGGTGAGGATGCCGCACAGCTTGCCCGAGGCTTCGACCACCGGAATGCCCGAAATGCGGTTGGCTTCCATCAGCGCCCGCGCCTCGCCCAGCGTCGCCTCGGGGGTGATTGTGATCGGGTTGACCACCATCCCGCTTTCGTAGCGCTTGACCGCGCGCACCGCGGCGACCTGTTCCTCGACCGTGAGGTTGCGGTGGAGCACGCCGATCCCGCCCAATTGCGCCATGACGATCGCCATGTCGGCCTCGGTCACGGTGTCCATCGCCGAGGAGACCACCGGGATGTTGAGCGCGATCTCGCGGGTCAGGCGGGTGCGGGTGTCCGCCATCGAGGGCAGAATTGCGGATTCGGCCGGGCGCAGCAGCACGTCGTCGAAAGTCAGGCCGAGCGGGATGTCCATAGGCGCCACTGGTCCTCTTGCGGGTCGCGATTCGTGGCGGCCCATGTAACCGCACCCCGCCAGCGCGGCTAGAGGGTCATTTGGACGGCGAAGGATAGCGCCGCGGATCGCCGAACCAGCGCCCGAGCGCGACCAACATGGCGACATCGTCGGCCGCACCGCCAAGCTCGAGGGTCGGGCGGACCACGTCGCTGGGGCGGTGGTAGTCGCTGTCGAAGAACTTCTCGAGCAGCGCGATATCGCCATAGGCGGTGCTCACCAGCACCGAGGGGATATCGTGCTGCTGCAGCGCCCAACCATCCTGGCGGCGCAAATATGTATCAGGGGCGGGGTTCGGATTGAGCGTGCGCTTGAGCTGCTTGGCCACCGCGGCGATGCCGGGGTCGAGCGGGGTCAGGCCCTTGCCGACCATCCCGAAAGCCGATCCGGCAGGGGCGATCGCCACGCTATCGATGTTGAAGGCCGCGGCGATCGACTTCAATGGCAGCGGCGGGTTCTCGGCAAAGGCCTGCGCGCCGAGCAGGCCGAGTTCCTCGGCGGTGGTCGCGACGAAATAGACGTCGCGCTCGGGCCGTGGGCCCTTGGCCAGCCGCCGCGCGATCTCGGTCAGCGCGGCGACACCGCTGGCATTGTCGATCGCGCCGTTGCAGATCAGGTGCTCGGCGGGTGGGCTGGCGCAGGTCCCGAAGTGGTCCCAGTGCGAGGTGAACAGCACCGCGCCCGCTTCTGGCCGACGCCCGGGCAGCCTGCCGATCAGGTTGTGCGTACGGATCGTGGTCTCGCGGGTGGTCGCTTCGAGCGTCGCGGTGAAATCGAGCAGGCGCGGTGCAAAGCCGGTCGCCTTGGCCTGGGTTTCGAGCTCGGCCAGTGCGGCCGCGCCGCCGATCAGGTTCTGCAACCCTTCGGCGGTGATGAAACCCTCGAGATCGCCGCCAAGTGTCTCGCTCGCGAGCGCATAGCCCGAACGCTTGCGCCGCTCGCTGACGCTTTCGAGGCTGCGCTCGCCGTCGAGCACGGTCAGCACCGCCGAAGCGCCGGCCTTGAGCAGTGCGTTCTGCCGCTCGCCGCCCTCCGCCCCGCCGTCGAGCAGCAGCGCGACCCGCCCGGCCAGCTCGCTCCGCCCAGGCAGCTCGCCTGCTCCCGCGCCGACGAACAGCACCGGCGCGTTCTCGACCAGGCTGCGCTTGCCCGAGGTCAGCATCAGCACGCTGCCCGGACCCGTAACCAGCTTACGCCCGCGCCGCGTGAACTGCGCGGCCGATCCCGCCGGCTCGCGCGCCACCAGGGTAACCGGCTGGAACCACGGGCTACCCGCCAAATTGGTGCCCGAGACCAGCCCGATATCGAACCATTGCTTGGCGAGATAGCGCAGGGTCTTGGCCTCGCCCTCGGTCCCCGGCTCGCGGCCTTCGTATTCGTCGCTGGCCAGCACCGCGATGTGCGCGCGGAGTTGCGCTTCGAGCGCCTTGTCCCGCTTGGCGGCGGCGGCCGGAAACGGCGCGAGCGCGAGCAACGCGGCGAGCGCGATCAATCGGTTCGTCGTGCCAGAGCGTCGTTTCATCGCAGGCGCACCCCTACACCATGCGCAACGCGCGGCAAGCGGCGCGCGTTCCCCCGCGCGTCGATAAGTTGCGGCGGTGGCAGGAAAGTTACACCTGCGCGGGCGCGCTCATTCGGCGGTCCAACCGCCGTCCATTGAGAGGTTCGCGCCGGTCATGTTGCCCGCCTCGTCGCGGCACAGGAATACCGCCAGCGCGGCGACTTCCTCGGGCTGGACGAAGCGCTTGGTAGGTTGCTTGGCCAGCAGCACGTCGTTGATCACCGCCTCGCGGCTGAGCCCGCGCGCGGCCATCGTGTCGGGGATCTGGCCCTCGATCAGCGAGGTCCAGACATAGCCCGGGCTGATGCAGTTTGCGGTGACCCCGGTGGTCGCCAGCTCGAGCGCGAGCGACTTGGTGAACCCGGCGACCGCGTGCTTGCTCGCGCAGTAGGGCGCCTTGAACGGTGAGGCGACGAGCGAATGAGCCGAGGCGGTGCTAATTACCCGACCCCAGCCTTGGGCCTTCATGTGGGGCACCGCCAGTCGGCAGGCATCGAACACCGCGGTCAGATTGAGCGCGATCAGCATGTCCCACTTGTCGACCGGGAACTCGTCGACCGGGGCGACGTGCTGCATCCCCGCGTTGTTGACGAGGATGTCGATCTCGCCTGCGGCGGCCAGGAGCGCCTCGGTCCCGGCGCGCTGGGTCAGGTCGGCGGCGATGTGGGCCGCGTCGAGCTCGGAAGAGAGCGCGTCGATGGTCTCGGCATCGGCAAATCCTGTGAGCACGACGTCTGCCCCCTCCGCCCGCAACGCCCGCGCGATCGCCAGCCCGATGCCCGAAGTCGAGCCGGTTACCAGCGCGCGCTTGCCTTCAAGAAACATGTTCGACTCCCGCGGGTTTGATGGCACAGATGTGGGCGCTGCCTTTGCGGCTCGCACCCGCCTTGTCCAGCCCGATGAAGGGAGTGCCGCATGCGCCTCGACGATTTCGATCCCAACGCCATCGACGTGGTCGATCAGCGCGGCAGTGGCTTCTCGGTCGGCGGCGCGGGCGGGAGGATCGGCTGCGGCACGATCGCTATCGCGCTGATCGCCTATTTCGTGTTCGGGGTCGATCCGACCCAGATGATCGGCAGCATAGACCAGACCACGCAGCAAGGCCCGGTCGAGACCAAAGGCGGCACCACCACCGAGGAAAGCTGCACCTTGAACCCCTACAGCCGCGAGGCGTGCAACGCGCTGTCCTCGCTCAATAAGACCTGGGAACCGCTGTTCGCCGAAGATGGCATCGCCTTCAAGCGCCCCACACTCAACTTCTACTCGCAGATGGGCCGCTCAGGCTGCGGCGCGGCGCAGAGCGCGATGGGGCCGTTCTACTGCCCCACCGACGGCGGCATCTACATCGACACCGATTTCTACGACGAGATGGAAAAACGGATGGGCGCGGGCGGCGATTTCGCCCGGGCCTATGTCATGGCGCACGAATACGGCCACCACATCCAGGCGCTCACCGGGCTGGCCAACGAAATCCGCGGAGCGCAGCAGCAGAGCCCCTCGCGCGCCAACAACCTCCAGGTGCGGATGGAACTGCAGGCCGATTGCTACGCCGGGGTCTGGGCGGCGCGCAACAAGGATAGGATCGAGGCCGGCGACATCGAGGAAGGGCTCAACGCCGCGCACCAGATCGGCGACGATACCCTCACCGGCGGCCGCGCGCCCGAAAGCGCCTTCACTCACGGCTCCAGCGCGCAACGCATGGAATGGCTGCGCAAGGGCCTCCAGACCGCCGACGAGGACCAATGCGACACCTTCGCCGACTTGCGGCGCTGATTTGAGCGAAAGGGGAACGGCGAAGGTTCGAGCTGGTTAGCGCAAGGGGACAAACAGGAGGTCGCCGTGCGCACGTCTCTGGTTTCGCTGGTTTTGCTGCTCGCTTGCCCCTCACTCGCCGCCGCCAGCGCGCCCGACGAGTCCAAGCCCGCCGAGCCCGACAAGCCCGTGACCGAGCGAAGCCCGTCGATGGGTGACGCTGCGCTGACCCCGGCGAGCGACCTCAACCTACGGAAGGACGAGATTCCCCCGCTGCTGATCGCCGCGCAGAGCCGGCCCTACGATCTTACCGGGCTGCGCCGGTGCCCGCAGATTTCCGCGGCGGTGAGCGAACTCGACGCCATGCTGGGCCCCGATTTCGACTTGCCCGCGGGCGAGCGCGACAAGATCACTGCCGGGCGGGTGGCGCAGGAAACGGTGGGCGCGTTCATCCCGTTCCGCGGCCTGATCCGCGAGATTTCCGGCGCCAACGCCCACGAGCGCCGGCTGCAGACCGCGATCATCGCGGGCAGCGCCCGCCGCGCCTTCCTCAAGGGCTATGGGGAGGCGAAGGGCTGCAAATACCCGGCGCGCTCGGTGTCCTACATGGCGGTGGTGCAGAAGCCGCATTGATCGGCTACGGCGCTGGAATGCGCCTTACCGACTGCCACAACATCGACGATTTCCGCCGCCTGGCCAAAGCTCGCCTGCCGTGGCCGGTGTTCGACTATATCGACGGAGCCGCCGACGACGAGCTGACCAAAGCGCGCAACACCGCCGCCTTTGCCGAGGCCGACCTCGTTCCCGACGTGCTCGCCGGGGTGGCCGAGATCGACACCAGCGTGACGATCATGGGGCGCAAAAGCGCGCTACCGTTAGTCCTCTCGCCCACCGCGCTGCAGCGCGTGTTCCATTGGCAGGGCGAGCGCGGGGTGGCGCGGGCGGCTGAGAAGTTCGGGCTGTGGTGCGGGATTTCGAGCCTGGCGACCGTCAGCATCGAGGAGGTCGGCGCGCTGGTTTCCACTCCCAAGCTGTTCCAGCTTTATGTCCACAAGGACGCCGGTCTCAATCGCAGCATGATCGAACGCTGCCGCGACGCCAGATTCGACGCGATTGCGCTGACCGTCGACACCATCGTTTCGGGCAAGCGCGAGCGCTGCCAGCGCTCGGGCTTCACCACCCCGCCGCGGTTCACCCCCGCCGCGGTGTGGAGCTATGCGACCCGACCGAAGTGGACGCTCGACTACCTGCTGCGCGAGAAATTCCGCCTCCCCAACCTCGATAGCCACGTCGGCGAAGGGACCAGCCGCGCGGTTTCGATCGCCGAATACTTCAACACCATGCTCGACACCGCGATGGACTGGAAAACCGCCGAGCAGGTCCGCCGCGACTGGGGCGGAACCTTTTGCCTCAAGGGCGTGATGAGCGCCGCCGACGCCCGCCGCGCGGTCGAGATCGGGGCCGACGCGATCATGATCTCCAACCACGGCGGCCGCCAACTCGACGGCAGCCGCGCGCCGTTCGACCAGCTGCGCGAGATCGTCGACGCGGTCGGCGGCGAGATCGAGATTATCTGCGACGGCGGGGTGCGGCGCGGGACGCACGTGCTGAAAGCGCTGAGCGCCGGCGCGACCGCGGCATCGGGCGGGCGGCTCTATCTCTATGCCCTGGCGGCAGCGGGGCAGGCCGGGGTCGAGCGTGCGCTGAGCATCCTCAAGGACGAGATCGAGCGCGGGATGCGGCTGATGGGGGTGACGCGGGTCGACCAGCTCACTCCCGAGCGCCTGCGCTGGCGCTGACTAGCGGAAGTTGTCGGCGTAGGCCTGGAGTTTGAGCCGCCGCGGCGGAGTGGCGTGGACCGCGGCGGCGATGCCGTATTTGGCGGCGTAGGCCTGCGCCTCGGCTCGGCTGGCGAAGCCCAGCACGACCTGCGCCTGGGTATCGCCCGAGCCGGTCCAGCCCATCAGCGGATCGGCGCGGCGCGCCTCGGCGGGGGCGAATTCGAGCAGCCACTGGTCGGTCCCGGCCTTGCCCGATTGCATGGCGTTCTGCGGGCGCTGGAAGATGCGTGCGGACATGGCCTGCGCTTGCTGCGAAACGTGCGGCAAATCAAGTGCCCGAGTTTCGCGCAAAAGCGTTCTTGGTCTTGAGGCTGGGCGCCTCGAGCCACGGCTGGTCGGGCCAGCGGTGCTTGGGATACCGGCCCCTCATCTCGCGCTGGACGTCTTTCCACGAGCCGCGCCAGAAACCGGGGAGGTCGCGGGTGGCCTGCACCGGCTTGCCCCCCGGTGAGGTCAACTTGAGCAGCAGAGGCTGCGACGGGCTGCCAAAGGTCGGGTGCGTGTCGAGCCCGAACAGCGCCTGGACGCGGATTTCGATGCTGGGTCCGCCGGGATCGGCATAGTCGATGGCGTGACCGGTTCCGGCAGGGCTGACGAACTGCGCGGGGGCGAGGCGGTCCAGCTGCTGGCGCAGGGAATGGTCCACCCGCTGGCGCAGGGCTTCGTGGAGCTTGCCCGGATCGATATCGTCGAGCCGCCGCCCGAGCAGCGAGCCGAACCAGTCCGGCAGATCGGCCAGCAACGCCGCTTCGCCCAGCAATGCGATCCCCGCGTACCGCGCGCGGACCAGCAGCGCACGGCTGGCCGCAGAGAACGGCAGCAGGTCGAGTCCGTCCGTGTACACCCGCTCGATCAACAACTTGCGGATCGCCGCCTCATCCGGGTTCGGGTCCGGCCCGCGCGAAACCACCACCGCGCCGAGCCTCTGCTCGACCAGCGCCTCGACCCGGCTCTCCTCGGCGAGCCAGCGCAGCGTCGGGCGCCGTTCGATCCGGTGACCCAGCCAGCGCGCCACCTCTTCATCGGTCAGCGCCATCGCCGAAGTGATCCGCGCACCCTTGGCCTCGCCCTGCGCATCGGCGATCACCAGCCATTCGGCGCGCGCCAGCGGCGAGGCGGGATCGAGCCGGTAGCCGCGCCCGCCCGCCGCCAGCCATAGCTCGCCCGAGGCGTCGCGGCGCTTGGCGATCCGCGCGGGGAAGGCCTCGGCGAGCAGCACTGCATGCGGCGGCGATTTGCTTTCGCTGCGATCCACCAAGCTCTTCGCCAGCTTAGCCCACCGCGCCGCCAGCTGCCGCGACGCCTCGGCCCGCGGCGAACGGTCAGCGTCCCAACGCTCGAGCCGCAGGGCGAGGTCGTCGCTCCGCCCGCCGAGCCCACGCTCCTGCAGCAGCAGCGCCAGTTTTGCTGCATCGCCCGCCGCGCCATGCTGCGCAGCATAGAGCAGCATGTGCGCCAAGCCCGCCTCCATCGGCAACCGCGCCATGCTGCGCCCGTGCTGCGTGATCCGTCCCGCCGCATCGAGCGCGGTAAGCGCTTGTAACGCTTGGGTTGCTGCGGCCCATGCTGCAGCGGGAGGGGGATCGAGCCAGGCCAATGCTGCACCCTCCGCCGCGCCCCATTGCGCCAGCGCGAGCCGCAGCGACGCGAGGTCCGAAGTGAGCATCTCGGGCGGATCGAATGCTGCGCGCCCGTTGTGCGCGGCTTCCTCCCACAGCCGGTAGGCCACTCCCGGACTTTGACGCGCCGCTCGTCCCGCGCGCTGCGCGGCGGCGGCCTGCGAAGCGCGATGCGTCACCAGCCGGGTGACGCCCGCCGCCTTGTCGAACTCGGCGCGGCGCGAAAGGCCCGCATCGACCACCACCGAGACCCCGTCGAGGGTCAGCGAAGTCTCCGCGATCGCGGTCGCCAGCACGATCCGCCGCCGGCCTTCGGGATCGCGGCGGATAGCGGCGCGCTGGGCGGCAGGCTCGCACTGGCCATGGAGCGGCAACACCAGCGCTTGCGGCAGGCGCTCGGCGAGCCGTTCGCGGGTGCGCTCGATCTCGCCGACGCCGGGGAGGAAGGCGAGCACGTCGCCCTGCTCCTCACGCCAGGCAATGGCGATTGCGCTCGTCATCGCCTCGTCGAGCCGCAGCTCGGGACGCGCGCCGAGCCAGCGGATGGCCAGCGGGTGCGCCTGGCCTTCGCTCTCGATCACAGGCGCGTCAGCCAGCAGCGCCGCGAACCGCGCCCCGTCGATCGTCGCCGACATCACCACCAGCCGCAATTCTGGCCGCAGCACCCCCTGGGTTTCGATCGCCAGAGCCAGCCCGAGATCGCTGTCGAGGTGGCGCTCGTGCGCCTCGTCGAACAGCACCGCCGAAACGCCGGCAAGCTCGGGATCGCCGAGGATGGTCGAAACGAAGATCGCCTCGGTCATCACCAGCACCCGCGTCTTGCCCGAACGCTTGCTGTCGAGCCGGGTCAGGTAGCCGACGGTTTCGCCGGCCTTCTCGCCGAGCAGCTCGGCCATCCGCTCCGCTGCCGCACGCGCCGCCACGCGCCGCGGCGAGAGCACGATGACGACGCCGGTGCACCAAGGCTCCCCGAGCAGCGCCGGAGCGACCGCTGTGGTCTTCCCCGCCCCGGGCGGCGCAACCAGCACCGCCCCGCTCACTGCCCGCAAGGCAGCGAGAAGGTCCGGCAGGACTGCGTGAATGGGAAGTTGGGACATGGCGCCCGGTGCGATTGCCGCATCCGGACGCCATCCCTCAAGTCATTTCGCGTGGACGGCGCGGCTCAATGCGTGACGAGCTTGAGCAGCGTGCCCTCGGCGCGCTTGGCTTCGCGGCGCTGGGCCAGCCGGTTCTGCTGGGTCCAGGCGACCCGCAGCCCCGGGATGCCCGCCCGGTCCATCGCGCGTTGCCACGAGCAGAACTCCTCGAGGCTGAGGTCGTAGCGGTCCATCACCTCGTCGATGGTCAGCAGCCCGCTTTCCACCGCGGCGACGATCTGAGCCTTGCGGCTCGCCACCCAGCGCGTCGTGGTCGGCGGCGGGAGGCTGTCGCGGGTGATGATTTCATGGTTTGGCCCGAGGATCCGGGCGGGGCGAGAGTTGTGGTATTCGATCATGGCTTGGACTTTCGACTGCTTGGTCTAGGTCCCCCTGCGCATTCGACCCTCGGCCCGCGTGGTTAAGACGGGCTAAATGGAGGGAGCAGCCGGTCGCGCGGGATGCACGGCTCCCGGCGACCTGCAGGCCCGTGGCGACGAGCCGTTATCAGCTACGCGAAGTCGGATCGCCGAGTTCGGCATTGAGCGCCGCGGCGGCGCGGGCGAGGCCGCCAATCCGGGCGGCGTCTACAGCGTCGCCGGGACGGAAAGTGATATTGCCGAGCTCGTACTTGCCGCTCGCCTTGATCGCCGGGTCGAGATCGCGCAGCCGCTTGCCGCGGAAAAAGCCGAGCACCACGCGGTTCTCCTCGACATGGATCAGCACGCACAGCCCGCGATGCGCGAACATCAGGTTGCCCCATTTGATCCGCTGCTCGAACGCGGCCCCCGCGGCGACCGCGTGGCGCAAGGCCTCGGCGCATTCGCGCGGCCAGCCGGACCACAGCGCGAGCCATTCCTCGGGCGTCGCAGCAGCGGTGCCGCGCATCTTCATAGGTCGAGCGCGGCCTGCTTGTCGGAATCGCCCAGCGCGGCGGCGCTCTTTACCGCGTCGGCGCGGGCCATCGGCAGGTTGAGCCGCTGTGCGGGCTTGCCGGGGCCTTCGAACAGTTCGGCCACGGTGATCACCTGCAGCCGGTCATCCTCGCGCATCAGCATCGGATTGCTGTACTTGCCCGCCGCGTCGATCTCGTCGCGCATCGGCTTGGTCGGCAGGTTGGTGCAGATCAGATAGCCGAACTCGGCCTTTTCGCGCAACCGGTCGGAATTGAGCGTGGCGAGATCGGCGCGGGTGCCGGGGCGCGATTTGACCTGGAAGATTGCCTTGCCGTTCTCTCCCTTGTCCTTGAGGAAATAGGCGATCCCGTCGATCCCGCCGTCGGCGCCCTTCTTTTCGTTGATCCGCGCCTGGTTGCGCGAATAGGTCAGGATCGCCCACTTCTCGAATTCCTTGCGGGTCTTGTCGTCCTTGCGGTTGGCGAGCGCCATCGCGCTTTCCAGATCGCGGGGAACGCCGTCGAGCTTGATATCCGCCTCGATGGCGGGCCAGTCGTCGGGATAGCGATCCTGCAGCCGCTTGAGGATCAGCGCGATCGACTGATAGGTGATATCGATCCCGATCCACTTGCGCCCCAGCCGCTGCGCCACCGCGACGGTGGTGCCGCAGCCGCAATAGGCATCGAGCACGGTATCGCCCTCGTTGGAGGACGCTTTGATAATGCGTTCGAGCAGGGCTTCGGGTTTTTGGGTAGGGTAGCCGAGGCGTTCAGCGGCTTGGGAGTGCAAGGCTGGCACGTCATCCCACATGGACTGGATAGGCACGCCCTTGCCGTCATCCAAATATAACTTCTTCCGTGGAACAGCCCCAGGACTAGTCTGCACCACGAGGCCATCACTAATGAGCTTTTGCATGCGCTCGCGGGTGTAGCGCCAGTAACGCCTTACCCCCATCACCTCGTAAATGGGGTTTCCCTTTGCGGCGTCCCCCGGAGCAGTCATGCTGATCAGCTGATAACGTCTCCCATCAGGTTCTTTGTGCTTATAGAAATTATCAATGTAGCTCTGCGAATATGGCTTATATTGAGGATTGAAGGTGAAATCACCTGATTTGACGTAAAAGAGGATCACGTCCGTGTTACGGTCAAAGAACTTCGCGCCTTGGCCAGTATTCCCCTTGACAGTGTCCGCTCTGCGCCAAGCTAATTCGTTTATAAAATCCCCGCCCTGTCCGCAGAACACCGCGTCGAGCACCAGCTTGAGATAGTGCGAGGCGGTCGGGTCGCAGTGGAGGTAGAAGCTGCCGGTGGGCTTGAGCACGCGGTGGATTTCGACGATCCGCAGCGTCATGTGGACCAGATAGGCCAGCAGGCTGCCGCGCCCCAGCACCTTCTCCAACCCTCGGATAAGTTCGACCGTCTGTTCGGTCCATACCGTGCCGCTATTGCCACCTTGCAGCCGCTCGAGATCGAGGATGTAATCGAGCCCGTCCTTGGCCTCATCCCCCCAGTTCCACGTATCGACAAACGCCTGCGCCTGCGCGCGGTCTTCGGTGCCTTGGTTGTTGTAGATCTGGAAGTAATTGCGCTTCGAATTGAACGGCGGATCGATGTAGCACAGATCGACGCTTTGGCTCGCGATCTTGCGCCGCAGCACGTCGAGATTATCGCCGTAATAAAGTTCGTTCACAAGTATCGCTCCGGATTTTGGCAGACATGACGCTTATCGCAGCTTCGGGCAATATGGTTCGCGCGGAGGCGCGGAGAAGCGGAGGGTTCGTTGGAGGTCGATGATGTAACCGGTGCCGTGTTGGATGCGGCAGTCAAACTGCACATGCGGATGGGTCCCGGATTGCTGGAGTCGGTGTACGAGACGCTGCTGGCCGCTGCGTTGCAGCGGCGCGGCTTCGAGGTTGAGCGACAAGTGCCTGTCGATCTAATCGATGAGGGGATTACATTTCCAGCGGCATTCAGGATCGACCTGCTGATAGCGAAGCGCGTCATCGTGGAGATAAAGTCGGTTGAGCGGCTGCAGCCGGTCCACGCCAAGCAGCTGACCACCTATCTTCGACTGACCGGCCTACAGGCCGGTTTGCTGATCAACTTCAATACCGAACGATTGAAAGACGGCGTGCAAAGAATCGTCAACGGCTACATCCCCTCCGCTTCTCCGCGCCTCCGCGTGAACCAGAATCAAAAAAAGCCATAGCGATCGATGTAGCTCCCCCATCCCGGGCCCTTCCCAGAGGGGGAAGGGAGAGAGGAGCAGCGCGGCTAAAACCGCCGCGCCACCGCGAATTCGGCGGCTTCGATCATCGCCTCGTGCGCTGCGCCCGGCGGGAAGGCGGCGATGGCGTCGATCGCGCGGGCGGCGTAGTGGCGGGCGCGGTCGCGGGTCGCGCCGACCGCGTCGTGGCGATGGATCAGCGTCACCGCGTGAGCAAGGTCGGCGTCGGCGGTGCGGTGCCCGGCGATCGCTTCGCGCCAGAAGCCGCGCTCGGCCTCGTTGCCGCGTGCATAGGCGAGGATCACCGGCAAGGTCATCTTGCCCTCGCGAAAGTCGTCGCCGCGGCCCTTGCCCATCTCGGCGACCTCGGAATCGTAGTCGATCGCATCGTCGACCAGCTGGAAGGCGACACCGAGGTTGCGGCCGTAGTCTTCGAGCGCGCGTTCCTCGGCTTCGCTGCGTTCGGCGACCACCGCGGCGATCTTGGTCGCGGCGGCGAACAGCGCGGCGGTCTTGGCGCGGATGATCGAGAGGTAGCGCTCCTCGCTGGTCTCGATCTGGCGCTGCGCGGTGAGCTGGTCGACCTCGCCCTCGGA
>JBOHIC010000308.1:0-12926 GCA_050725835.1 Novosphingobium sp.
GATTGGACGCTATCGCGATCGAGGATTTCGCCCTCGATGGCGGAGCTATCGACAACTTCCTGCGAGATGAGTTCGATGGTCAAACCATCGCGCGCATCGGGGTCGAGATGGTGCAGCGCGCCGATGACGACTCCCGAGCCTTTGAGGAATTGCTCTTCGGACGCGCGGATACGTTCCGCGTCGAAGCGGAAATCAGGCCAGTCGGGAAGTTGCCAATTCCAGCGCATGATCGATAAGATGCCTTTCTATCAATCACGATATAGCCCAATTATGATTGATAAAGCGATAGCCAATCAATCACCCAAGGCACATTGTCGCTTCGCGCGGTCAATTTGTGGCGATGGCCGCACCCCGGACGGGCTGCAAAGTGCCAGCATGACAATGCCGTTCGATTGTCATTTCGCGCAGCGGAGCGCGGGACGTGCGACCCCAGGCGATCCGCTGTTGCAGGCTCCTGCCCCCCGTGCGGTGGACGTATCAGAGCCTGCTATTATGGAATGGTGCCCCAGGCCGGACTCGAACCGGCACTCCTTGCGGAACAGGATTTTGAATCCAGCGCGTCTACCAATTCCACCACTGGGGCACGGCGATACGCCTATAGCGTCGTCGTCAAAACACGCAACGGCAAAAGCGAAGTATGCCGCTTATTTCGTTGACTTCACGGCTTTCTTCCGAGCGACAACTGACATGGGCCTCGCTTTACGAACATTGACGGCCGATGCGTCGATGTTGTTCTTCAAATGCCGCCCGTAATATTTCTCGATCATTTCGACGCTAGTGCGGCAGTTCTTGGCGACCTGATAAATATCTGCGCCTTCGAGCAATCGAAGGCAGATATAGGTATGCCGCAGGCTGTAGCAGGTGCGGATATGCCCATCGCGGTCGAACTTCAGATTCAACTCGTCGAGAACGGTGTTCATCAACTCGCGCGGCGACTTCCCGAATATCCGGTCGGTCGGTTTGAGCTGCTTGCGCTTGCGAACGCGCTCGAAAGGCAGGATCGCACCGGGCATCGACTTGCAGAATCCGACGCCGCGCTTGCCTCGCACCTCGATCTCCAGGATGCGCTCGCCGGTCGATTCGTCGTTCACGATCTTGACGTCCCGCAGCTCAAGCCGAGCGGACTCATCGGGCCGAAGCCCGGTGTTGCCCATGAACAGAACATAATCGTGGAAGGTCTCGCAGACTTCGCGCCAGCGAGGCTTGGGCGGGTTATTCGCCCGCTCGCGCGTGGCCTCATAA
The DNA here is from genome assembly GCA_050725835.1 of Novosphingobium sp. Lineage (GTDB taxonomy): Bacteria > Pseudomonadota > Alphaproteobacteria > Sphingomonadales > Sphingomonadaceae > Novosphingobium. The sequence continues at coordinate 1,243 of JBOHIC010000308.1, forward strand.
AGCATCCTATATTCCTCGGGCGAAAACCACGCGCGATGCTCGACCTTGCCGGACGTCTTGTAGGGCGCCGACATGTCGGGCAGCGCCGCGATCCAGCCCTTGCGATTGGCGGTCTTCAGCACCTGCCGGAGCGTCACGATCTCGTGGTGCAAGGTCGCGCGGGCAGGCTTCTTCGGCTTGCCGGTTTTCGGGTCGATGCGGGATGTCTGGCGATGCGCCCGATACTCCTGCACCTTGCCCGCCGTGATGTCTTCAAGGGCCGTTTCGCCAAAGAACGGCAAGAGGTGGACGCGCACGATGTCGGCCTTCGATTTCACATATCCGGCATTGCGTTCGCCCAGCGTGATGACCTCGAACTCGCTGGTAAACGCTTTGGCGGCATCCTCGAAGCTGGGGCCGGTTGGCGTTCGCCGACGCCGACCATCGATCGGCGCGCCGGTAACGGCGATTAGAGGCTGGACAGGGCTGCCCAGCGAAGGAACGCCACCGCGTCGGCGCTGGCGATCTTCGACGCACCGCTCCATATACCAGTCGCGCGCGAAATCCTTGGCGGCGGCAAGGCTGACCTCCTTGGTCGTCTGCCGGTAGTTACGGCTGCCAAGATAGGTCGAGCATTGCCAGTAGCGGCTGTTCTCACGCCGATAGACGTGCAGCGCCCCATCCATCAGCAGATGGCTTTCTGTCGGCATTGCGAGAACTCCAAACTGTGTAAGACATGTGTAAGTCTTTTTGGAGGACTCGTCCTTGCTCAAACTATTGGTTTTGCGTGGTTTTTGGCTTACTTTTTTAGGCTAAACGCAATTTTGAGTCGTTCGCGTCTACCATTCCGCCACAGGGGCATTCCTGTGTGTGCGGAAATGCCATCCGGCATTTCCTTGCGGCACCGGCCCGCTCCCCCACCCGGCCACCCATAGGATATCCCTAGGTTCTGGGTGGCCGGGTGGGGGAGCGGGCCGGTGCCGCCTTCCGCCGTTAGGCGGAAAACGACTCTACTTCAACGTTTCGACCACCAGCTTGTGCAGCCGCGAGTGCAGCGCATCGTTGCCGGCGAGCACCTGCTTGTCGCAGATCGGCTCGGAGCGGCCGCGGAAGTCGGTGACGAAGCCGCCCGCCTCGCGCACCAGCAAGCAACCGGCGGCGGTGTCCCACGCGGCGAGCCCGGTTTCCCAGAACCCGTCGTAGCGCCCCGCGGCGAGCCAGGCGAGGTCGAGCGAGGCCGCGCCGAAGCGGCGGATGCCAGCGACCTGCGGGGCGAGCGCTGAGTAGATCCGGGTCCATTCGGCGGCGTCGCCGCGCCCGGCGAAGGGGATGCCGGTGGCGATCAGGCTCTCGTCGAGATGACGCCGCGCCGAGACCCTGAGCCGGCGGCTCTGGTGCCAGGCGCCGCGGGTCTTTTCGGCCCAGAAGGTCTCGTCGGTGACCGGCTGGTAGATCACCGCCGCGGTTACCTCGCCCCAGCCCGAACCGTCGAGCCTGGGCTCCTGCGCAGCGATCGAGACCGCGAAGTGCGGGATGCCGTGGAGGAAGTTGCTGGTCCCGTCGAGCGGATCGACGATGAACCGCGGCTTGGCCGGGTCGCCTTCGATGACCCCGCCCTCTTCCATCACAAAGCCCCAGTCGGGCCGCGCCGCGCGCAGCTCGTCCCAGATCGTGCGTTCGGCGGCCTGGTCGGCCTTGGAGACGAAGTCGGCCGGCCCCTTGCGGCTGACCTGGAGATGCTCGACCTCGCCGAAATCGCGGCGCAGCCGCCCGCCCGCCTTGCGCGCGGCCTTTTCCATGACGCGAATGATGCCGGAAAGAACTGTCATTTGATCCTTCTTCCGTTCGTCCTGAGGAGGTGCAGAAGCCGCAGGCTGAAGCACCGTCCCGAAGGACCCGGCGCGGCGGTGGTTCGAGACGGGCCTTCGCTCCGCTCAGTCCCTCCTCACCACGAACGGGTCATTGCTTACCCCGCCTTGCCGACATATTCACGATCGTAGACATTGACCACGATGCGGGTGCCGCTGCCGATGTGCGGCGGGACCATCACGCGCACGCCGTTGTCGAGCAGCGCGGGCTTGTAGCTCGAGGAGGCGGTCTGGCCCTTCACCACGGCGTCGGCCTCGACGATGGTCGCTTCGACCTGATCGGGCAGCGCCACCGAGATCGGACGCTCTTCCCACAGCTCGAGGCTGACTTCCATCCCGTCCTGGAGGAACGCCGCGGCGTCGCCGAGAAGGTCGGTGGGCAGGTTGATCTGCTCGTAGGTGTCCTTGTCCATGAACACGAGGCTCTCGCCGTCGGCGTAGAGGTATTGGAAATCCTTGGTATCGAGCCGGACCTTCTCGACCGTGTCGGCGCTGCGGAAGCGGACGTTGGTCTTGCGCCCGTCGATCAGGTTCTTCATCTCGACCTGCATGAAGGCCCCGCCCTTGCCGGGCTGGGTGTGCTGGATCTTGGCGACCTTCCAGATGCCGCCTTCGTATTCGAGGATGTTGCCGGGACGGATGTCCACGCCGCTGATCTTCATCGCGCGTATGCCTTCAAGGTTGAGAAAGAGCCGGGAAAGGCGCGCGCATAGCCGCGCCGCCGGGATAGGGCAAGCTGGCGCGGGCGTTCACCCGATGCTAAGCGGAGGCGGGCATCATCCATGACCATGATCCGCGTCTTTCCCCTGCTCGCGCTCGTCGCCGCTCCCGCGCTCGCCGCGCCGGGCGGACCGATCGGGACGCTGCCGCTCGGCGCCTATGTCTGCGAGCTGCCCGGCGACGCCGCAGGGCCGGCCGGGGTCCGTGTGCCCGAGCAGGATTTCACCGTCGCCAATGCCTCGAGCTACGTCGCCGCGGGGCAGCGCGGGAGCTACCTGCTGACCGGGGACCTAGTCGCGATGACCAGTGGGCCCAAGGCTGGCCAGCGCTTCCGCAAGCTTGGCGGCGGGTTCCTCCGCAGCGTCGAGTCCGGCGGCGCGAACGGTTCGCTGCGCTGCGTGCGCCAGGTGGTCAACAACCGCTAGCGGTCAGTCCTCGGCGAGCGCCCGGCGCTTGGTCCAGGCATAGGCCGCGACCAGCATCCCCACCGCCAGCACGACCCCGATCCACTCGGCCACCGGGACGAAGTCCTCGCCGGTGACCGCCAGCCGCGCCGGATCGCCGACCGCGCCGACCGCGCCGGCAAAGGCCAGCCCGAACAAGCTGTCGCCCACCACCAGTCCGGTCGCCAGCAGCACCCCGAGCCGCGCGGTGAATTCGGGCCGCGCGGTGCGCCCGGCCATTTTGTTCCAGAAATGGCCGATCACCGTGCCGATCACTGTCGGCAAGACCAGCGTTACCGGCAGGTAGATGCCCATTCCGACCGCGAGCGGCGGGAGCTTGCCGCGCTTGGTCGCGCGCAGCGCCTCGTCGATTACCACCACCGCGACCCCGATCGCAGCGCCGATCCCGACCAGATCCCAGCGCATCGAGCCGCCGAGCACCCCCTGGGCAATCGCCGCGAACAGCGAGGCCTGCGGCGCGGCAAGCGCGTTCGGCCCGGCGCCCGGCGCGCCGGCAAAGCCGAAGCTGGTGGCGAGCAACTGGAGCACCGGGGGCAGCACCAGCGAGCCGGCGATCACCCCGATGATCAGCGCGACCTGCTGCTTCCACGGGGTCGAACCCACCAGTTGCCCGGTCTTGAGATCCTGGAGGTTGTCGTTGGCGACAATCGCGATCCCGAACACGAACGAGACGAGGAACAGCGCGAAAGCGATCAACGGCGCGCGCGCCTCGGGCGCCACGCCGTCGCCGAACAGCGCCGCGATCAACACCGAGACGATCAGCACCGAGAGAATCCCGACGCCGGAGACCGGGCTGTTCGACGTGCCGACGAGGCCCGCCATGTAGCCGGTGACCACCGCCGTGAAGATGCCGATGACGACGATGAACAGCACCGCCAGCAGCAGCACCGGGGCAAGCTGGTCGGCGAGCGGCCCGCCCTGAACGAAGCGCCAGACGAGGTAGAGGATCGGCCCGAACATCGCCGCGCTTACCCCGAGCACCCAGCCGCCGGGAAGATCGCGCTCGGTCAGCGCAATCGCCTCGCCGCCGCGCCGCGCCCGTGCGGTCGCGGCGATCCCGGCAATTCCGCGGAGCATCGCACCGGAAATCCTGAGCAGCGCCCATACCGCGGCGACCGCCATTGCGCCGGCGCCGACCATGCGCACCTGCTGGCCGAGCACGGTGGCGGCAACTTCCTCGGGCACGCCGGGAACGCTGGCGCTGAGTATCGGCAGCAGGATCAGCTTGCCGGTGACCAGCCCGGTGAACATCGCGAACCCCGTCGCCAGCCCGATCAGGTGACCGATCGCGAGCAGGCCCAGCGAGAGCGACGCGCCGAGCGTGCCGTAGCCCGCACCGAGCTTGAATACCTTGGCGACCTCGGCCGCGGCGATGCGCAGCGCGGCGAGCAACCCGAACAGCGCGCCGACAATCGCGCCCACCACGATCGTCATCAGCCCGGCGCGGTTCTCGCGCGAGCCTTCGGCGTCGCTCAGCCCGACCCGGAGGATTTCGGCTCCGGCGACGCCTTCGGGATAGGGCAGGTCCGAATCGACCACCAGCGCGCGCCGCATCGGCACCGACAGCATCACCCCGAGCACCCCGCCAGTGGCGCAGACCAGCATGGTTTCCCAATAGGGAATCTCGCTCCACCAGCCGACGATGACGAACGCGGGGATCACGAAGACCATCGTCGCCACCGCGCCCGCGGCGCTGCCGATCGTCTGAACGATGTTGTTCTCGACGATGGTCGTGTTGCCGAGCGCGCGCAGCAGCGCCATCGAGATCACCGCTGCCGGGATCGCGGTCGAAAAGGTCAGCCCAACGCGCAGCCCGAAATAGACGTTGGCGGCGGTGAACAGGAAAGTGAGCAAGCCGCCCAGGACGATCGATCGCAGGGTCAGTTCGCGCTGCGGTGACTCGACCATGATACGTTCTCCCCCGATCCAGCGCGGTGATGACACACCAAGCCGGTGTAGGAAAACGCTATTTAGCGGCGGAGCAGCGGATAGGGATTGAGCGCGACGGCCTTGGCGTACCACGGCGCGTCGGGCGCGGTCGCCATCACCGCGAAGTGGAGGTGCGGCGCGGCGGGATTGGCGTTGCCGCTGAAGCCGACGCTGCCGATGCGCTGCCCGGCGCTGACCGGCTGGCCCTCGGCAAGGCCCGCGGCGTAGGCATCGAGGTGGGCGTAGTAGTGGATCGTGCGGCGGTCGGGCGAACGGACGTAGATCGTCTTGCCGCCGTCCTTCGAAATGAACAGCTTTTCCACCCGCCCCCCCGCCGCGGCGAGGACGGGGGTGCCGAGCGGAGCCATGATGTCGATCGCATCGTGCACCCGCTTCCCGCCGGCGCGCGCCTGGGTGAAGGTATCGACCAACTGGTCGGCTCGGACCCCGGCGACCGGGATGAGCAGGCGGTCGGTCGGAGGAGCCGGCGGGGGCGGCGGTGTTCGGGCCGGCGATGGCGGGGCGTCGCTGTGGACGGTGAACAGCGCTCCCGGCTCGACCTGCACCGGCGCACTCAGCCGGCCGCCCCACAGCCACAGCCCGAACCCCACCCAGGCCAGCGAGGTCAGGACAACCGTGGTCGCAATCGTCCGCAGGCGGTCCACCTCACGCCTCGAACAGCACCTGCGTCCCCGGGCCGACCATCAGCGCCAGCCGCGCCGCGTCCCAATTGGTCAGGCGGACGCAGCCGTGGCTCTGCGCGCGGCCGATGGTTTCGGGGTTTGGGGTGCCGTGGATGCCGTAGTGCTCTTTGGAAAGGTCGATCCACACCACTCCGACCGGACCGTTCGGGCCCGGCGGCAGCTTGGCCTTCTCGTCGCCTGCGCGGGCATCCCAGAACAGGTCGGGGTTATAGTGGAACGGCGGGTTGCGCGAGACCCCGGTGACTTTCCAAGTCCCGAGCGGCAGCGGATCGTGCTGCGAGCCCATAGTCGCGGTATAGACCGCGACCAGCTTGTCGGCCTTGTCGTAGGCCTTGAGCGTGCCCTTCGATTTGCTCACCACCACACGGTCGGCCTTGGGCTGGGCAGTGCCGACCCCGAGCAGCGCCAGCGTGCCGCGCCACCCGGCATCCTCGACCGCGCCCGCGTCGATGCGGTCGGCCCCCACATTGGGCACGCGGATTTGCTGGCCGGCGCGGAATGTCGAAGCCGGGTCGGGCTTCGGCGCGAAAGCCGATCCGGCGTTTTCGGCGGCCAGCGTAGGGCTCGGCGGCGGGATCGGAGCTGCGCTCATCCCGGCCGGGACCCCGCCGGGGTTGAGCAGCCGCAGCGTTGCCACGGTGGTGTGGAACCGCTCGGCGAGCTTCTCGTCGAGCGAGGCATAGCCCAGCGCGGGCATCTTGGCCTGGTCGGCGGGCGCGTCCGGGATGGCGTAGAACGGCCCGGCCGCGAAATCCGCCGGGATCGTCACCACCCGGGTCGCGGGGATATCGCCGAGCTTGGCCAGCGCCGCGGTGGTCGCGGGATCGAGCTCGCCGGTGACCGCAAGATCGTTCGCTTCCTGAAAGCCCGATACCGCGTTGCGGGTGGAGAGGCCGATCTTGCCGTCGACAACGCCCGGCGTGAAGCCGAGCCGGTCGAGCGCGACCTGCGCCTGCATCGCCGGGCGCGGCTCGCTGTCGGGCGGGCCGGAATCGGCGGCGCCGTCGTGCGAAAGCATGGGGTCGGCGGTTGGACTCGGCGCGGCGGCCTGGCTCGGCGTAGCTTCGGCGGTGGGCTGCGGCGTCGCGGGTTCGCGGTTGCAGGCGGCGAGCAGCAGGATCGGCAGGAACACGACGGCTTTGCGCATGGGATCTCCGGAGCGATTGCTCTGGGGGAACGCGCCAGGCTGCGCGAAAGGTCCGGCTCAGGCCGAAGCGATCGCCGCGTGGAAAGCCTGAACCGCCGCGGCCTCGTCCCCGCTCCACACCGCGCTGCAGACGGCGAGGAAATCCGCTCCGGCGGAGACCAGCGGGGCGCAGTTGACGGGGGTAATCCCGCCGATCGCGACGCAGGGCAGCTCGAACAGCCCCTGCCACCAGGTCAGGATTTCGGGCTCGGGGCGGTGTTCGGTGAGCTTGGTCTGGGTCTCGAAGAACGCGCCGAAGGCGACATACTCCGCCCCCGCCTCGCCGGCTTCCATCGCGAGGTGGCGGCTGGCGTGGCAGGTCACCCCGATCTGCGCCGACCGCCCCAGCCGCTCGCGCGCTTCGGCCACGCTGCCGTCGCTCTGGCCGAGATGCACCCCGTCGGCGCCGAGCCGCTTGGCCAGCGCGACGCTGTCGTTGACGATGAAGGCGCAGCCGGCGTCGGCGCAGACCCGCTGCAACGGTTCGGCGAGCCTTGCGGCGGCGTGCTCGTCGAGCCCTTTGACGCGAAACTGGAAAGCCGCGACCGGCCCCGCCCCGAGCGCGCGGGCGAGCCGATCCGGGAAGGCGCCGCCGACTTCGAGCGGGGAGATCAGGTAGAGCTGGCAATCGGACATCGCCGCGCCCTATCGTTCTGGACCCGTTCACGCAATTCGCGCATTTATGCCGCCATGATCCGCCTCACCCTGCTCGCCGCGCCGCTGCTGCTTTCGGGCTGCATCTATTACAAGACCCCCCGCAGCGACGGCATTTCCCGCGCCCGGCTGGTCGAGACGGTGAACGTCGATGGCCCGCGGGTGACCCCGCTCAAGGTGCTCGAGGACAGCCGCTGCCCCACCGGGGTGCAATGCGTCTGGGCCGGGCAGGTGCGGCTCTCGGTGCGGATCGACCTCGGCAGCGGCAGCGAGACCCGCGAGCTGACCAGCGGCAAGCCCGCGCAAGTCGCCGACGGCGCGCTGACCCTGGTCGAAGTCATGCCCGAACGCCGCGACAAATGGCCGGTCTATCCCGAGGACTACCGCTTCGGCTTCAAGTTCGCAGGCGGCATTTAGGGAAACGCCAGGAAAATCCATACCGGGCGGTAAAGCAGGTCGCCGCCAGGCGCGATTGGCGTTGCCGCGTCAACCACCGGCGAGGCATGCAGCGGGGCGGCGACCGGGCCGACCGGATTGGGATTCGCGGGTGCGCTCGTCACCAATTGGTGCGAGCCGCCGAACGGCAGGGCGGTGCCGTCGACCGAAGTCGCCGGGCCGAACGAGTCAAGTCCGATAAGACGCCAGTTTGCGGTAATCAGCGCCAGCGGGACCAGCTCGTCGGCGGTGTGGGTAAAGCCGAACTGCCGAGCTGCCGGGGTAAGATTGGGCCAGCTCATCCAGGGAGCCAAGGTTCCCTGAGTCTGGCCGATGTCGCCCGGCGAGGAGAACATCACCGTGCGGTCGAGCACGAACAGCTTGGCCATGAACGCGGCATGCCCGCCGCCTTGCGAATGCCCGGCAACGGTTATTCGCGACCAGTCGAGCTGCCCCCCGACGAGGAACTGGCCCCAACCCTCGGTCGGGTAAGCGCCATGCATGTATGCGAGCAATACGGCGAGCCGCCCGGCGATCGAGTCGGCCGGGGTCACGTCGATCAGCGGGCTGGTGTTGTCGCCGGTGACCACCTCGCGGCGCACTTTGGCGGCGCAGTCGAGGTCGGCGTTGCCCGCGCAGCGATCGCCGACCGCGACGTCGTTGGGATAGGTCAGCCCGATGCCGTGATAGCCACGGGTAGCGCCGGTCCTAGCGACTTCGCGGTAAAACCGCGGGATCGCCCCGGTGCCGGGGAGCATCACGAACAGCCGCCCGGCCGGCGCCACCGCCGGGCTCGGGGTGACGGTGAAGTGCGCGGAGAACGCGGTAGAGATCGCGGGCGAGGTCACCGCCGGGAGCACGTCGCGTTCGATCGAAGTCGCTGCCGGGCTCGGGGTCGGGGTCGGCGCCACGGTCGGCGTCGGGGTCGGAGCGCCGCTGGCGACCGGCGGAGCGCTGCCCCCACTCCCTCCGCACGACCCCAGCGCGAGCGGCGCGGTCAGCAGAAGCAAGGTGTGAAAGAGCCGCACCGCGCAGCGATGCCGCGCGGCGGGCGCGCTCGTCAAGCGGCGAGCGCGGCCTTCGCGGTCGACCCGGCGTGGATCGCGTCGATCGCCTCGCCCAGCGCAGCGTCGAATTCCGCATCGCTCATCGCGTGGCGCAGGTCTTCGAGCAGCGCGCGGCTGAAGCTGGCGATGACGCCGCGGTTCTTGGCGAGTTCGGCGCAAGCCTCGGGGCGCTTGTACCCCCCCGAAAGCGCGACCACGCGCAGCACCTTGGGGTGATCGACCAGCGGATCGAACAGGCACGGCTGCACCGGCAGGCTGAGCTTGAGCATGACTTGCTGCCGATCAGGCACTTGATCGAGGTTTTTAAGTACTTCATCGAGGAGGATCGCGTCGCACTGGCTGCGGGTCTCGCTCTTGATGTTCACCTCGGGCTCGATGATCGGCATCATCCCGTGGCCGAGTACCTGGCGGGCGACTTCGAACTGCTGCGCGACCACCGCAGCGATCCCGGCGCGGTCCGCCGAGTTGATCACCGAACGCTCCTTGGTCCCATAAACGCCGAGCGCCTTGGCTCGGGTCAACAGTGCATCGAGTTCGGGCATCGGCTTCATCAGCTGGACGCCGTTTTCTTCGGCCTCCAGACCCGTGTCGATCTTGATGAACGGGACCACCCCCTTGCCGAGCAGCGCCGCCGGGGTTGGCACGCCGCCGACCTCGCCGTCCATCGTCCGCTCGAACAGGATCGCGCCGATGACCTTGTCGCCGGAGAAGGCCGGCGAAGAGACGATCCGCGCCCGCATCGCGTGGATCAGGCCGAACATTTCCTCTTCCGAGCTCCAGGCATCTTCGCTCACGCCGTAGCCCGCGAGCGCCTTGGGGGTCGACCCACCAGACTGGTCGAGCGCGGCGATGAAGCCGTTGCCCTCTGCCATCTTGGCGGTCATTTCGGCGGTGTTCATGCGGTGTCCCCGGGTTGGCGCATACGTATGTGAGGGCGCGCTATAGCTATCGGCGGCGGCATGGCAAGACGGGCTCAGGCCCGCTTGCCGAGCTTGCGGACGATCCCGGTGAAGCTTAGCACCGGGCGCCCGTCGGCGGTGGCGAGGCCGCGCACGAACAGCGTCGACTTGCCCGCGTGGGTGACCTCGCCGCGCGCCTCGATCAGCTCGCCGACATGGCCCGAGGTGAGGAAATCGCCCGCGAGGTTGAGCGTGACCGCCATCGATCCGAGCAGGTGCGCGCGGGCAATCGCGAACAGGGCGGAATCGGCAAAGGTCAGCAGGCACCCGCCGTGCATGAAGCCCGCGCCGTTCATGTGGCGCGGCTCGGCGCGGAAGGCGCAGACCGGCTCGGGCGCGAATTTGGCGTAGAACGGTCCGTTGCGGTCCTCGAACGGATCGCCGTGCCAGACGTGCCAGCCCGCCCACTCGCCCTCGCTCACCAGGGTGTAGCCGTCGCCGGTGGCGACGCCGATTTCCTCGCTCATGTCGCGAGCGCCTTGACCCCCGGGAGCTCCTTGCCTTCCATCCATTCGAGGAAGGCCCCGCCCGCGGTCGAGACATAGGAAAACTCGCTCGCGACACCGGCGTGGTTGAGTGCGGCGACGGTATCGCCCCCGCCCGCGACCGAAACCAGCGCGCCTTCGCGGGTGAGCGCGGCGGCGCTCTTGGCCAGCGCGACGGTGGCGGCGTCGAACGGCGGGGTCTCGAAGGCGCCGAGAGGGCCGTTCCATACGAGGGTGCGGCAGGTCTTGAGCACGTCGGCGAGCGCCTCGGTCGCGGAAGGGCCGACGTCTAAGATCATCTCGTCGGCGGCGACCTCGTGAACGTTGCAGGTGCGCAGCGACGGCGGATTGGCTGCGAATTCCTTGGCCACCACGACGTCGTAAGGCAGGTGGACGGTGCACCCGGCCGCGTCGGCGGCGGCGAGGATACCCTCAGCCGTCGCCGAAAGATCGTGCTCGCACAGCGACTTGCCGACGTTCACCCCGCGCGCGGCGAGAAAGGTGTTGGCCATCCCCCCGCCGATAATCAGGTGATCGACCTGCGCCACCAGGTGACTAAGGACATCGAGCTTGGAGGAAACCTTGGCCCCGCCGACCACCGCCGCGACCGGGCGCTCGGGCTGGCCCAGCGCCTTCTCCAGCGCCTCGAGCTCGGCCTGCATCGCCCGCCCGGCGTAGGCCGGCAGCACATGCGCGAGTCCCTCGGTGGAGGCATGGGCGCGGTGCGCGGCGGAGAAGGCGTCGTTGACGTAGAAATCGCCGTTGGCGGCGATGGCGCGGACCAGTTCGGGGTCGTTGGCTTCCTCGCCCGGCCAGAACCGAGTGTTGTCGAGCACCGCGATGTCGCCCGGGCGCATCACGCCGAGCACCTGCTTGACGATGTCGCCGGCAATTTCCGAGACGTACATCACCTCGCGCCCGAACACCGATTGCAGGCAATCGACCACCATGCTCAGCGACATGGTCGACGACCGCGCCCCCTTGGGCCGGCCGAAGTGCGCGAGCAGCAGCACCTTGGCCCCGCCATCGGCGAGTTCGAGCACGGTCGGCGCGGCGGCGCGCACCCGGGTGTTGTCGGTCACCGCGCCGTCCTGCATCGGCAGGTTGAGGTCGACCCGGACGAGCGCGACCTTTCCGCGCGGATCGGGGAGGTCGTCGAGGGTTTTGAACTTGGGCATCGAACCTCCAACCCGCATTGCGCATTTCGCCCCTCCCCAGTGGGGAGGGGTTGGGG
>JBOHIC010000309.1:0-2023 GCA_050725835.1 Novosphingobium sp.
GCCGAGCCGTTTCCCGAGGCGCGCAAACCGGCGATCAAGTTGCGGGTCGATTTTGGTCCGGAACTCGGCGGGAAGAATAGTTCGGCGCAACTCACCACGCACTACACGCCCGACGCTCTGGTCGGCCGCCAGGTGGCGGCGGTGGTGAATTTCCCACCGCGCCAGATCGGCAAATTCCTCTCCGAGGTTCTGGTGCTGGGCTTTCCGGACGCAAACGGGTCCGTGGTGCTGATCGTTCCCGATAAAGCGGTGCCAGCCGGCGGCAAGCTGTTTTGAGCCGACGCCGTCCTCATGGTGGAGACCTTTGCACGAATGAGCGTGGTGTGATTCCATGTCGGTGAAGCGACATGGGAGGAGAAGATGGGGCGGCGGCGGATTGGACAGTTGAGCTGGCTCGATGGCGCGCTGAAGCGCCGCCGTGAGCGGCGCAAGGAGCCGCTGGCGGAGATCGCGCGGCTGGTGGATTGGGGGCCGTTCGCGGGGATGCTGGATGGGATCCACCGGGCGGTGAAGGGCGAGGCGGCGTATCCGCCGTTGATGATGTTCAAGGTGCTGCTGCTGCAACGCTGGTACGGGCTGTCGGACCCGGCGATGGAGGCGGCGCTGTTCGATCGCATGAGCTTTCTGGAGTTCGTCGGGCTGTCGGCGGAGGACGAGACGCCCGATCACGCGACGATCTGGCGGTTTCGCCAGAAGCTGGCCGAGGGCGGGCTGATCGAACGGTTGTTCGGCGAGCTGACGCGCCAGTTGGAGGGGTGCGGGGCGATGGTGAAGCAAGGGACGCTGATCGACGCCTCGCTGGTGACGAGTGCGGCGCGCCGCCCGCGGCTGGACGAGGGTCAGACGAGCCCCGTCGATCCCGAGGCGCGCTTTGGCGCCAACAACGAGCGCGGCCGCTTCACCTTCGGCTACAAGCTGCACGTGGCGGTCGACGACGGCTCGTGCCTGGTGCGCCGCTTGCGCCTGACGCCGGCCAACGTCCAGGAGGTGACGGTGGCGGCCGATCTCCTGCCCGAAGACGCCGGCACGGTGTACGCCGATCGCGGCTACGACAGCGCGGGCCTGCGCGGCTGGCTTGACGAACGGGGCATCGCCGCGGCGATCATGCGGCGCGGGCGGCCCAACCGGCCGCTGTCGCCAGCCGAAATCGCCCACAATCACCTTCTCTCGCGGACCCGGCGCAAGGTCGAGGCCGTCTTCGGCACCCTCAAACGCAGCTACGGCTTCCATCGCATGCCCTACTTCTCCGCTGCTCGCAACGCCGTCGCCTGCACGCTGGCCTGCATGGCCCTCAATCTACGACGATGGCAGGTCTGCGCCGGGGGATGAGTCTGTCCGCCGCGACCCCAATCCCGCCGTCGATCGCCAATTCCCCCTGCCTCGACCGCGATCCTTCCTCCCAGGCACGTCTTGGACACCGCCCTCATCCCCATCTCGCCCCCGCGCAAAGGTCTCCATGCTGAGCTTCCTCACCCTGAGCCTGTCGAAGGGTGAGGAAGCTCATGGTTCGCCCCTCGACAAGCTCGGGGTGAGGAATCTCACCATGAGGGCGCTTTAGCCGCACCACGCGCGCCACATGCGGCGATACGCGGCTTCGAGATCGCGGGCAAAACCGGGCGCATCCATCAGGGCCGAGCGACCCAATAGCTCGCGCAAGCTCTGGCGGTACTCGGCGAGCTTTTCAAGATCGCCCGCCAGCGCCGTGGCGATCGCGATATAAGCGGCCGGCGAATCGGCGACCAGTTCGGCGAGCCCGGCATGGGTGAGCAGGCTTGCCCCGACCCGGCCCGAGTGCCGCGCGCCCGCCAGCGTCACGACCGGCACCCCCATCCATAGGGCTTCGAGCGTCGTCGTCGTGCCGTTGTAGGGAAACGGATCGAGCGCGATGTCGACCGCGCCGTAGGCCGCGAGATGGCTCTCCGTCGGTTCGATCCAGCCGGCGAGCGAAAGGCGCTCGGGCGCAACGCCGTGCGCCGCGAAGGCGGCCTTCAGGCGACCCACCAGCGGCGCCTCGGCCAGCCAG